>PLAY01000092.1 GCA_003134375.1 Limisphaerales bacterium | reverse complement strand
ATTGATTCAAAAACGCGCCGTCCACATTGTCGCTGTAGCGCAGGCTGATAGCCTGCTGTATCGCGGATTGGCAAGCCGCCGGTTCACAAAATCCAAGTCCTGCCGACTAACAGTCGGCGACATGGCAGATTGCCAATCTGCGCTACGATTTTTACCGCCGGCCGCGGGTTGGAATGATCTTGGGGCGGATTGGCGGTGGCAGCGGAATTTTTGGCGGGACGACCGGCGGTTGCGGCCAGTGCTTTTTGGCATACTCAACCACCTCTTGGGCCACGGCCGCTTTCGTCTCCGGCGTGCCGGGGATGGCCATTTCAAGCTTTTCCACCTTTTGCGACAGCCAGTCCTCGGTCTTCGTCGCCAACTCGCCGATTTTGGCTTCGGGGAATTTCATTTCGCCGAGGTTGAACGCGGCAAACGAACCCAACTCCTTGGTCATCGGCCCGGCACCTTTGATCGCTTCGCTGGTATCCGGCAACGTCTGCCAGGCTTCGTAACCGTTCACAATCCATTCGAGCTTGCCGGTTTCGATGTCCACCAAAAAACCATGCACCGGGATTTTGGGGCCGATGAGCGGGCTGTGCCGGACGATGTCGCAAGCCTTGATGACATTTTGCCGTTCGCTGCCGAACATGCCGAAAAACTCGTTGAGGTTTTCCGGCAATTGATGCCGATCGACGCCCAAGGCCTGCAATTTGTCGAGCAACTGCATCGCCGTTGTCTTGCAAATTTGGCAGTCCGTGTGGCCGATGATGGCGATTTCTTTGCCGCCCTTGACGGCGCACGCCAGCGCCAGCGACCGCATGGTGCTGCTCAACGGCCCGGTGATGATGTTGCCCGCGTTGCGCAGCCAGATGAACTCCTCAGCGGGCAGCGCGAGCGCATTCGGAAAAATCGCGTTCAACCGCGGATCAACGCACGTGAGCGCGATGACCGGCAATTCATCCGCGAAATCCGCCGGATGCAAGCCGGCTTCCTTGTCACCGGCAACTGCACGGTGGTTCGCATCAATGATGGCTTCGAACAGGCGCATGAAAATTATGGCCAAGCGTTGAAATCTTTAGCTGTGCCAACAAAAACTTTGTTTGTTACATAGTCGGATTCATCCTTCGTCGCCTTGCTTTGAATTTTGAATCCAGCTTCAGCGTGTGGAAGAACCACAACTCCGTTGTAGCTGCTATCACTGGCTTGAATCACATCAATGAGTTTTCCATTTTTATCAAACAACCGTGCTTCCAGCCCAAGATTTTTCCAAGCGAAATCAGTTTGGTTTGTAAGAGTTCCAACGACAAATACTGTTAGATTGCTGCCAAACATCCGAAAACCAGCTTCAGAACTGGTCACTTTAATCTGATTTTGATATGGAGCAAAATCACGTTTCGGGCCAATTAGGTGTTCAAGGAAATACCCCAAACCTGCAATTGCACCGAAAATTGCAGCCGCGATAACAAGGGACGCAAGACTCTGCAAAAGAGCTGGATTATCAAATGACCATTTCCTTGGTTGCCAGTGTCGGCAATGCGGACACACCTTTGCCGCAGCTTTGATTGTTTCAGCGCAAAGCGGGCAGACTTTGGTTGATTCATTTTCGGCCATAACCTTCCTCACGTCGCCTTCTTCCACGGCTGTAGCGGCGGCGGTTCAAAGCTGGGCGCGGGCGGCGGCTCTTCCGGCAGCAAATACCAAAGCGCCAGATACAACAAAACGCCTGGAAACGCCGCGCTGAAAAGTGTTCCCAAAACCCAGATCACGCGCAGCTTCGAGGCTGGCAGATCAAAATGCTTCGCCAACCCGCCGCAAACCCCGGCAAGCTGGCGGTCATCGCGTGAACGGCAAAGTTTCATCACGTTTCAATCTGTCGGAGGGGCGAGTTACACGAGCCCCCATTTTGGGAATTATTCAGTTAGGGACTCGCAGAGCTCGCCCCTCCGAATATTGGTGGGCACGGTGCGGAGACCGCGCCCTACCTGTTATTTGCCTTTATCATCATCCTTCCCCATCGCCTTTTTGAGCGCGGGGACCTGTTCCAGCAATTTCTCGAACTTCACGCCGGTCAGAGCTTCCAGCACCGGGGGCAACTGGCTGATGATGGTGGTCACGTCGCCGGTCAGCTTGCTCGCGCCGCCGCCGGGTCCGTTGCCGCTGTTGATGATGACCATCTTCTCCATCTTGCTCAGCGGTTCGCTGATCTTGCCCGCGATTTCCGGCATAATGCGCACGATCATTTCGATGACCGCCGCCTCGTTGTATTGCTTGAAGCTCTCGGCTTTCACGCGCATCGCCTCAGCGGTCGCCTTGCCCTGCGCTTCGATGACTTCTGCCTGTGCCAGACCGCGCGCCTTGTTCGCGTCGGCTTCGGCGAGACCGGTGGCTTTCACGACATCGGCGCCGGCAAAACCGGTCGCCTTGGTCGCGGACGCCGCGCCGGCCGCCTCGGTTTCGAGCTGGAATTTCTTCGCATTGGCCAGCGTCTCGACCTTGTAACGTTCGGCGTCGGCGGGTTTCTGGACATTGGCTTCGAGTTCGCGCTGTTTGCGCTGGATTTCCTGCTGCTGCAACTCGATTTGCTTTTGCTTCTCGATGATTTGCACCTGAACTTCCTCGGCTTTCACGAGCTGGCCGGTCTTGAATTTCTGCAAATCATACGCCAGGTCGGCCTGCGCCTTCTGTTGGTTCACCGCCGCCTGGTATTGCGCCACGTTCGATTGGTAATTGCGTTGCGCCTCGGCAACTTTCGTGTCGGCGACGAACTTCGCTTCCTGCCCCGCCTGATTCGCCTGCGCGGATCGAATCTGCGCATCGCGGTCGGCTTCGGCCTGGGCGATGATGGCGTCGCGTTTGACCTGGGCGATGCGCGGTTTGCCGAGCGCGTCGAGGTAGCCTTGCGTGTCGCGGATGTCGCGGATGGTGAAACTGACGATGCCAAGGCCCATGTTGGCCATGTCGCCGGCGGCCACTTCCTGGACTTTCTGGGCAAACGCGTCGCGGTTCTGGTAAATTTCCTCGACGGTCATCGTGCCGAGAATGGCGCGCAAATGGCCTTCGAGCGTTTGCATGGCGATGTTTTTGATGTCGTCAACGCCTTTACTGAGAAATTGTTCGGCCGCTGTGGCGATGGAGATGTCATCGCCCTTGACCTTGATTTGCGCCACACCGTCCACCTTCACCGGTACGCCTTTGCTCGTATAGACCTCCGGCGTCTGCACATCAATGGTCAGCAGTTCGAGCGAGAGGATATCCACCTTTTCGTACACCGGCCAAACGAACCGGCCGCCGCCTTTGACGATGCGGAACCCGACATCACGCGCGGTGCCATCGGGATCGATGATCTGTCGTTTGCGGCCGGAAATAACCAGCACCTGGTTGGGACCGACCTTGGTGTAGCGGCTGGCCCAGAGGCCAAGCAACATGAAAAGGACAATGACGAACGCGATGACTCCACCGATGACATAGGCGGTGAAGGGAATGTCGGCCAGGAGGATTGGGGTAAACATAGTGTTCCTTTAGTTGTAAGTTGTAATTTGAAGGGCTGTTGGGTGGTTCAGTTTATGACATCAACGTAATACTGGGTGCCGGCGATGCGGGTAATGCGAACGAACTTTCCGGCGGGAATCGGAGAGCCGCTTTCAGTCCGCGCCGGGGCGGTATAGCGGGATCCGCCCTGGATGTAGGCGATTTCACCGACGCCGTTTTCCGGAATGGGCGTCACAATCGAGGCTTCCTGGCCAACCAGGGAGGCGACGCGGGATTCGCTTGAACTTTCGGTTTGCTTGAACATCCAATTGAAAAGCAGAAAGGTGGCAAACGCCATTGTCAGTCCGGCGACTGCCGAAATCGGGGCGCTGACCCACACACTTCGCGTCGCCTCAACCTTGCTCAGAATGAGTCCGCAAGCACCGAAAGCGGTCACAAAGCACGCCAGCACCGTGGGGCTAAAGAACGAAATCCCCGGCACGCCGCTGTGGTCATAACCGGCCTCCGCGTGACCGCCCGTCCCGACGCCCCCGCCGCCATCGTGGCCGCCAAAGAAGTGACCGGCGACCGCGCTGATGAAGGCAAACGCCAAACCCACCACCAAGCAGATCGTGTAGATAATCATAAATCCTCGCTGAGTTGTTGTGGGCGCGAGTAGAAACCCAACCCGCTTTCAAAGCAAGCCGGAAAGGAATGCTGGGTTTTGTCGGTGTGTTTCATACGCCGCGCTAATCAAACACCACCTTGCCCTTCAACGCATCTATAATTTGCATCTATAATTTGCCGGCAGATTTGTAAACCCGAGGCGAAGTAGCCGCCGACGTCAGTCGGCGCAAACTTCCCTCCAATTGGCGCGGATTAACATCCGCGGCTACGATTGCTATTGAATGGCTTTATTTATCAACCGCTTCGCGCTTGCCAATTCCGCCCCGCTTTTCCATTGTCTCGCCATGCATTCCTACGAATTGTTGCGCGAGGTTTTTGACAAAAAGGCCCCCAAACAGGTCGCCGCCGACCTCAACCTGTCACTTTCCATGGTCTATAAATGGGCCGAGCCGCCGAACCACGCCGCCGGCAGCGGCACCGGCAATCCGCTCGACCGCATCGAGGCGCTGCTGACCAGCACCGGCGACCACCGGCTCGTCCAATGGGTCTGCCAGCGCGCCGGCGGCTTTTTCATCCTCAACCCGAAGAACACGGCGCATCCGCATTTCCTGATCCCGGCCACCAACCAGATCGTCCAGGAATTTGCCGACCTCTTGGCTGTCATCGCCACCGCCGCCGCCGACAGCCAGATCACGCCGGCGGAGTCCAAGCAAATCCGCGCGCGCTGGGAGGAACTAAAAACGGTGACGGAAGGTTTTGTGGCCTGCTGCGAGGAGGGAAATTTCAGCCACCTCCGAAACCATGCCAGCAAACGAGCCGTGTCAGATCAACCGCCCGGGTAAATTTTTCAGATCGCATCTTCCAGTCCGAATATCGTCTCTGCCGGTTCAGAACGGCGAACGATTCTCCTTCTCCGTAGCGGCGCGTCGGCAGACCGCCGCAAATTCCCCCTGTTTTTTTCAGATGGCGGCGCTCTGCCGAGACGCCGCTACGCCAGCTTTGGTGATAATTAAACAACCACTCACGTTCCGTCAATTAGCAGCCTCGTCCTTAATTTTTCGAGGACGAAGAACGAGGACGAGGACGATTTTTATTCCCCTGCCCTTTTCTTCGCAATGGTGTGCGTGGCGTGGCCGTAAAACGCCTCGGCGCATTCCATCAGCGTCTCAGACAGCGTCGGATGCGGATGCACCGTCAGCGCGATGTCCTCGGCGGTCGCGCCCATTTCCAGCGCCAGCACCGCTTCGGCAATCAATTCGCCCGCGCCCGCGCCCACAATGCCCACACCCAGCACCCGCTCGCTTTCAGGATCAATCAGCATCTTCGTCAGCCCGTCCGTCCGGTCGAACGACAGCGCCCGGCCCGACGCCGCCCACGGAAACTTGGCCACTTCGTATTTCACGCCTTTGGCCTTCGCCTCGGCTTCGGTCAGGCCGCACCACGCCAGTTCCGGGTCGGTGAACACCACCGCCGGAATGACGATGTTTTCAAAGGTGACGTCCTCGCCGTTGATGTTCTCCACGGCAATGCGCGCCTCCTTGTGCGCCTTGTGCGCCAGCAAAATGCCACCCGCAATGTCACCGATGGCGTAAATGTTCGGGTCGCCGGTCTGCTGATGATGGTTGACCTTCACGAAACCTTTTTCATCCAGCTCGACCTTGGTGTTTTCGAGGCCGATGTCGGCGCTGTTCGGCACGCGGCCCACGGCCACGAGCACGCGGTCGTAAAGTTCTTCGAGCTTTTGCCCGCCGTATTCCATCTCCACTTTGATTTGTTTGCCGGCGGTAGCCATCTTCGTGACCTTCGCCTTGAGCCGGATTTCCTTGAACATTTTCTTCGCATTCGCCGCCACCGGCCGCGCGAGGTCGGGATCGGCGCCAGCCAGAATGTTGTCGAGCGCCTCGACCAGCACGGTTTTGCTGCCGAGCGCGGCATAGACCGTGCCCATTTCCATGCCAATGTAACCGCCGCCCACGACGAGCAGGTTTTCCGGAATGTCTTCGATTTCGAGCGCCCCGGTGGAAGTCATGATGCGCGGATTGCCCAAGTCGAAAACCTTGGGCATGGCCGCCAGCGAACCGACGGCCAGAATCGCCTTGTCATACTGGACAAGCTGCTGCCCCTGCTCCGTCTCGACGCGCAACGTCTGCGAATCTTCAAAGTAACCGCGTCCTTTAATCACCTGCACGCCGCGTTTTTGCGCCAGGAACGACACCCCGCCGGCGAGTTTTTCCAAAATGGATTCCTTCCACGCGCGCAGCTTCGGCAAATCCACCGCCGGCGGCGTGAACGTGATGCCGCGATGCGCTGAATCGTGCGCCGCGGTGATTTGGTGCGTCGCGTAGAGCAACGCCTTCGACGGAATGCAGCCGCAATTCAGGCAGACGCCGCCGAGCCGTTTTTCACGTTCGACGAGAATGACCTTCATGCCCAGGTCGGCCGCATAAAATGCCGCGGCGTATCCGCCCGGTCCCGCGCCAACAACCACAATGTGAGTTTTAATTGGGTCCATAGAAAAAAATGTTAGTTAAAAAGTTCCGCCCTCACACCGGCCCTCTCCTCCCGGAGAGGGAGAATCATCCGCTGCTTGTTGGAGATATGAAAGTCACTGGTAATCGAACGCGTCCTGAAGCCGACGCGTGAAAGACGGTGACTGCAATTAAGATAAACGCATTGCCAGACGTTACAGCTTGCTTCCCCCTCTCCCCGGGGGAGAGGGCCGGTGTGAGGGCGAGCGTAATCTTTGATCTCAATTCGTCTCACAGTTTGATGCTTTCCTCATTGAAATCCTGCAATGCCACGACCAAGTCCACCATGAACCGCGCCGCCGCGCCGCCGTCAATCACCCGATGATCGTACGACAACCCCAGCGGCGTCATCATGCGCACCTCCACCTTGCCATCGCGCGCGACCGGTTTCATCGCGCCGCGGCCAAGACCGAGGATGGCCACCTCCGGTTTGTTGATGATGGGCGTGAAATGCGCGCTGCCGATGGCGCCCTGATTGGTAATGGTAAACGTGCCGCCCTTCAATTCCTCCGCCGTCACCTTGCGGTCGCGCGCCCTTTGCGCGAGTTGTTCCAGTTCCTTCGCCAGATCAAACACGTTTTTTTTGTCCACATCGCGGATGACCGGCACAATCAAACCCTGCTCCGTGTCCACGGCGATGCCAATGTGGAAATATTCCTTGAGGACAATCTCCTGCGCGACTTCATCAAGGCTGGAGTTGAAAATTGGGTGTTTTTTCAACGTCCCGACCAGCGCCTTGAGCACGAGCGGCGTGAGCGTCAACCGCACTCCTTTCTTTTCGTAAGCCGACGCGAACTTCTTCCGCAACTCGTTCAGCCGCGTGAAATCCGCGTTGTCAAACTGGGTGACGTGCGGGATGGCATTCCAGTTCTCCCACATCCGCCGCGCAATCACTTGGCGCAGTTGTGTCAACGGCTTCCTCGTCACCGGCCCCCATTTGGAAAAATCAATTGATTCGGCGGTTGTTTTTGCCAGCGCCGTGGCAGCAACCTTCGGTTTGTCCGCTGCTTTCTGCAAACGCGCGATATAGGCGCGGATGTCGCTGGTGACGATTCGTCCGCCCGCCTCGCTGCCGCGCACCTTGGACAAATCAATGCCCAGCTCGCGCGCGAGTCGGCGGATGGATGGCGAGGCGACCGGCGCGGCCACGGGCTTCGGAATCTCCTCCCCGGCCTCGGCTGCCGATTCTTCAACCGGCGTTTCGGGTTCCTGCTCCGGCGCGGCCCCTTTCGCGGCGGGCGCGGCAGCGACAACCGGTTGATCACCACCGCTCAATGAGATGAGGCGCTGGCCGACGCTGATTTTGTCGCCCGCTTTGACGTAAATTTTTGTGACGACACCGGCAGCCGTGGACGGGACGGAAGCCACAGCCTTTTCATTTTCCAATTCGAGGATGGCCTGATCCCTGGCAACCTGGTCGCCTTCCTTCACGAAGACATTGACCACGACGCCTGAATCAGCGCCCTCTCCAAGTTTAGGAAGTTTAACATCCATAATTAACAGGGGGACAGGTTGGCGTATAACATCCCCTTTTTCCAGTAATAATTTTGCGCGCTCAGTGCGTCATGTGCTGAAACCGTATTCATGCAGTAGAAAAATCTTTTAACCACGGATGGACACAGATGGACACGGATGGAAAAAGGATTTCAGCAATGCAAACTCGTTTACCAGCAAGGAAGACCATTCGGATTCACTGAAGAAACCTTTTGGCTGGTCTTAATTCGTGTTTATCCGTGTTAATCCGTGGTTTAATTGAAAAGATACGGTCCTCCAACCCGCCTGATGACACTTTCAACGCACCTTTTCCCAATCCCGCACCTTGCCGGGAACAATCCGGAACAGCGGATGCGGCGCGGGACTTTTCACCGGCAAAAGCTCGCGATACCTTTTTACGTCCCGCGTTTTCAATTTCCGTTTCAAGTGCCGCCATTCATAAAGCAACTGGCCGCGCGTCTCCTTCATTTTTCCACGAACCCGCCGCCGTCCGATTTTGGCTGCGTCAAAATTATAACCGCGCTGCACAGCCTCTTCACGTACCGCCGCCAGATAAGTCGCAATGGCGGCGGGTGGATTGGGCAGTTCGGAAAAGCGGCGCAATTGCGGATGATGCTTGTACCCGCGTGTCACGCCGCTCAGAACTTTTTGTGCCAGCAGTGCCTCGCGCCAGAGGCCCACCAGTCCCCGTGCGTCCAGATACTTCGGATGCAACGTCCACAATCGCATGAGAAATTTTAAGCAACGGCATTTCGGAAGTCGCGGTTGAAATACGGTCCGGCGCGCCGCAGGCAAAGGAGAAATATGTTTTTGGTCCGCCCTCAACCTGACCTTCTCCCCCAGGAGAAGGGACCGCACAGTCTGGTTTTGATTTTGCGAATGTCCGTCTGGCAAATCCAGTCGCACGGATCTTCAAGGAGACGGAGAATGACTCTCCTTCTCCTCGGGGGAGAAGGCCGGGATGAGGGCGAGCGTTATTCCAGTACAAATTCACTTCAAACGTTTCGCCAAATGTGGCATCTAATCCGTGTGCGACGCATTGGAACCATTCTGGCGGGCTGGATTTGCCTTGCGGCCATCGCCGCGCACGCAGCCCACACCCAGGTACGTCTGATTTTGTCCGCCGACACCGCGCGTCCGGGCGACACCGTGCTGGCCGGCGTGGACATGAAAATGGAGCCGGGCTGGCACACCTACTGGAAAAATCCCGGCGCCGCCGGCTATCCCACTAAAATTGAATGGCAATTGCCCCCCGGCGTCACCGCCAGCGAAATCCAATGGCCGCTCCCGGAAAAACTGCCGCCGCTCGAAGTTACCACCTATGGTTACGACAACGAGGTTGTCCTGCTCGTGCCGCTCAAGCTCGCCGCCGATTTGAAGCCCGGCCCGCTCGATTTGAAGGCCAAGGTTTCCTGGCTCGAATGCAAGGAGGCCTGCATCCCCGGCAGCGGCGACGTCGAGGCCACGCTGAACATCGGCAACCAGACCAAAGCGTCCGCCGACGCCGCGCTCATCGAATCATGGCAGAAAAAAATTCCAACAACGAAAACCAACGACTTCACCGTGTTAACCGTGCGTGCATGGTGGGAAGGGCCTGCCAACGGTGACACCCGCACATTGATCATCGCATGGGGGTTGATCATCAATGGAAAATTAGGAGATGCTGCGCAGGGCGCTGACTTTTTTCCAAATGCCAGCGAGCAATTTGAAATTCAAGGAGCGACTGAAAATATTTCCACCCCTCCTACAGACGTTCGTTTGCGCAAGCTCGTCAAAAAATATTCCGGCGATTGGCCCAAGACGATTTCAGGCGTGCTGGTGAATCAATGGGATTCTTCGCGGGAAGGCATCGAGGTCAATTTGGTCATTAGCGAAAAACCGGAGAGTAGGACGGGCGTCGCGCCTGTCTCTAACTTCTCTGAAAGAAAATCCGGCCAAAATATGGAGACAGGCGCGACGCCTGTCCTACCTTCACAACCGCTCTGGCAGATGCTGCTCTACGCCTTCATCGGCGGGTTGATTCTAAACATCATGCCGTGCGTCCTGCCAGTCATTGCGCTGAAAATCCTCGGCTTTGTCGGCGAATCCAGAAGCGACCCGCGTCACGTCCGCAAGCTCGGCCTTGTTTATGCGCTCGGCGTGCTGGTGTCGTTTCTCGTGCTCGCCGCTGTCGTCATCGGCGTTAAAGCCGCTGGACACCGGGCCGGCTGGGGCATGCAGTTCAGCAGCCCGGTTTTTGTGGTCTGCCTCACCACGCTGGTCATGCTTGTGGCATTGAATTTGTTCGGCGTGTTTGAAGTCACGCTCAGCGGACGCGCGCTCGACGCGGCGGGTGGGCTGGCGTCGAAGCATGGCTCGGCAGGCGCATTTTTCAACGGCGTGCTGGCCACGGTGCTGGCCACGCCCTGCACCGCGCCGTTTTTGAGCATCGCGCTTGGATTCGCCTTTGCGCAAAGAGCACCGGTGATTCTGTTGATGTTTCTCGCGGTCGGCGTGGGACTCGCCGCGCCGTATGTCGTGTTGAGCTGGAACCCGGCGTGGCTGAAATTCCTGCCCAAGCCCGGTGCGTGGATGGAAAAGTTCAAAATTGCGATGGGCTTTCCGATGCTGGCGACCGCCGTGTGGTTATTCAACCTGGCTGCCGGCAGCTACGGCAAATCGGTTTTGTGGCTCGGAATCTTTCTCGTGCTCATCGCGTTCGCCGCGTGGATTTTTGGCGAGTTTGTTCAGCGCGGTCGCGCCCGCAAAGGCGTTGCGCTTGTCATCGTCTTTATTTTGCTGGTAGGCGGTTACGCCTTCGCGCTCGAAAATCAACTCAACTGGCGCGCGCCCATCGCAACGCCGGACGCAACCGGCCCGTTGAAGGAATCTCCGGGCGGAATTGACTGGCAACGCTGGAGTCCGGAAGCCGTGGCAAAGGCGCGCAGTGAAGGTCGCCCAGTAATCGTGGATTTCACCGCCGACTGGTGCCTCACCTGCCAGGTGAACAAAAAGACCAGCATCGAAATCCCGTCCGTGCGCGCAAAGCTCAAGGAAAGCAATGCCGTGGCCCTGCTCGGCGACTACACACATTTCCCGGAGAACATTTCGGCGGAATTAAACCGGTTCAACCGCGCCGGCGTGCCTTTGGTTTTGGTTTATCCGAAAAATCCCGCCGCACCACCGATGGTCCTGCCGGAGATTCTGACCCCGGGCATCATACTGAACGCACTGAACCGCGCAGCTCAATGACAGTTGTACCGTGGCACAGACGTCCACGTCTGTGAACCCAAACCACAGGCCGGAGGCCTGTGCCACTCTCCACCATACGGCGCATTGACATTTTGAACGGAATGGCTATATTTGTGTCTCTTAATTTGATAATTACACAATCTAAAATTATGAAAAAAACATTTGTTTTAATGACTACCATGATCCTGGCCGCAAGCGCGCTGGCGTTGGAACCCGGCAAACCCGCGCCGGACTTCACGGCCACGGACATCAACGGCAAGACGGTCAAGCTCAGTGATTACAAGGGCAAGATTGTCGTGCTGGAATCCTACAACTCCGACTGCCCGTTTTGTAACAACCAATACAAGACCGGCGCGATGCAGGAGTTGGAAAAAGACATGGCCGCCAAGGGGGTCGTGTGGCTCATCGTCAATTCCGTCAATCCCAACAATCCCAGCCACCGCACACCCGACCAGGCCAGACAGGAAATTGCCGACAAGAAAATCATTGCGGCAGCCTGGATTGATGACAGTTCCGGCGCGGTTGGCCATCTCTACGGCATGAAAACCACGCCGCACATGTTCGTCGTGGACAAGAACGGCACGCTGGCTTACGACGGCGCGATTGACAACAAACCGGATCCGCAGCATGACCCACGGACGGCGCGCAATTACGTCCGCGAAGCCGTGGACGCCCTGCTCGCCGGGAAGCCGGTGGAAGTCAGCCAGACGAAGCCATACGGTTGCGGCGTCAAGTACGCGGATTAAACTGCTCTTAAGAAAACAGTGCCAAGGAGTGGGCGCCATTAAACCGGCGCCCTTTTTCTATGACCCAGGTCAAATGTTGGCTGCTACGGTCCAGGGGTTCAGTTCCTGGGAGCGCTGGCGTCTCGCCGGCGAGTTCTGGTTTTGGATCCCGACTGGCCGGCATGACGCCGCAACTCCCATGAGGTTCATGGGGGAGATAAATCAAGCTTCCTCTGCCAGCGCGTGTTGCTTCCGGACGTGCTCGAATAATTCTTCGGCGACAATGTAACCGATGCAATCTGACGCACCACAGCGGCAGGGATGTTCCCGGTAATCCTCCAGATCGTAACCGTAGTTGAACGTAATTTCCTCCCCGGCCCGGATGCCACACCGCGCCACAATCCAGATGCGCCCGCCGTCCGGTTCCGTCTCGCAATTCGGGTCGCAACTGTGATTCAGGAAACGCGCCGGGTTCCACGTAACATTGCCGTCGAGGTCGTGCGTGTCATCCAGCGAGAAAATGTATTCGTTGGCCGATTCGCACCGGCGCAGCGATTCGGCCTTGGTGATCTTTTCGCCGACGTACTTAATGACGCGGGTGCCAGCGGCGATGTCCGCCTTCGCAAATCCGCCGATGCCATGAATGGCGGATGGGCAAAAACAAACCAGCGCCGTGTCCGGAACGATTGAACTGTTCAATGCCGGCGGCATAATCACAATTTTGGCGGGTCGAAACCATACTCGCGGCAGAACGGTTCCACGGGCGCGCGGATTTCCACCCGCCGGCGGGTGAACGGATCGGTATATGCCAGCCGCACGGCGCGCAAACCCAATTCCAGCCTGGCGTCTTCGCGTCCGTAAAGCTTGTCGCCAACAACGGGCAGTCCGGATTCCGCGAGGTGGACACGGATTTGATGCGTGCGGCCGGTGACGGGCCGCGCTTCCACGAGCGAGAGTTTTCCGCGTTTTTCCAAAACCCGGAAATGCGTTTCGGAATCTTTGCCATGGCGCGAATCCACTTTCATTTTTCTGAACCGCTTTTTGTCCGGCACGATTTTGAGTTCGCACGTCCATTCATTTTGCCTCGGCTCGCCAACCACGACGGCCAGATACGTCTTCTCCATTTTTCGGTTCTCGAACAAATCAAAAAACTTTTTGACCGCCCCGGGGCTTTTGGCAAAGAGCAAAACGCCGCTCGTGTCCGCGTCGAGCCGATGGACGTGGCGAAGAAATTTCAGTCCGCGCGACTGCGACCAGAAATCACGCGCCGCGATGGAGGATTCGATGGCCGCCTGCAAATTGCGCGACGTGTTCTGCCACGCCACCGGCGCGAGCATCCACCCGCGCGGCTTGTCAATGGCGATGGCCGCCCGGTCCTCGTATAAAATCGGGATCGGCTCGCAATCCGGCAGTTCGATGAAATTAGGTTTGGCCATGCGCTATCGTAGCAGCCGACGTGAGTCGGCTCAAACCTTTCGGCAGTGGGAAAGGTTACCTGATGCCTATTTGAAAAGCTGAACCTGTGTCAGGCCGGCAACGCGGGCCAGTTCCGCCTGGGCGGCGTCGCAAGTGATGAACACTTCGGCGCGGACGTGTTGGGCGGCGGCAACGTGAACAAAATCCCAGGTGCCGGCGGCGGAGTTGGAAGCGTGACGCGCGCTCAATTCATCGCCCCATTCCAAAAGATCGGACAAGCGTTGGATGCCCAGCTTCAGCCGTTGCGAGGTTTCGCTGGCGCGGTAGGCCTGCCAGGCAATGGCGGCGTATTTGCCGGAGAGCCGGCGAAGATTGTGCCGCAATTCAATTCGCAGCAGCGGATTCCACAAAACTCCGTCGCGCGTTCCCGGCTCCACGCCGTTACCGCCGGGGCAAATTCATCCGCCGGGTTGAACCAGGCGATCAGCGCGGAGGTGTCGGCGTAAATTCTCATCGCCGGCGGCGCTGACGCTCCAGAAGAACAGGATTCTGCACGCGGTCAGCAGCTTTAACTCGTTTTTGGGCCAGCCAAACCTTGTTCATTTCCGAGTCCGAATATCTATTATAATCGGCTGTAAGCTCCTCGCCTTTTTTGATGTTTTTTAGAGCGATGAACCGATAAGCCTTATCCGCAGCGACATTTGGGTTTTCTGAATGGTTTAAAAACCAAGCGGGAGTTAGCTTATTGAAACTGGTTGGACAACCGTATTTATTGCCTTTCTTGATACAAAAATCTTCGTAGAGCCTTTGTATTTCTTTAGGCAACCGCTTCATTGCAGTTGCCTTTATCCAACGCAATTTGTCGTCATCCGGTAAAAAAATGTAAGCCCCTTTCATAATTGGTTGGATAGCTATGATGCCGACACCATGAATATACGACCGGCCGATTCTTGTATAAACTCCGTAATGAGGCAGCTTCGCTGGCATATTTCTGATTAACGTAAACGGAAAAAGTAAATTTCCTCTTCATCGTTGAATCGCTTTGAATTCCGCCATATATGGACAAGGAGGAGAACAAATAAGATCAAAAGCAGTACAGTGACTCGTATACAAAGACTGCCGACGAACTCGATGTAAACCGACAAAAAGGCCAAGGCAAAACCGGTTGAAGCAAAGACGATTGCACACTTTGCCCAATGATATGGAATCCACGTTTCCCAACCATCAGCTTTTTTGAGCCATTCTTCCAATTCGTGCGCCGTATAATTTGGCAACGCCATTTTCAAAGCGATCTGCCCGTAATACCAAGCGAGTCGGGAACGCTGTTTGTAAAAATATGCTGCTCCCAAAAGCGACATACACGTGGCGACAATCAAGAATAACCAGCCATTGGACCAAAGTTTAACGAGAAAATCATGGGCGATGGATTTTTCATCCGCAGAGATGACCCTTTCAAAAAACAATGATGGGACAGCGAGACAAAAGGTTGAAAGAACGCCCATGATACCCATTTCTTTATCGAGGTAATCTAAATAGTGTTCAGCTTTCATTGTTTCCAGCAGCACATTACGGTTTTTTCTCAACTCGTCGCCACTCCTTTTTTGGCGGCTCGGGCAGGCCCTGCGCCCGATAAGCCGTCCGGAAATGGACTTTGGCAATTTTTGACAGGTTTTCCGCGCCCTGCTCCACCACAAATTTCTTCGCCGCCTCGTCCACGGCCGCCGACGCGCCTTTCGGCAGTTCCACGTTGAATTCCTTTTCTAGCTTCGCCAAGCCTTTTACAAATCCGTCCCGCGCCAGGATGGAAGCCGCCGCCACCGCCAGGTCTTCTTCCGCCCGATGCTTCTGGACCAGTTCAATCTCCCGACCCAGTGACATCAGCGCCTTCGCCACCACTTCCTTGCTCGACGCGAACTGGTCGCTGATGGCCTTGACCGGCGCGGGGTTCATCTGGTGTCGCTGGGCCATCAGATTTTCAATCACGCGCGCGTGGCCCCATGCCAGGATCGTGTTCACGCTTTTCATTTTGGCGTAAAGCCGGTTGTAAGCCTCGTTGCCAATCGTGACGGTGTTCACCACGCAACCCGGCGTCTTGCGGATCAACTCCGCGAGGTCGGATATTTTCTTGTCGCTGGAAATGTTTTTGGAATCACGGATGCCGGCATCTTTCCACGCCTTGACGACGTTTCCATTGATGTAGGCGCCGGCGATGCACAGCGGCCCGAAGAAATCGCCCTTGCCGCTTTCGTCCACGCCGATACGCGGCAGCAGCAATTCGGGATTCAACAATGTTTCGTAACCCAGCCGCGCCTGCTTCAAAACTTCCGGCTCCAGGACGAACTCGATGAATTCCTGGGTGCCCTTCCCCTGCACCACCAGTTTGCCGCTCTCGTAAAACACCACGTTGATTTTGTCCTTTTCGCCGGCAAACCGCGCATACGGCACGGCGCGGAACTTGAAGCCGCGCGAGCTCAAGGCGGTTTCGAGCGCCGACGCCTGTTCGTCGGTGAGCTTGCCCGTGTAGGAAGTCAGCGGTTTCACGGGAAAACAAATAGCCGCAAAAAGGCGCAAAAGACATAAAAAGTTTTTGGAGCTTCCATTTTGAGGTGTAGCGTCGGCGCTGTGCACCGATTTAATCGAGCCGCAGGCTCGACACTACAACCGTTTTTTGCGGCTTTTGCGATTTTTTGCGGCAATAATTCCGTTGCATGGTGGAACGAACTCCGAACTCCAAGCTCCGAACTCCGAATTTGAACCGGCTGGTTCCAGCGTTGCTCGACTGGTTCTCCGCCAATGCCCGCGACCTGCCGTGGCGGCGCACCCGCGATCCTTACGCCATCTGGGTCTCCGAAATCATGCTCCAGCAAACCCAGGTCAAAACGGTAATCCCATATTGGAAACGCTGGATGCGCAAACTCCCGAGCATCGAGGCGGTGGCGAAAGCGCGTTCGGATAAGATTCACAAGCTTTGGGAAGGCCTCGGCTACTACACCCGCGCCCGCAACTTGCAAAAAGCCGCGAAGCAAATCTTGGAGAAACACAATGGCAAGTTTCCGGATATTTTTGACGACGTGCTCGCGCTGCCCGGCATCGGCCGTTACACCGCCGGCGCGATTTGCAGCATCGCCTTCAATCAACCCACACCGATTCTCGACGGCAATGTCATCCGCGTGCTGACGCGGGTGTATGGCATTGGAGAAAATCCGCACGAAAAGAAGACGAATGCGCGACTCTGGCAACTGGCGGAAGAACTGGTCGTTTTTGCTGGTGGGGAGAGACTCCGTCGAGCCCAGTTTTCCTCTGCTGGAGACCCGGCCAGCGACAAAAGAAGTCACGGCTCGACAGAGTCTCGCCCCACCGTAAATACGAATTGCTCCCACCTCAATCAATCCCTCATGGAACTCGGCGCGCTGGTTTGTACGCCGCGAAATCCACAATGCCGAATATGCCCGGTGAAAAACTTTTGCGCCGCGTTTCGCGAAGGCCGCGTCGGGGAATTGCCAAATCTGGGCAAACGCGAAGCCGCCACCGCGAGACGTTTCGTCGCCTTTGTGGTTGAGAGAAACGGACGTTTCCTGGTCCGCCAGCGGCCTGCCGGAGCCGTTAACGCGCACTTGTGGGAATTTCCAAATGTGGAAATCCATCCAACTCCAAGTAGCAGTCCCGTAAAGCGGGATCAGTCCGCTCATTATTCCCCTGGGAAAAGTCAGAGCCGACTGACGTCGGCGGCTACGGTTCATAAGCACGATTGGGAAATTATCCACGCAGCAAAAATTCTCGACATTGAACCTTGTGATGTTAGGCCGCTTTGCACGGTAAAACATTCCATAACCCGCTACCGCATCACCTTGAAAGCTTTCCGCGTGAATCTCGGAGGGGCGAGTTACACGAGTCCACATAATAAAATGGGGCGTCGTGTATCTCCGCCATCCGAAAACAACGGTGTCTGGCTGCCGCTGACAAAACTGGATTTATTGGCTTTCACCGCCGCGCACAAAAAAATCCTCACGCATTTGAAACACGACGGCCGACGTTTGAGGTAGCACCCGCGTCCCGCGGGTTCAGTTTGGCGTCCCGCCGAATTGTATCGGCGCAGGTCAGGCGGTTGGCGATAGAACGAATGTTTGCAATCTCTGTTTGCCGATGGTTTCGGGCGCGACGCCCGAAACGACCCGCGAGACGCGGGTGCTACCACAAAAAACTCGCCAGCGCGCCGGGCAATTGTATTTTGTCTGGCGTGATTTATTTCGACCATAACGCCACCGCGCCGGTGATGCGCGAGGCGCGCGAAGCGTGGCTCGAGGCCACCGAGCACAATCCGGGCAACGCGTCCAGCCCGCACCAAATCGGCGGTCGCGCCAGCGCCGCGCTCAAGGAGGCGCGCGAAAAACTCGCGCACTTTCTCGACTGCCAGCCGGCGGACATCACCTGGACGAGCGGGGCGACCGAGGCCAACAACATGGTCATGCACCACTTCGCGCGGACGCTCGACGCCAAGAGCGAGGTTTGGGTTTCCGCCATCGAACATCCGTGCGTCCACGAATCTGCAAAACATTACTTTGGCAAACGCGCGAAATTCATTCCTGTCACGCACGACGGCGTGATTGACCTGGACTGGCTCACGGCGGAACTCGCCGACACGCGGCCCGGACTCGTCGGCATCATGGCCGCGAACAACGAGACCGGCGTCATCCAGCCCTGGCGCGAGGCGCTGGCCATTTGCCGTCAATACCAGGTGCCTTTCTTCTCCGACGCCGTGCAATGGCTCGGCAAAATGCCGTCCAAGGGACTGGGCGAATGCGATTATCTGAGCGGCGCGGCGCACAAGTTCGGCGGGCCGCGCGGCGTGGGTTTTCTGAAAGTGCCGCATCGCAGCCAGGTTACTCCACTGATTCTTGGAGGCAAACAGGAACAAGGCCGGCGGGCCGGAACGGAAAATGTTCCGATCATAGTGTCCATGCTCGCCGCCCTGGAAGCGCGCGAAAAACAGATGGCCCGCAGCGAACACATCCTGCGCGGCGTCTGGCGCGAGAATTTTGAAAGGCAGCTTTTGCACAAACTGCCCGGCACGGTCATCGTCGGCGCAAATTCGCCGCGCCTGTGGAACACCGTTTCGGCGTTGATGCCCGAAGGCGTGCAATTGCGCTGGCTGACGAAACTGGACAAGGCCGGGTTTGCGGTTTCCACCGGCTCGGCCTGCACGACCGGCAAGGAAGAGCCGTCGCACGTGCTGGCGGCGATGAATTTTAAGTCGGTGGAGGCGCACCGGGTGCTGCGCTTCAGCAGCGGTTGGGAGACGACGGAAGCCGACTGGGACGCGCTGGCCAACGCCCTGGCGAAAGTCCACGCCGAAGTGCATCACGCCAAAGCGTGAGCGGGACAAACCACTTTAACGCAGAGACGCAGAGAACGCAGAGAATCGCGGAGAAAAGTATTTTCCCCTCTTTTCCAAGCCAAATCGGCTCTGCGAGTCTCTGCGTTCTCTGCGCCTCTGCGTTTATCGAGGAATCCCCACCAAAAAAGAATTGCACTGGCCACTGGCCGGCGGATAATCGCCATTAATCTTCCAGTTGTTGGGGAAGCAGTGTGCTGGACAGAAACTTAAATGCGAAACACACTCACAAACATGAACCGGGATGGACCGCAAAATGGGGTGTCCATTATCTGTTAGGCAGCTTGTGCGTCGCAGAAACTTTATACAAAAATGATGGCGTCGGTGTCTATTTAGCGAGACATTCAAGATATTACAAATTCATACCATGAAAAAAAGACACATCGCAGATTGCTCGTAGTTGCCATCGGCTTGACATTGGTGGCTGGTTTTGTTCTCCTTCCTATTCCCAAGGCTAAACGGCACGCCACACGGATTCATCAAGCTATGAATAGCATGAGTTCATTTAGCTTTTCTATCAGCACCAATGAGTTGACCAACCGACAGACTCAGAAGCAGTAAGATATGGTTTCAAGATTGACGCTGCCTAATAAGAGGATAGGCTGCAAATCTCCCACCGGTTGACTTCGTCCACCTCGTTCCATTGAGGCACACAGGCAGTAAAGGCGGCTCATCCGGTTCAGGCCGGGTTGTTGAGCGTCCGCACTTCGCGTTGCGGGCAGGGAATCTGGATGTTGTTGGCGCGGAATTGCTCGACAATGGCCTGGTAAATTTCCGTCTGCGCCGGACCGTAATCGGCCACGGCTGCCCACGGACAGACAGCGAGGTTGATGGACGAATCGGCCAGCATGGTGATGCCGACGCCCGGCGTGGGTTCCTTGAGCACCCGCGCATTGCGGGTCAGCACATCGCGCACGATGGTCACGGCCGTGTTGATGTTCGTCCCGTAACCGACACCGACGTTCAGGTTGAGCTGCCGGATGTGGCCGTAGTTGTGCAAAATCTCGCCGACAATTTTCCGGTTGGGAACGATTACTTGTGAGTGATCGGCATGAAGCAGCGTGGTAGTGAAAAGTTCGATGCTGGTCACCTGTCCCTGCACGCCGGCAATTTCAATATATTCGCCGAAACGGAAGGGTTTGGTGAAAATAATGGTCAACCCAGCCATGAGATTGCCGAGCACGCCCTGCAACGCGAGACCGATGCCAACACCGACCACGCCGACAACGGTGACCAGTCCCATGACATCCACTCCAGCCGTGCCCAGCGCGACGACCAATGCCATGCCGAAGACAAGCAACCGCGCAACACGCACCAGTAAAATCCGTACCGGCGGCTCCATTGCCTTGCGCGTCAGCCAGCGGTCCATCAGTTTGCCGATCCAACGCGCGACAACGAAACCAATCACCGCCACGACCAGCGCTGAAATAAGGGCACCGGCGTGCAAGATGATGTAATCGACGAATTTATCCTGCCAGACTGCCAGATTTCCCGTGCTTCCTGTTTTATTCATGGTCACCTCAAGTTGTTGGTCCGTTGCCAACCATTCGTTAAATCAATTCCAGGCACTTCGTCAATACTTGAATTATTGACGCCAAGGGCAGTTCTGCCACTCTGCCGCAACCGCATGACGAAAAAATCGCGCAACTGGCTCATGGTGCTGCTTTCGATTCCAGTCAGGGCTGTTCTCAAAGACCCAGTCAGTGGCACGAACCTGGTTTTGATGCAGTAATTTTAAAGGTGGCACACGCCTCCGGCGTGTTCAATTCGGCGTCCCGCCGAATTGCATCGGTGCGCGTAGTTTGGTTTGGATCAAACGAAAGCCGGCGAACGACGTTCGCAAAATGGTTTCGGGCGCGACGCCCGAAACAACCCGCGGGACGCGGGTGCTACCCCCGATAAACCGCCCGCGCCGTGCAGGTTTCCGCCACGATAACTTCGGTGAGCAGCGGCAGCTTCGGCTTCAGCTTTTTCCAGATCCACACGGCGATTGCCTCGCTCGTCGGATTTTCCAGACCGGCAATGTCATTTAGATAACGATGGTCGAGCTTCTCCCAAATCGGCTTGAATGCCGCCGAAATGTCCGCGTAATCCATCAGCCAGCCGAGTTTCGCGTCGCACTCGCCGGCCACGACGATGTCCACCTTGAAACTGTGCCCGTGCAATCGCCGGCACTTGTGCGCCTTCGGCAAACGCGGCAATAAATGCGCCGCCTCAAATTGAAACGTTTTTCTTAATTCCATTTTCATAATTTTTCAACCACGGATGAACACGGATGGACACGGATAAGACTTGGATTGACGGGTAGGGCGGGCAGTCCCCTGCCCGCCGTTTGTGCGAACACAAACGGCGGCGCGCACGGAGTGACGCGCCCTACCTGCATACAATTTGCCATTTCTGTTTTCCAATCCGTGTTTATCCGTGTTCATCCGTGGTTAATTACATTTCCAAATCAGTCCAGGTAATCAAATCGCCCAGCACCGGCCGGCCGTCGTGCCGCCACGTCAGCGGCGGGTTTTGCATCCGGCCAAGCGGACACCCCCGTGTTACACCCCAGCGCGCCAGTTGCACCGCCAGTTCCTCCAGTTTGTGTTCCGGCACGCCGAGGCCGACTGTCGAGACCTGACCCCGCACCATTTCGGCGTTTTGCAAAGCTTCCGCCAGGTCCCGCACCGGCTTCACATAAATGAACCGGTTCAGGCACGACAGTTGAAACCTTGCGTCCGCCTCATAAACCACCGTCCACGCCGTCGAATCCCGGCTGCACCAATGCTGCGTCGTCTCCGGCGAGTGCGCCGCACGGACCTCGTAAATTCCCCGGCGCGACGCGATGGCCGCCGCGTGTTCCGCCGGCAATTCACCGCGTGGCTCGGTTTGTTCACGCCGCTCCAGTTCGTCGGCGAGCAGCTCCGCGAATTTCTCCGGCGACACTTCACCACCGGTCTGCATGTAAACCACGTGCGGCGAAAGACAACCCAATTGGTTCCAAGCCACCACGTCGTCCGTGGCGCGCGACACGATTTGCCGGGTGTGAATACCCGACAAAACCTCATGGGCCACAAAACCAAAGCTCACGCGGTGGCCGTAGCCGAGAAAACGGGTTTTGACCGGCAACCGCGCTCGAATCGCCGCCAGCGTTTCGTCACTGCCGGTGGCAGTCACGCAATCAGCCTCGGCAAATAATGCCGTTTCCAGGCCCGCATTGCCGCCGCGCCATTCGGCAATTTCCAGGCAGGCGCCCAGTTTTGCGTCCGCCGCGTAAATCGAATGGGCGAACAGCCGGGGCAAAAACGCCGAACCACTGGCACACTTTGCAAACTGCGCCGAACGGGTCAGCAGACCGAGCACGATGCTCATCAGCGCCGGGTTCGGCACGTTGCCCGCCATGATATGCACCAGCAATTCCGGCCCGACGGCCAGTGCCGCCCGATTTGATCCAGAACCGAAAACTCCGGCGACGGGGGCGTCGCCGCCACACGCAACAAACCGGTCGAGCCGCCGCGCGTCGCCCAATTCCTGCACAAGCAACGCGTGAAAATTGCCGGGCATGAATTGCCGGAAAAAATTGTCGAGTCCCTTTTTCAAGGTTGCTTGGGAAAAACCGGTTTTTTCCGGCCCGGATTCGAGCGCCAGCCGGCGAAAGGTGTTGTCCGGTTTCAACCAGGCCTCCGCCACGTCGCACAGCACTTTGACCAGGCTGTCCGTGGAACGCTGTGCCAGGTACTGCGCGCGATTGCGCTTCAGCGTCTGGCACGCCTCCGTGATCATGGCTGGCGACAGCGTCGCCTCCGGCGGCAGATCGGCGAGAAAATAATTCGGTAAAATCATTTGGATTCAATGCTCATCAACGAACAGCCGCGAGGTTCGGCCAAAGTTGCCCGTCCGATCAATTCAAATCCGTCGCCGCGACGTGTCCCCAAGTCTTCGGTCTGGATGGCCATCACAGAAAAGACACTCGCCAAATCGAACACGCGAATCAAACCCGTTTCGCCATCGGCAACCTCGTTACCGGTCTCGGGCGAAATGATTTGCACCCGCACCCAGGGAGGAAAACAAAAGATGCTCGAACCGGAGTGCGCCCGTCCCGGGCGCAGCAACGGACTTGCGTCCGGAGACTTCTGAAAATCGGAAGACGCTCTCATGTTCAACGTCGCTGCGCCCGGAGACGGGCGCACTCCGACCTCAATGCCATCATACGCCTGCGAACTCAACTCGCTCATGCCGTATTCGCAGATGATGTGGGACGACAGTATGCCAAGTCTTTCGGTGATGAGTTGGTGCAATTCAGTTTTTGACAGGCTGCGCGACCGGTTCTTGTAACCGCCGGTTTCCATCACCCGTGAACCGGCGGGCAAATTGAAACGTAAATTTTCCTCCTCCAGATAATCGAGCAAATGGACGAATGAAAAGGCGGTGCCCAGAATCAATTGCGGATTGCGGATTGCGGNNCGGATTGCGGATTGCGGATTGTTGCCCAGCGTCGCAATCGCGCGGGCGAAATCCAGTGTCCACGCACCGTCGTCCGCAAGTTTGCCGACAAATCCGGCACGGCTCGCGGGGACGCTCGCCCCACCAAGTTGTTGCCGCACGGTTTCGAACATGTGGACAAGGGACGAATGCGGTGCTTGGGCTGGCGGCGGCGTGAGAATGATGAGCGGAGCGCGGACAGCTTGTCCGCGTGTTCCCAAACAGCAACTACTCGCGGACAAGCTGTCCGCGCTCCGTAAAACGTACCGTTCAAACCCCGACCACAGCGACGCCTCATAAAGTGCCAGCGACTCCGCGTTGTGAAAATGCCGGCTTGGACGTTGTTCCGTGGTGCCACTGGAATGGAAAACTGCGGTGCGTTCCGCCGGAGCCAGACACGTCAAATCCAGTTCCTTGAACGCCGCCGTCGGCACGGCAGGGATTTGCGTCCAATGTTCGACCACTCCCGGCGCAAGATTGCGAGCCACGCAGATTTTCCGGTAGGCGGCGTTGGATTTGAATTGCAGCGCGAAGAGTTCGAGGGCGAGTTCGTTAAACTCGTTATCGCGCGCTTGCCGCGCCGTATCCCGCATGAGCGGGAGAAGGCGGGCGGCAAAATTTGAAAGTTCGGTTGTCATGCGGTTTTTGTTTGTCGGCTGGTTTTCCGCCACAGCCGATGGGCATTCTAATATAAAACCGTTCCGCTGCAAGCGCGTTTGCCGCTTGTGTCGCGTAGTTTTCAAAAC
>PLAY01000096.1 GCA_003134375.1 Limisphaerales bacterium | reverse complement strand
AGATTTGACCAATGTGGTGGCGGTCGCCGGAGGTTACTCGCACAGTATGGCACTTGAGAATGACGGTTCCCCGTTCATTGTCAGGCAGCCGGCAAGCCAAACGACTTCAACCAATACAACGGTTACCTTCACCGTGATCGCTCTGGGCGCGCCAGCACTGAGTTATCAGTGGCAGAAAAACGGTTCCAATCTCATTGACGGCGGCAACGTGTCCGGCTCGACCAGTGCTGCCCTGACCCTGACCGATGTGCAGACTGCCGATGCGGCTGGCTACACCGTCGTCATTACAAACGCCATCGGCAGCGTGACCAGTTCCAATGCTGTTCTGACTGTGGCATTGCCGCCGGTGATTGTAACGCAACCAACCAATCAGGCGATGGCGGTGGGTTCGACTGCAACCTTGGCTGTCACCGCAGCCGGGACGGAGCCTTTGAGTTACCAGTGGCAGATGAACGTGACGAACCTGGTGGATGGAGATATTACCAGCGGCTCAACCACCAGTGTGTTGACCATCAGCAATGTTCAGACGAACAACGGTGGCAGCTACACGGTCATCGTCACGAACCTTGCCGGGTCGGTGACTAGTTCCAATGCGCTTTTGACGGTGACGAATATTCCCCCAGCGATCACACAACAGCCAACGGATCAGACGGTGGCGGTGGGTTCTAACGTGACATTTAGCGTTTACGCGACCGGGACAGAGCCATTGAGCTACCAATGGCAGGTGAACGGGACGAACCTGGCAGACGGAGGCGACATTGATGGTGCGACCACCAACGAACTGACCATCAGCAACGCGCAGATGAGTGACAGCGGCAACAGCTACTCGGTCACCATAACGAATATTGCCGGATCGGTGACCAGTTCCAATGCGATCTTGACGGTGACGACGAATATGGGGTTGTCCACAATGCAACCCATCAACCAGAAAGTGGCGCCGCTGAGTTTTGCAAACATTGTTGCTGCACCTGGCAGCGGTGGTGGTTTTATTTTAAGCGGCGCCGGTGGCGTGACCAACGGCACCTATTACGTGCTGACCTCGTCCAATCTTCTGTTGCCGCCGACCAACTGGACGTACATTGCGACCAATCAATTCGACAGCGAGGGCGATTTCATCTTCACCAACACCGCGCAAACCAACGCGCCGCAACTGTTCTATTTGCTGCAACTGCCGTGATTTGCCAGCCCCAGTTTTGGCCCGCCAGTTTTCAGTTGGCTTCATGCGCGGAATTTGCTTTGATATTCCCATGAAATTATTACGCACAACAATTTTGACCGTTTCATTGCTGGCTTTCTTGAGCGTTCCCGCGCTGGCACAAACCAAGATCGCCACCGTGGACTTGCGCAAGCTGTTCGACGGCTATTGGAAAACCAAGCAGGCGCAAACCGTCCTCAACGATCGACAGGCGCAACTCATCAAGGACGCCAAAAGCCTGAGTGATGACTTGAAGAAAGGCGGCGATGAATATCAAAAACTCCTGGACCAGGCGAACGACCAGGCCCTCTCCGCCGATCAACGCGACAAAAATAAACAAGCTGCCGCTGACAAACGGAAACAGTTGCAGGAGGCCAAAACCGCCCTTGACCAGTTCGAGCGCCAAGCCCAGGTCACAATGCAAGAACAGCAAATGCGGATGCGCGACAACGTTCTCAGCGATATCAAAGCGGCCGTGACCGCCCAGGCCAAGGCCGCCGGCTGCTCACTGGTCATAGACGCCGCGGCGGAAACTGCCAATGCCACGACCGCGGTGATCTACACCAGCGGCGAAAACGATTTGACCGACGCCGTTCTCAAACGACTCAACGCCGGCGCGCCGATTGGCGCCACCGCCGCTCCGGTTGTGACCTCACCGTCGTCATTGTTGGGCACTAACACGCCGGGGTTCAACTTGCGCTGAGCCGCTGCGCCGGTTTCTCAAAAAGCATCCGGTGCGATTCCTCCAAAATTACGGGAATCCGGCTGGCAAAAGGACTGTTCCGCAGCACTGCCGGCAGGTCCAGTTCGCGGACCTTGGCCGCGTTTTCGCCGGGAAACCAGTGCTCGGCCTGTCCGAGTAAATTGTAACGCATCTTGCCCCACGCCACGAGGTCGAGCGACTTCGCGTAAGTCCACAGCCGCAGGATTTCCGACACATTGACCCGCCCCGGCACGTCCACATAATTCGGCAAACCCTCGAACCACCGCGCGCACCAATCCGCGCCCAGCACGCGTTCCATTTCCGCGCGCAGCCGCTTTTCAACCGGCGCAATTGTCTCCGCCATGCGGTCGTAAAATTTCAGCGCGGCGACGTGCTCGTCAAAATCCCCGGGCTTGTTGGCGCCGCAACTCAGCGTGTGGACTTCCTTTCGTCCGAGGCAATAAAGGTCGTTGAACACCATCGGCGACAGCGGCGCGCAGAGTTCCACCATCTTGGGCGATGGCTCATAAAGTTTTCCGCCCTTGTCGTTCGGGCTGATGATGAAAACGCCCAGGTCGAGCCGGTGCGCGGCTTCAATCGCGGCCCAATTCAAGTCGTTCACGAAATACCAGTGGACGTTCAAGTAATCAAACTCGCCGCTGTTCACCGCTTCGAGAATGATGTCGGTCGTCGCGTGCGTGGAAAAACCGATGAACCGCGTGCGGCCCTCCTGCTGCAACCGGCGCGCGGCGGCGAGGCAGCCGTTTTTCTTCAGCGACCAGTCCAGAAGTTCGCGGTTGTTGATGCCGTGCAACGCCAGCAAATCCACGTGGTCGAGCTTCAGGTATTTCATCGAGGTCTCAAATGTTTCGAGAAATTCCTTCGGGGTTGCCTTGGGTGTGACCTTGGTCTGGACGATGATTTTGTCGCGCGGCAGTTTTGGCAGCACATTGCCCAGTTGCATCTCGGACGTGCCGTAGCCGCGCGCGGTTTCGATGTGATTGATGCCCAATTCGAGCGCCCGGTGGATGCAGGCTTCCAGATTTTCCTGGTTTTTGCGCGGGATTTCCTTCGGATCCACGTCCTGCCATTTGAATTGATAACGCATCCCGCCGCAGGAAATTACCGGCATCACCAGCTCGGTCCGGCCAAAACGACGGTATTTCATTGGAGCGAAAATACGTGACGCGCCCGCCAATGGCAAGCGGTCGGGCGCCCGCTGCCAATGATTGGGTGCCCCCAACACCACCATCGGAACGCCGGATTTATCCGGCAGCAACACGCGCCGGTTGCACACCTGCCGGATGAATCTGGCGTTCCACGCGGACGCGGCATCATGCATTGGGGGTAGTATCCGTGTGCGACAGCCAATAATTCCCAATTTCCGCTTGCGTCGGGTTCGTTCGTTGCTAAAGTCGTTTTGAAATTTCATCCGCCGATAGCGGCGGTTTTTCTGTTTTAACCAAAACGACCATTAACTCGTGAAAATTTTCAGCGGCACCGCGAATGTCCCCCTGGCCCGGGCCATTTGCAAATCCATCGGCAGCCAGCTCGGCAAATGCTCCGTCCAGCCGTTTCCCGACGGCGAGACGTTTGTGAAGATCGAGGAAAATGTGCGCGGCGAAGACGTGTTCATCGTCCAGCCGACGTCGCCGCCGACGAATCACAATCTGATGGAGCTGTTCATCATGATTGACGCCGTGCGGCGCGCGAGCGCGACGCGCATCACCGCGGTGCTGCCGTTTTACGGTTACGCGCGCCAGGACCGCAAGGACCAGCCGCGCGTGCCCATCACGGCCAAGCTTGTGGCGAACCTGCTGGTGGCGGCCGGCGCGAATCGCATTCTCACGATGGACTTGCACGCGCAACAAATCCAGGGGTTCTTCGACATTCCGGTGGATCATCTCTATGCCGCGCCGGTGATGTATGATTACTTGAAGAAAAAAAACATGAAGGACCTGGTCGTCGTCAGTCCGGATGTGGGAGGGTTGAAAATGGCGCATGCGTATGCCCAAGTCCTGGAAGGCGGCCTGGCCATCGTGGCCAAACGGCGTAAAAATGCGACGGAAGTCGAATCCATGGCGGTCATCGGCGAAATCCGGGGCAAAAACATCTTGTTGGTGGATGATTTGACGGAAACGGCGGGGACATTGACCCAGGCGGCGGCTTTGCTGAAAAGGAAGGGCGCCAAGAAAATTCTGGCCTGCGTGTCACATGCCATCTTGAACAGCGTGGGGGTCGAAAGATTGCGAAAATCGGTGATTGACGAATTAATTACGACTGATACAGTTCAATGCCCGGCGATTGACGGCGTGAAGATTACCACGTTGTCAGTGGCCGGACTATTGGGCGAAGCCATCAAGCGAATTCACAATAATTCGTCGGTGAATTCGCTGTTTGAATTCAAAGGCGGACGCACGAGTTGATGCGCCGCAGTAACAAATGATTTAACGATGAAATCAGTGCCGTTGAAAGCATATCCCCGGACGCAGTCGCGTCGGAACGGGGCCAGGAAGTTGCGCGCCGCCGGGCGCGTGCCCGCCGTCATTTATGGCCGGCAGGCCAAACCGCAAAACCTCGAAGTCAGCGCCAAGGAAATTGGCGACCTCATTCACCGTTCGGTTTCCGAAAATTTGCTGGTGGATTTGTCCGTCGAAAACGACGCCCGCGCCAAACGCCTCGCGCTGGTGCAGGAAATCCAGCATCACCCGCTGGAGGGCAACGTGCTGCACGTGGATTTCCATGAAGTGACTGAAGATGAAAAAGTGGTCGTCTTGGTGCCGCTGGAAACCGTCGGGGAAGCGGCCGGCGTGAAAAACAGCGGCGGCGTGCTCGAGCACGTGGTCTTCAAATTGAAAGTGCGCGCCCTGCCCAAGGATTTGCCCGAGCAGATGGTCGTGGACGTGAGCCATCTCGAACTCGGCAAATCCATCCACCTCGGCGAAATCAAAGCGCCCACGGGCGTCGAGATTCTCGGCGACAAGGACATAGCGGTCATCTCCGTCGCCCTGCCACGCACGGAGGAGGAGGAAGTGGCGGCGACGACGGAAGGTGAAGCGGTGGCCGCTGGCGACGTCGAAATGATCAAAGAGAAGAAAGAAGAAGGCGAAGAGGGTGCCGCGCCGGCCAAGGGCGAAAAAGGCGCCGTCAAGCCCGGCGAAAAAGGTGTTGCGGCCAAACCCGGCGAAAAAGCGCCGGCCAAGGGTGCTGCCGCTGCGGCTCCGGAGAAGGGTGCCGCCAAGCCCGGCGAGAAAGCGCCGGCGGAGAAAAAGAAGAAATAATTTTGCCGGCGGTCCGCGAGGGTCGCCGGGCCCGTGCCGCGCATGGAGAATTTGCATCTCATCGTGGGTTTGGGCAATCCCGGCGCGGAATACGCGCAGACGCGCCACAACGCCGGTTTCACGCTGGTCGAAAAACTGGCGTCGCGCTGGAATGCAGGCTGGACGAATGAACGAAAGTTCAAGGCCCGGGTCGCGCGGGCCGAACGCAACGGCGTCCGCGTTTTGCTCTGCCAGGCGCAGACGTTCATGAATTTGAGCGGCGAAGCGGTCGGCGCATTGAAGAATTTTTACCAGCTCCAGCCACAATCGGAGCTGTTGGTGGCAGTGGACGATGCGGATTTGCCGCTGGGCGAGATTCGCCTGCGGGCGGGCGGTGGCAGTGGTGGCCATCACGGACTGGAGTCCATCGAGCAGCATTTGGGCACGAATGATTTTGCGCGGTTGCGGCTCGGCATTGGCCGGGCGGAAGGCGCGCGGGAAATCACGGATCATGTGCTCGGACGGTTTGACGCGGGTGAGGCCGCGTTGATGGAAAAAGTTTTGGGCCGTGCCGCCGACCAGGTGGAATGCTGGTTGGAGGCCGGCATTGAAAAAGCAATGAACCAGTTTAACGGAGTCGTGGACTCTGCGAACAAAGAAAAAAAACAGTGAAACGATACGAAGGTCTGTTCATCCTGAATCTGGCGGGCAGGGAAGAGGGCGTCAAAGACGCGCTCGACAAAATTTCCGCAGAAATCGAGTCGGCGGGAGGCAAGGTCGAAACCGTGCAGAAAATGGACAAAAAGAATTTTTCGCGCGTGGCGGACAAAAAGTACAGCGCCGGCTTTTACGCGAATGTGATTTTCACCGGGCCGCCGGCCATCATCGCGCAATTGCGCGCCAAATTCGCGCTTAACGAGGATGTGTTCCGCGTGCTGTTCACCCTGTCTCCCGAACCCAAACCCGCGAAATAAACTCTCAACTTTCAACCCTCAACTTCCCATGGCCAACTTCAACAAAGTCATCCTCGCCGGCAATTTGACCCGTGATCCGGAGTTGCGCTACACGCCCAAGGGCACGGCGGTTGCCCGCATCACCCTGGCCGTCAACCGCACCTGGAAAAGCGAGAGCGGCGAAAACAAGGAAGAGGTCAGTTTCGTGGACGTGGACGTTTGGGGACGCCAGGCGGAAGTCATTTCCCAATACATGAAAAAAGGCCGGCCGCTGCTCGTCGAAGGCCGGCTCAAACAGGATACGTGGGAAGACAAAAACACGAAACAAAAACAGAGCAAATTGAAGGTTGTGCTCGAAAGCTTTTCGTTCATTGACTCGAATCGCGGCGACAGCGGCGGCGGCGGTTCTGCCGAAGCTCCGCGTTCGCGTCCGGCTCCGGCAGCAGCGGGCGCGCCCGCGCCCGAAGGCGGCGAAGCCGACGCTCCCCCGGAAGGAGACGACGTTCCCTTTTGATTTTCCGAGGCGAATTTTCCCGTCACTTGTCACCCGTCACATGTCACTTTTATGAAGACTGAAGTCATTCTCACGCACAACATCATCGGCCTCGGCGCCGAATCCGACCAGGTGAAGGTCGCCGCCGGTTACGCGCGCAACTATCTGTTCCCGCAACGCCTGGCCATCCCCCTGACCATGGCCAACAAACGCCAGATCGAGTCCTTGCGCCAGCGCCGCGCCGAACGCGAAGCGCACGAGTTCAACACCATGACCGAACTCGCCAAGGGCGTCGCCAAGCTCATCTGCCTCATCAAGGTCAAGGCGGGCGAGGACGGCAAGATGTTCGGTTCGGTGACCGCCGGCGTGATTGCCGACGAATTGAAACATCAGTTCGACATCACGCTCGACAAGCGGAAGATTTACCTCGAACACCCCATCCGCGCGCTGGGCGACCACGAAGTCGAATTGCATCTGCATGCTGAGGTCAAGGGCACCCTGAAAGTCCGCGTCGAAAGTCTCACGCCGGTGGTTGCGCCGGTGCCTGTAGAACCGAAAAAAGAAGAGGGTAGAGAACCCAGACGTGAAAAACGCAGTTACGGCAGACGCGATGCCGAAGGTGAAAAGGCCGAAAAACCCGAAGCTGCCGAAGTCAAACCCAAAGGTGAGAAGCACGGTGAGAAACACGCCAAGGCCGAAAAAACTGAAGCCGCGGAAACCAAACCCAAGGGCGAGAAGCACGTAAAGGCTGAAAAAGCTGAAAAGAAGGAAAAGAAAGCCGGGTAGGCCGGCAACGAATCCATTTATTTTCTCCAGGCCGCGGAAATTCTCCGCGGCTTTTTGTTTGCCGGTGATTCCGATCTGCCGCGCTCCTTTCCAGGTTCGGGCAATGCGCCCCCTTTGCACCCGCGTTCAACTGGCGGCAGACATCCTGAGTTACACCAATCCCCGTCCCCAGCATATCAGCAGAGCTGATGACCAGGGCTGTTCCCCCGGCCGAATGGGGAAAACCTCCTCAGAATCCGCCAGAGAAGACTCCGGTTTAAAATCACCCTAATTGGCCTGCCGGCGGACAAAAAAGGTGGATTGCAGGATCTTGAAATGGTGAGAAATTTAAAAAAATTGTGGAAGGCTCAAACCCAACAAGCCGTCAAGGCATGAATGGCATCACTATCATGCCGGTGGGAAATTTGTTTTTCCGTTTGTTGAAGTAATAACATTGTTGAAACTTGATACAATCAAATCTATGAAAACTTCCCTTGTCCGCCTCTTCGCGGCCTTCGCATGGCTGGTTGCCTTTGGCCAGGGTGCGTTTGCCGACGTTACGTTCACTGTCACGCCATCCGTCGTCAGCAACACCTACGCCGGAACTGTCACCCTGCAAATCGGTGGGTTGACGAACAAGACGGTGGTCATTCAAAAATTTCTCGACCTCAACACCAACGGCGTCATTGATGGAGGGGATTTGCTGGTGCAGCAGTTCACGTTGCAGGATGGGACCAACTTTGTGATTGGCGGGGTGACCAATTTCAATGTGCCTGGCGATTTGAATGCCACGACGGGCGCCATCACCGCGACGTTGAATTTCCAAAATGGGGATTTTGTGCAGAACATCGTCGGCAATTATTTATATGTGCTTTCCAGTCCTGGCGGACATTTTGCGCCGATTACCAACCAGTTTGCGGTCACGAATTTTCCCTTCGCGCAAACGCTCACCGGCAATGTGGTCAGCAACAGCACCAGCACCGCGCTGCCCAATGCCATTATCCTGATGTTTCCTCCCCCGCGTCCGGGAAACAAAGGACCGTCAGGCAATCCATTGGCCGGCGTGGTGGCGAACAATGCGGGCAGCTACACCGTCCAGTTGCCGACGGGAACATATATGCCGGTGGCTTTCGAGGGCAATTATGCCGCCAATATGGCCACGGCGCCGGTGCTTACGCTGGCTGCCAGCCAGACCATTACCACCAATCTGACGCTCACCAGCGCCACTTCGGCCAGCATCTCCGGCAGTGTGGTTGATGCCAATAATTCCAGCATCGGATTGCCGGGGGTGATGATTCCGGCGATGTCCTCCGACGGCCTGCTGGTGATCACTTTTACTGATACCAACGGTAATTTCAACGTGCCGGTCACCGCCGGCACATGGACGCTCCAGGTGCAAGACTCGTCTCTGATTGTTCATGGTTATGTTGGATTGAACAATGGCACCAATGTCAGCGCCGGCGCGACGGGTGTGACCCTGGCCGTCCCCAGGGCCACGGCGCTGTTTTATGGCAGCGTCACGGACAACCTGGGGAATCCGATGGCGGGAATTGACGTGGAAGCCTACGACACCGGCAGCAACCTGTATGGACCGGACGGTTACACAGATACGAACGGGAACTACTTCCTTGGCATCGTGGGCGGCTTGAACGACGATCCGTGGCAGATTCAAATCAGCAGTGACAAAAGCCCCGCCAATTACATTTTTTCGCAGCCGGACCTTGATTCAAACGGCGGCACGAACATCAACTCCGGGCAGGCGGTGCTGGCGAACTTCACCGCCATCCTCGCCATCAATCAGATTACCGGCACGGTGAAGGACAGCAACAACAACCCCATCGCCGGCGTTGGCGTAAACGCCAATGCCACCATCAACGGCACCAATTATCAGTCCTATGTGGACACCGATACTTATGGCAACTATTCCATAAACGTGGCCAATGGAAGCTGGGACATCAGCATCAATTGCAATGGCGGCGACGACAGCCTGGACAACATTCTTGGCAGCGGCAATTATCAGTGCCCCGGCAACCAGACGGCGGTCATTAACAACAACAATGCCACGAACAATTTCATCGTCCAATCCTGCGACGGCATTTCCATCATCACCACGTCCTTTCCCGCTGGCGAAGTAAACGTCTATTACGACCAGTTCCTGCTGGCCTCCAGTTGCAACGGTCCTATCACCGGGTCGGTCATTTCCGGAACACCGCCGCCGGGTTTGACCGGGAACACTTCATCCGGCGAAATCTATGGCACACCCACCACTGCCGGCACATTCACCTTCACCATTCAACTCAGCGACGGCGTGAACACCACCAACGAACAATTTTCCATCGGCATCAGCAACGCCGTGCAGATCATCACGATTTCTTTGCCCGACGGCACCAATTTCCTGAATTACAGCCAGCAGTTGCAGGCGACCGCCGGCGTGCCCTTTGGCGGCGCATCGCCTTACAATTGGTCGCTCGCGTCCGGTTCCGCCAGTTTGCCTCCCAACCTGACCTTGGCCGCCAACGGCCTGCTTTCGGGCACGCTCGCCGCCAGCGGCACGTTCGATTTCACCGTGGAAGTCGCGGACAGCCTGAACGGCATCTACGATCAGCCCCTGGCGCTCACGATTGTTCCCTCAACGAACTCGCCGCTCACCACCCTGTACTCGTTCGGCGGCGCTGATGGCAGCAGCCCAAACGGGCTGGTGCAGGGCACCGACGGCAATTTCTATGGCACAACAGAATACGGCGGTGCGGACACGAATCAGTACAAATACAGCGAAGGACAGGGCACGGTGTTCAAGCTAACGCCTCTTGGCACACTCACGACCCTGTACTCGTTCAGCGGTATCGATGGCGCTATTCCTGCCGCCGGCTTGGTGCAGGGTGCCAATGGCTATTTCTATGGCACGACAGAATATGGCGGCATGTACGAGGACCGAGAGGGCGATACCTTTGGCACGGTGTTCAAGATCACGACCAATGGTGCGTTCACTGCTCTATACTCGTTTAGCGGCAGCGATGGCGCTAATCCTGATGCCGGCCTGGTGCAGGGCGCCGATGGCAATTTCTATGGCACGACCTCCTACGGCGGTGTGGATTACTACCTAGATGATGGCACGGCCTTCAAAATATCTGCCAATGGCTCATTCACCTCCTGGATCTCGTTCAGCGGGAGCGATGGCATTGGTCCCGAGGGCGGGCTGGTGCAAGGCACGGATGGCAACTTTTATGGCACGACAGAATATGGCGGCACGCATGGCTTGTTGTCCGACGGTTATGGCACCGTGTTTAAGATGACGACCAACGGCACGTTGAACACCCTCTACTCATTCACTGGCGGTAGCGATGGTGCTAATCCTGCTGCCGGGCTGGTGCAGGGNNGACGGCAATTTCTATGGCACGACAGAATACGGCGGTGCGTACAAGAACCAATCGGGCGACACATTTGGCACGGTGTTCAAGATCACTTCCGGTGGCACGCTGACTACGGTGTATTCCTTTACCGGCGGCAGTAATGGCGCCTATCCCAATTCCACCCTGGTGCAGGGCACGGATGGTAATTTCTATGGCACGACATCCTCTGGCGGCGCGCATGGCAACGGTGCCATTTTCCGTCTCAGCCTGGTGTCCCCGCCACGGCCGGTGTTCCAATCAGTGACCAAAGCCGGGGGGACGATCGCGCTTACTTGGAGCGCACTGGCGGGGCAAACTTACCAATTACAGTTCAAGACGAATTTGAATCAAATGAACTGGAACAATTTGGGCAGTGTCATCGCCGCAACCAATTCTACGGCGACGGCCTTGGATTCCATCGGTCCTGACCCGCAACGGTTTTATCGGGTAAAAATCGGCCCGTAGTTGGTCGAACCGCAGCTATTCCGTCTCTGATAGCGGAATATGGAGGGCACTGTTTTGTCAGTGCCCAGGCGTCAAGAAGTCGGGAAAGTGATTTATTTTGCGGCCATTTCATTAACACCCCGCTAAAGCAGGGTGTTAATGAAAGTAGATTTACCTGCACAAGAAGTATCATGCGCCCGATTTCACTCCAGACCGAAAATTCATTGACAGGGTTTCCGCACGGATGGTTAATACGGTCAGCGGTTTATGCAGAAGCAGGGGAAAACCAGTCGCACTTCTTACCGAACCAACCGTGGGTTTGCCGTTCCATTCTTGGCGGAAGAGAATTGTCGCGTCAATCCAGTCGCCATTCGGCCCGTCTTCAGAAGCTGGCTTTCGTTTTCCGATGGCGTTTTCCCCATCCAAGCACCAGCCAGCCTGATTTCCCAACTTAATCCATTTTAACTGTTTGAAACAAAAACCCGGAAAGAAAAATCATGAAAACCAAACTCCGAATCGTTGGATGGCTTGCGCTGCTGGCGCTCTCAACCCTCAACCCCTCGCCGCGCCGTAGCAAAGCGAAGGCGGGTCAACCTCTGTTTATTCGAGGTATGATCCTGCTGCTCGCTGCGTTCTCACTTACGCTTGAACCCTCAACCGCCTTCGCCCAAGGCACGGCGTTCAGCTATCAAGGAAAATTGAATGACAATGGCGGGCCGGCCACTGGAATTTACGATTTACGATTTACGATTTTCGACGCTGTCACCAATGGCAATGTTGTCAGCGGTATTCTCACAAACGCCGCCACGCCGGTGACCAATGGCCTGTTCACCGTCACGTTGGACTTCGGCTCCGGCGTGTTCACCGGCAACGCGCGCTGGCTGGAAATCGCCGTGCGCACCAACGGCGCGTCCGGCTTTGTCACGCTCACGCCGCGGCAGCCATTGACGCCCACGCCGTATGCCATCCTTGCCGGCACGGCCGGGGGCTTGTCCGGCACGCTGCCGGTGAGCCAGGTCAGCGGGGTGGTGCCTCTCGCTCAATTGCCTGTGGTCGTGATGACGAACAATGCCACCGGTGTGACGCTGGGCGGCACGTTCAATGGCAATGCAACCACAGCGACCACGCTTAGCAGCCTAGCGACCAACACTGCGCCTCCAGTTCCATCTTCCATTAATGTTTGTTGGGGAGATTCCCTTACTCTTGGAATAAATGGCGGTGGAGCTGACCCTGAGCTTGATTATCCAGATGATTTGGCTTCGATGCTCAATACAGCAACCATCAACCAAGGAATTGGAGGATTGAGTTCAACCCAAATAAAAACAAATTTTCAGGCAAACGCCAACTTATGGGTGTATCCAACGATTATTTGGTCTGGGAGAAACAACTATCCTGATTCCAACTCAGTCTTGGCCGACATTGCCACAATGGTTTCTGATTTAAATTCGGTTGGCAATTCCAATTACTTGGTCATGTCAATTATCAACATGACAAATGAAACAATTGGAACAGCAGGATATGTCCAAATTACAAATCTTAATTATTACTTGTCTGCTATTTACTCCAATCGGTTCTTTGATGTGCGAAAGTTTCTGGTTAATGCTGCAAATACAAATCTTGCATTCGACTTATGGACTTTTACAAACGATGTTCCAGCAGCATCCCTTCATCACCCGTATGATTCGATACACTTAAATGATGCGGGCTATCTGCTCGTAGCGGAAGGGGTTTTACAGTCCTCATTTCTAAATCAAAATAAAAATGTTATTTCAGAGGGAAAAACACGCTCGCTCATAGGTCAAGCACTGGCTGTTCCCCCCATCATTGGTGGGATTAAAGCTAACGGCATTTATGCTGATAATTTAATCATCACGAACAGTCAGTATAGCGGGTCTGGAGGACTTGTCATTGTGGGCGATGGGAATTTGTCAATCTGGGCGCAGAACAACACTATTTACATGCGCAACCCATTGAATGGCGCATTGCAAACCATTGCCTCACCCGCGTATCCGGTACAATCTATTTATGCCAATAACTTTTATGGCAACGCTCAAGGACTGACGAGCCTGAATGCCTCGCAACTGACCAGCGGCACCGTGCCGTCCGGTTCGCTTTCAGGCGCTTATAACGGTGTGATAACGATGAACAACGCCGCCAACAGTTTCACCGGCAATGGCGCGGGTTTGACCAGTCTGAATGCCTCGCAACTGACCAGCAGCACGGTTCCCCTGGCACAATTGCCGTCGGCCGTGGTCACGAACAACGAATCCGGCGTGACTTTGGGCGGACTGACTGTCAACGGCACGATCAGCGCCACCAACACGATTATTGTGGATGCCAACACGCTAAACAGCGGCTCGCTCAGTCCCGGCCTGATCTTTGGCGGCTACAGCAGCGGCGAGGGTATTGCCTCCAAGCGCAGCAGCGGCACGGACCAATATGGCCTGGACTTCTACACGGCCAACACCATTCGCATGAACGTCAACAACAACGGCTGCGTCGGCATCGGCACCACTTCCCCGAGCTATCCGCTGACGATGGGCAGCGGCGCCTATTGCAGCTCGGCGGGCGTGTGGACGAGTGTTTCCGACCGCAACGCCAAGGAAAACTTCACTTCCATTGCGCCCGGCGACGTGCTCGCCAAAGTGGTCGCCCTGCCCATCACCCAATGGAAATACAAGGTGGAACCCGCCGGCGTGAGACACATCGGCCCCGTGGCGCAGGATTTCCACGCCGCCTTCGGTTTTGGTGACAGCGACAAGGCGATTGGCACGGTGGACGAAGGCGGCGTGGCGCTGGCGGCCATCCAGGGCTTGAACCAGAAGATGGAACAGAAGGAAACGGAGATAACGGAGTTGAAAGCCCGGCTGGAACGATTGGAGCAACTTGTGATCGCAAAGAACGGAGGCGGGCAATGAAAACACGAGGATGGAAAATGGAGGATGGAGGATGGCGAGCGCGAAGCGTCCTGGAGTGCGGCAGCCCTCTGCCGCTTTTGACCCGTGACCAAGATACCATTGCCTGGCAAAGCGCCAGAGGGCTGGCGCAGTCCAAAACCTGGCGGCACCTTGTTGCAATGTTTGCGTTCGCAATGTTGCCGCTAATCTCAACGTTTGCCCAAAGCTACTCCATTGACTGGTATAAAATCGCCGGCGGCGGCGGCACGAGCACGGGCGGCGTTTATTCCGTCAGCGGCACCATCGGCCAGCACGATGCCAGTGGGCCGATGACCGGTGGAAATTATTCATTGACCGGTGGGTTCTGGGCGCTGATTTCCGTGGTGCAGACGCCCGGCGCGCCGACCTTGTTCATCAGCCATGCGGGCAACACGGTGACGGTTTATTGGCAGGACGCGTCGGGCTGGAGCCTACAGCAGAACGGCAACCTGGCTTCATCCGCCGGCTGGTCAGCCAGCAGCGGCGTAACGCTGCTCAACGGCACCAATTACCTGAACCTCACGTCGCCGACGGGCAACTTGTTTTTCCGGCTGTCAAAATAGAGTTGTTTCATTATACCGCGCCATGTCGCTGTCATTGGCGCTCCATCCAGGCCGCGGAAATCCTCCGCGGCTTTTTTGTCACATAAAATCCTTTGACCGCGTTGTGCGGGTCTGTTTTCCTGTCGGGCTACCGAAGGATTTTTCATGGATTTGCTCCTAGTCGGCATTTGTCTGGCGGTGATTATCGGGTTGTATTTTCACAACAACCCGATGGGCCACAGCCGGTGGTTCATGCTGCGCCGTTTCATCAACTGGTTTCCGCTCGGCATGACTTACGCGTTCCTTTACATGGGACGCTACAACCTCAACGTCTCCAAAAACGCGCTCGGCGATTTGATGTCGAAGGAGGACCTCGGTCTGATCTTCGCGGCGGGCACGGTCACCTATGCGCTGTCGTTCCTCATCAACGGCCCGCTCGTGGACAAAATCGGCGGCAAACGCGGCATCATCATCGCCGCCCTGGGCGCGTCGGGGGCGAACGTCCTGCTCGGGGTGCTGACCTGGCTGCTGGTGATGGGAAAATTGAAAGTCAACATGGTCGTCGCCTTTTCGTTTCTCTACTCGGTGAACATGTATTTCCAGAGCTACGGCGCGGTTTCCATCATCAAGGTCAAGGCCTACTGGTTCCACGTGCGCGAACGCGGCGTGTTCGGCGCGATCTTCGGAACGCTCATTTCCATCGGCGTCTATTTCGCGTTCGACTGGGGGCAGGCGATTGTCAATATGACCAAAGCCAACGCCACCGGCGGCTGGTTGCACGATTTGCTGAAGGCCATTTTCGCTTCCACCACCAAACCGGTGGATGCGACGTGGGCGGTGTTTTTCATTCCGTCGGCAATTTTGATTGTCTGGGTATTGATTGACTGGTGGCTCATCAAGGACACGCCGGAAGAGGCGGATTTTCCATACTTCGACACGCACGACGCGTCGTCCGGCCAGATGCACATCGAGCTGACGGCGCTTGACCTGCTCAAAAAAGTTTTTGCCAGTCCGTTGATGCTGCTGATTGCGGCCATCGGGCTGACTTCGGGTGTGTTCCGCAACGGCATCACGCAATGGTATTTCGTTTTTGCCGCCGAGGTGAAACAGCCGGGCGCGGAATTTTTCCTGCAACATTGGGGCCTGCTGCTGTGCATCTTCGGCATCATCGGCGGGTTCGCCGGCGGCATGGCGTCCGACTGGTGGTTCCAATCGCGGCGCGGTCCGCCAACGGCGTTCCTGTGCGGCTTCATTCTGATCATGGCGATGGTGATGGCCGTGTTTTTGTTTTCCTCCCCGCTCATTCTTGGCTGTGCGTCGGTGTTCATCGTGATGTGCGCGGTGGGCATCACGTCGCTCATGGCCGGCACGGCGGCGACGGATTTCGGCGGGCGCAAGGCCGCGGCGACGTGCTCCGGCATTGTGGATGGCTGCACGTATCTCGGCAGCGGCATCCAGTCGTTCAGCCTCGGTTACCTGACGACGTGGAACTGGCATTACTGGCCGTATTTTCTGATGCCATTCGCGCTGGTCGGGATGCTGATTGCCATAAAAATCTGGCACGACCTGCCCGCCGCCACCCGGAAATACCTCGCCGAAGCGGGTAAAAGCAGAAGATTGGTTTGAACCCAAACTCCGACATTGGACGCGCATCGGGACCATGAGCCGGGGCACAGTTCCTGGGAGCGCTGGCGTNNGCGGCGACGAAGCCGCTACGGCAGCGCAGGCGCGAGTACGCTCGCCCCACCAAACCAACCCACATGTGTCCTCCGCCGTTTCTTGACCGGGACGCTTGATTTTGCTTTGTTGCATCCGGCTTTGAGCCGGTCGTATCCGTTTCAGGAGCCTGATCGTGTCAACAACTTTTTTTACCCGGCGAAAATTCCCTCCCGGTTTCCGCGCCCGCCGCGGACTTAACTGGGGCGTGGTGGGGCTGATGTACACGTCCTACTATCTGTGTCGCTACAACCTGCCGCTGGCCAACAAAGCCATCGCCGACGAGTTGCATTTTTCAAAGTCCGACATGAGCAGCATCATCTCGGCCCAGTTGCTGGCCTACGCAATCGGACAGATCGTCAACGGCCTTTTAACCGACCGGATTGGCGGCAAGCGCGCCATGCTCATCGGCGCGGCGGGCACGGTGACGATGAACCTGCTCTTCGGCGCATCGTCGTTCTGGGGTTTCCTCTGGCTGTTTGTGGTGTTGCGGAGCATTGACGGCTACGTGCAGGCATTCGGCGCGCCGGGGTTCATCAAGATCAATGCCGCGTGGTTTGGCCAGACGGAGCGCGGCACATTCGCGGGCATTTTCGGGTTCATGATCAACCTCGGGCGGCTCGGCATCAATTATTTCGGGGCCGCGCTGCTGGCCGGCTTCACGTTCCTCGGCATGTGGCAGGTGCCCGCGCTGCACTGGCGCTGGCTGTTCTGGATACCAGCGGGCGTTGCGAGCCTGGTGGCGGTCGTGCTCGCGCTCGTGGTCAAGGATACGCCGGAGGAAGCGGGTTTTGCCGGCGTTCACGCCGGCGAGGCGGACCATTCCGACACGGACATCCACGGTGAGATCGCGACGGTATTCAAAAAAATCGTCGGCAATCCGCTGGTCTGGATCATCGCGCTGGCGTATGCCTGCACCGGCGCGGTGCGGCAGTGCATTGACCAGTGGTTTCCCCGTTATTTTCAGGAAGTCTACAACCTTGAATTGAGTTCGGCGCGGTTTCAATGGCTCGGGTTTCTGATTCCGTTTGTGGCGTCTTCCGGCTCGCTGATCTCGGGCATCATCTCCGACCGGATTTTCCAGGGCCGCCGCGCGCCCGTGGCTGCGTGGATTTATTTCATCGAAGTCTGCGTCATCCTCGTGGCGACGCAGGTGCAAAGCCTCAACTGGGCGCTCGTTTTCTTCGTGTTGATTTCCTTCACGGCCAACTCGACCCATTCGCTCCTCGGTCCAGCGGCGGCGATGGACATCGGCGGGCGCAAGATGGCGGGTTTTGCATCGGGCGTGATTGACTCGTTCCAATACTTCGGCGCCAGCCTCGCGCTCAAGGTGCTCGGCTACTTTCTCGATAAAAGCTGGGATTCCTACTTCTACTTCATGGTGCCGTTTGGCGTTATCGGCGGCCTGCTCATGTTCGCCATCCGCAACCAGGCGCTGGACAAAAACCGGACTTGACCGGACCGGGAATTCAGCTAAATTTAAAGCGCAATGTTGAAAAACTTTTCACAAGCAGTTAAACTGGCGGTCGTCGTTGTAGTTAGCGACGCCGTTGGCGCTTGTTGAATTGAAATAAACTTTAACAAGAACCCACGGCTGCAAAACGGTCGTGGGTTTTTATTTTACCTGCGACCGTCAGCCATAACCAAAACATGAAACTGGATTATTGGATTTTTGGATGATTGGATGGGTGGGAAAACGCCCCGAAGCGTTGGCCCATCAATCCACCAATCCATCAATCCAAGAAAACGCTATGAGCAAGACAACTGAAATAGCTGGATCCGCCTTCGCCGCAAAAACGGCTTCGGCGCGACGAGACAAGAAAGCCGCCCCCGCCCCGCGCGCCGAGGTCGGCCCCACCATGCCCGGGTGCGACATCCTCGTCAAGGCCCTCGAACGCGAAGGCGTGGAGGTCATTTTTGCCTATCCCGGCGGCGCGAGCATGGAAATCCACCAGTCACTCACCCGATCCAAGATCCGCACCATCCTGCCGCGTCACGAGCAAGGCGGCAGTTTCGCGGCGGAAGGTTACGCCCGCGCGACCGGCAAGGCCGGCGTGTGCATGAGCACCAGCGGCCCTGGTGCCACCAACCTCGTCACCGCCATTGCCGACGCCTACCTGGATTCCTGCCCGCTCATCGCCATCACCGGCCAGGTCAACCAGACCATGATCGGCCGCGGCGCGTTCCAGGAAACCGACATCATCGGCGTGACGCTGCCCATCGTGAAGCATTCCTATCTCATCACGGATGTGAACGACATTCCGCACGTCGTGAAGGAGGCGTTTTACATCGCGCAATCCGGACGGCCCGGCCCGGTGGTGATTGACGTGCCGAAAAACATCCAGCAGGCCCGGACCCAGCCGGTGTGGCCGACGCTCGAGCAAATCAAGAAAAGCCTGCGCGGCTACAACCAACCCGACCTGCGCGCCGACGATCTCGCATTGAACGAAATCATGGGTCTGATTGAAAAGGCCGAACGCCCGGTGATTTATTGCGGCGGCGGCATCATCAGCAGCGGTGCGGCGGAGGAATTGAAAAAGTTCGCCGAGGCGGCGCAGATTCCCGTCACCACCACGCTCATGGGCATCGGCGGCTTTCCGGAAACGCATCCGCTCTCGCTCCGCTGGCTGGGCATGCACGGCGCGGCGTTCGCGAATTGGGCGGTCAACGGCGAATACCAGTTGCGCAAGACGTTCAACGACCCGATGGTGAAAATCAAGGACGGCGCGGATCTGCTGCTCGCGTTCGGCGTGCGGTTTGACGACCGCGTCACCGGCAAATTCGAGGAATTTTGCAAACACGGCACAATTGTTCACCTGGACATTGACGCTTCCGAGTTGAACAAAAACCGCCGCGCCAACCTGGCCGTGGTGGGCGACATCAAGGACGCGCTCACGCGGCTCAATGCGATGCTGGCCAAGCGTCCGCTCAACAAGAAGCACACCGCGTGGCTCGAACAAATCGCCGGGTGGAAGCAAAAGGGGCCTTTTGCCTACACCATTACGCAGGAAATCGCCGGCAGTGACCACATGAAAGACCATCTCAAAGGCCATGAAGACCAGATCATCCTGCAACAGATGGTGGTCGAGGCGCTTTACGAACTGACCAAAGGCGAAGCCTACATCACCACCGGCGTGGGCCAGCATCAAATGTGGGCCGGCCAGTGGTATAAATACCAGTTCCCGCGCCAGTTCATCAGCAGCGGCGGGCTGGGCTCAATGGGCTTTGGCTACCCGGCCGCCCTTGGCGTCAAGGTCGCGCATCCGGACAAGGAAGTGATTGACATAGACGGCGACGGCTCTTTCCTGATGAACATTCAGGAACTGGCGACCGCGCACGTCGAAAAAATCGCGGCCAAGGCCATCATCCTGAACAACCAGCACCTCGGCATGGTGGTGCAATGGGAGGACAAGTTTTACGCCGGCAACCGCGGCCACACCTATCTGGGCGATCCTGACAAACGCGAGGAGATTTATCCCGACTACGTGCGCGTCTGCAACAGTTTCAACGTGAAATGCGAGCGCGTAATGTTCAAAAAGGATTTGCGCCCCGCCATTCAGCGGATGCTCGACGCCAACGAGCCGTATGTGCTCGACGTGATTGTGCCCTATACCGAACACGTGCTGCCGTTCGTTCCGGCAAACCGCACGGTGGCGGACATGATCTGGAAGGGGTAAGCCGCGTCCGGTTTTCCCCGCCCGTCGCATCCAGTGTTGATTTACGCCGGGGTGTGATTATTGTCAGGGTTCAAAAGCGTTTGGCTGTGTGAAAACTTGGATATTACTCTTGTTGGTCGTTTGGTGTTTCAGGGCGCACGCCACCAGTTATCCGGATGGACCGGAAGTTGGGGAGGCGGCGCCGGCACTGAAGATCACACAATGGTTGCAGGCGCCGCCGGAGGCAGCGATGGGTTGGCCGACCGGCAAGGTGGTGGTGCTGGAGTTCTGGGCCACCTGGTGCGGCCCCTGTGTGGCGTCCATTCCGCACCTGAATGAATTGGCCGGACAATTCAAGGACCAGCCGGTGCAATTTATCGCCGTCACCGATGACCGGGAAAGCGCGCTCCGGCAATTTCTGAAAAAGACGCCCATCAACGCATGGATTGGCATCGGTGCGGACGCGGGGTTTGGGGAAGACAAACCTTATCGGGTCTATGCCATTCCGCACACGGTAATTATTGACTTACATGGGCGCATCGCCGCCGTCACGGATCCGCGGGCGCTGACGCCCGGCTTGATCGAGCTTTGCCTGGCGGACAAACCATTACCCCAAGCCAATGAACCCGGAGGCGAAAAGGTGCCCGGTGTGGTTCCCGGTCAATACCGAATTGGCGCGAAGCCATTGTTTCAAGTCTTGATTCGTCCACCCTCCAGGACCAACCAGATTGAGACATGGAGCGCCTCCGGTCTGACGTTTCAACCCGCCATGCTGAAAACCGCCATCGAGCACGTTTTCAATGTCGAAGGCACACGAATCGTCGCCGAAGTTGAACTACCCAAGGAATGGTATGAGTTCTACATCACTTTGCCGTGGACAAACGGAAGCCCGCAAGGAAAGGACATGCTCGAAGCAGTCTTCGCGCCGGCGGTTCAGGCAACCTTCGGCCTGACGGTTAAACGGGAAGTGCGGGATGTGGACGTGTTGGTATTGAAAACCAACAGCGCCAGCCTGGAACGGTTGACGGCCAGCACCAATCGCAACGGACAAAACAGTTTTGGCTGGGGTGAGGTGAGCGGAACCGGCATGACCATGTCCTCCCTGACGGAGGGATTGGAACATGCGGTTTCAATGCCGGTAATTGATGAAACCGGGCTGACGAACCGGTACAGCTTTGATGTGAAATGGGACCAAAAAGACCGCGCGCCGAATCCCGCCGGAATGATGGCCGCAGTCAGGGAGTTTGGACTTGATTTGGTGCCGGCAAAAAAATCGCTGAAAATGGTTGTCGTGCGGAAGGCAGGCAATGCTGCTGCGCAGGGAGAAAATCCGGGACCCCAAGTTAATCACTGATCTTCACTGGCCAGCTTGGAGTCCCTGTGCGAGACCGGCAAAGGTGAGCCGTATGTGGCTGGTTGAGAGTCGGGGAATGAGAACCTAAAACAAAGGCATTGTCCGGCGACCAGCCCCGAAAGCTCGAAAGCTTTCGGGGTACACAGGTTTGGAAACCTGTGCTACCAAGAGGTTCATGGAGAGGGGTCCGGCAGGACGGCCGAGGGGCAATTTTCGTGTTTGAAAAACCATTGGGCGGATTATTCTCGTTGAAACAAAACCAATTTGCCCATGAACTTTTCCATTGAACACATTGCTGTTCCCGCCGCCCATCCTGCCGCGTTGAAAGACTGGTATGTGCGCGTGCTGGGCGCGCGGCCGGTCTGGGACAACGGCCAGAGTCCGCCCACCTGTCTTATCGCTTTGCCCGGAGGCGTGATGCTGGAAATTTACGCTGCTGAAACCGTCCTGGCCGAACGCGGCAACAACAAGCTGGCGGGCTGGCGGCACGTCGCATTGCACGTGGATTCAATGAACGCGGCGAAGGTCGAATTGAGCAAACACGGCGTGAAGTTTGATGAAGAAACGCGGCCGGCAGCGGGCGGGGGGAAAGTTTTATTCTTCGAGGATGCTGAAGGCAACCTGTTGCACCTGGTCGAGCGGCCGGCGAATTGGCCGCCGGGCAAAGCGTGATGAAACGTCGGGCGGCAAAGTTTGGCAGGCTCGAGCGATTACTGCGGCGGCTGGTGTCGGCCACAGCGTTCGAGGTGTTTAACGAACGCGGAGAGGGTTTTCCTGCTGACATGGTGTTCCATGCCTTCGGCGTCCAGATGGGCGACGGCGTCCGGAACCCCGAGCGACTTGAGAAACTCGACCACAATCTCGTGACGCCGACGTGATTCTTCAGAAAGCTTCCGGCCGGCTTCGGTGAGCAAAATGGAGCGATACGGTTGGGCATTGACCAGTCCGCCACGCTGGAGGCGCTGGATGGTGCGGTTGACGGTGACGTGCGTGACGCCCAGGCGGCGGGCCAGATTGGTCACCCGCGCCGCGCCGGTTGTGGCGATGAGTTCGGCAATCAACTCCACATAGTCCAGGGCGATTTCCTGAGAGTGCTCCTGCCGGGTGCGGCGGGGGTTGCCCTGGAGCGGCGGACGGACCTTCGCGGCTTTGGTTGGCGGGCAATTCATATTCCAAACTAAACCAGACCAAATTGCGGTTGACAATCTTTCTGCTAAAATGTAGCACAGGCTACAAATATGGACAGGCATGCCGGAAGAATTTGACAAAAAGGAGACCGCCGACGCGCACCGGCCAGCCGGTGTCGGCAGCGACGTCCGTGCCAGCCACCCGTCGCTGGAAGGGGTGCATGGCACCGTGGACGTGCCGCCGGATCGAGCCGGCTTCTGGCGGCAGTGGCGGGCGTTTGCGGGACCGGCAATCCTCGTCAGTGTTGGGTATATGGATCCTGGGAACTGGGGCACCGACCTGGCGGGTGGAGCGCAGTTCAAATACGGCCTGCTCTGGGTCGTGGCCGTGGCCAGCTTTATGGCTGTTATCCTTCAGGTCATCTCAGCCCGCCTGGGCGTGGTCACGGGCAGGGACCTGGCCCAGTGCTGTCGCGACTGGTATCCCAAGTGGTCCCGCTGGCCGAACTGGATTGCCATGGAAATTGCCATTGCCGCCACGGACCTGGCCGAATCGCTGGGCAGCGCGGTCGCCTTGAATCTGCTTTTCCACATTCCCATGGCGTGGGCCATCATCATTACCGCCTTCGATGTCCTGCTTCTGCTCGCTTTGCAGGGGCTGGGCATGAGGATGATTGAGGCGGTGGTCACGATCTTTGTCGTCACCATTGGGGTCTGCTACGGCATCGAGATTTTCATTCTTCCCCAGACACATCCCGGTTTTCTGGAAATGGGCCAGGCCCTGATGCAGCCCAACTTTCGCGAAGCCGGCATGGTCGTCGTGGCCATCGGCATGATCGGAGCGACCGTCATGCCACACAATCTGTTCCTGCACTCGGCGCTGGTGCAAACGCGAAAGCTGAAGCGTGATGAACATTCCATCCGCACCGCCATCCGCTTCAACACCATTGACTCCACCGCCGCGCTGACCGTCGCGTTTTTCGTCAACGCGGCGATTCTGGTGCTGGCGGCAATGGTGTTTTACGGAAAGCAGAGCGTGACGGTGGCGGGTGGCCAAGTGGTCATGTTCAACCCCGACAGCGATTGGATCCGCATCGCCTATCTGACGCTGGCCCCGCTGTTGGGCACGACGGCCGCCAGCACACTCTTTGCGGTGGCGTTGCTGGCCAGCGGACAAAGCAGCACCATCACCGGCACGCTGGCCGGACAGGTGGTGATGGAAGGGTTCATGCGCTGGCGCATCCGCCCGTGGATCCGGCGGATGATCTCGCGCACACTGGCGGTGGTGCCGGCCATCTGGATTATCAGCATTCGCGGCAATGGCAGCGTGACCGATCTGGTCAACCTCAGTCAGGTCATTCTCTGCCTCATACTGCCTTTCGCCATGTTCCCGCTGCTGCAGTTCACCTCCTCCCGCAAGATCATGGGCCGGTGGGCCAACGGCTGGTTTCTGATGGTCTTGGGCTGGGGCAGTGCGATATTGATTACCTTGATGGACATCTATAGTTTACCGGAGTCGCTCAAGGCAGCATGGCACATCATCGCCGGCGGATGATGGCGGGAGGCGGCAGGAAAGGCACACGCATGTATAAAACCATTCTCGTGACGTTGGATTGCACCGCAACCGACCGGGCGATTATTGAACACATCAAAGAGCTGGCCAAGGCGATGCAAAGCCACGTCGTTTTGCTTCACGTGGCCTCGGGTGCGCTGGCCAAGTATCACGGCAAAAACGCGGCGGGCGCGGAGGTCGAAGAGAGCCAGGCGTATCTGGACCGCATCCGGGCCGAGTTTGTCGCTGACGGCATTCCGGCCGACGTGGAACTGGCTTACGGTGAACCGGTCAAAGAAATCGTCAACTGGATTCGGCAGAAAAAACCTGACCTGGTGGCGATGGGCACGCACGGTCATCATTTCGTGGCCGATCTGGTTCTCGGAACAACGGCCATAACGGTCCAGCACAGCGTCAGCGTTCCCGTTCTTCTGCTCCGGGCCAGATGATCCAGGCAGAGCAACCTCCGTCATCATTCATCCATGCGACTGGTGGACATTCAACCAATTGGCAACGAACTGGCCATCAAATGGGATGATGGCGGCGAGAATTTCATTCCGCTTGAGCAACTGCGGCGGCGTTGTCCGTGCGCGGGTTGCAAGGGCGAGGTGGACATCCTGGGCAACGTTTACAAGAACCCGGACACGGTGCTGACGCCGAAGGCTTTTGAACTGGTTCGCATTGAGATGGTGGGCGGTTATGCGGTCCAGCCGGTTTGGGCCGACGGGCATTCGACGGGCATTTATTCGTTTGATTACTTGAAACGAGTGGCAGGGGAAAAGCCGGGCGATTGATGCCATTCCTCAACAATATTGGGAACAAAGCTAACGCGCCCCTCGGCCCGCCCCTCTCCCCGCTGGGCGGGGAGAGGGTGTCCGTCAGGACCGGAGAGGGGTTGCACAAAATCATTGAAGATGCCAATTGCTTTGGAGAAGTGGTGTAAAAAGGAAAACGGCGCGCTCTGATGAACGCGCCGTTTTTTCGCAATCTAAATTCTCACGGCAGAATCTGCACCCGGTAGAACCGCGTCTGACTGGTCGTGGTGTCGTCAAATTCCATGTCCGTGCCGGTGCCGGTATTGGTGGCGATGGCCGACCAACTGCCGGGAAAGAGGCTGCTGGAGCGCAGAATGACATATTGTTTGCCGCTGACAGTCGGCCAATGAATGGCGGCGTTTGCCCCGGCGGGAACCGGCGCTTTGGGATTCAAGCTCGGAAAATCATTGGGCGTGTTGGGGTCAACGCCAGCAACGTATTTTTGCCAGTTGTTTATGCCGTCGCCGGAAGAGCAGGCATTGGAAACGGACAAGATGTTATTGACGGTGCCGAACCAGCGCAGTCGCCACAAATCAGGTATGCCGTCGTTGTAGGTGGAATTGGTGCGGCTGGACAGAGTGATCACGCCGGTCAAAGTACTCCTGGGGAACGAAATAATCCCGTTGGGCGAAGCCGAGGCGTGATCAAAGTGGACGGCATAAGCGGACAAACTGGTGGCATTTGTAGGAATTTTGACGGTCAACGTGCCAAGAATCACATTACTGGAAAGGCCAGGAGTGGTGCTGTCAATAGGGCTGCCGGGCCACCAGACTCCATCGTAATTGTTGGGCGATTTGGAGGCACTTCCCCAAGCTGGCTGGGTCAACTGGCCCAACGCACTCGGAGTAAACTGGACGTAATCGGTCAAGGCGGGAGAGCCATCCAATGGGTGGACGGTGATGTTCAATCCCAGGATACGGAGCGGGTAGTTTCCAATAATATTGGCATTGATTGGTATTTGGACTTGGACAGTTTGCCCTGACACTGGAGCGGCCACGGCGTCGCCGGCGCTAAAGGAAACAAACGGTTGCTGGAAGAAGGAGTTGGTCTGACCGGCGGACGCTTGGTTGGTAGACGTCAGGCTGGCGGACCCTAACGCGACCGAAGCCGTGAGGGGCGTGAGGGTGTTGGAAACCAGGTTGGGTGTCGTGACAGCTACAAACTGGCCGTTGGTCCAATAGCGCACCCACCAATTCAAACTGGAGTCCTCAGAACGGCGGTAGGTGACATAGACATCCGAAACATCCAATACCCCGTCCCCGAAGCAATTCGTATTGATGGACAGGTCATTGCCGTCGTACATGGCCTGTTGCTGGGCGAGGCTCAAGTTTCCGGCAGGACCCGGATCCGTGTAGTAATTATTGACACTATCGTAAACACCCATTCTTCCGGACGAATCCATCGCCAGATACAAATCGGAATTCGTCGGCGGCATATCCGTGTCAAGAACGGCGGATTGAAACACTTGCATGACATCAGAGTCGTCCAGGATGCCATCGCCGAAATCGCCGACGTTAAGCCAGTGAAACGGTGCGGCGTCGCCCACCAGATAGGAAACGTTGGTGACCGTTACCGCCTGGCTGTTGGCCGGGGACTGGATGTAGATGCCGGCTCCGGTTGCCCCGGCACCGTCCCGGGTGGCGGAGGCACTGCCCAACTGGATGAAATATTGGTCACCCGTATTGGCACTAGCCGGAATCAGGAAGGAATAAGCTCCAAGAACCACCACGCCACCAGCTTGCTTGAACAGCGTGTCGTGGGCGATGGAGTAAGCTATCAAGTCCTGCTTGGTCGTATCAAAATCCAACAGCACAACGCCGTTGCTGTCGGTCAACGAGTATTGAAATCCCGTGCGGAATGCCCAGATCACACCGATAAGGTTATTGTTGGTATTTACAAATGTTCCCGAAATCGGCGTCCCGTTTGTCCCGGACGAAAATATTACATTCGGAATTCCCAGATACCAATTCCCGTCGGCGGGCGGGTAGTATCGGCCTTCTTCCGGAGTCACCTGGGTCATGAGCATGGGGAAGAAATCGATGCCGGCGCCGTTGACAATTTTATTGGGCGTCGCCAGGCCATTCGTGACGGCGGCGTTGAACTGCAAACTAAACATCGTGTCGGAGGGGTCTATCAACTGGAGGGTGACCGGGGCGTAAAAGAACTGGCCGGGCCGCGCAAGAAATTTGCTGGTTGGCTCGCCACCGGTGAGGCCAAAGCTGATAGTGTTGGCAACGAAATTGGCCGGCGAAAAAGATTGCACGGCGATTCCGCTCGGTGAATAACCATTGCGGAAAGCCCGGGCTTGGAAAAAAATGTTGCTGCTCGCATTAATGGAAAGCTTGACCGGGTTGCCATTGGTGATCGCAATCGGCCCGATGCTGGTGCTGGGCGGGGCCAAGGTGTTGGTCGGAACGGTGCCATCAATGGTGTACCAGATCACCGAATTGCTCGTGATGTCGCTGACCGTGAACAGCGCGGCGTTGTTTCCAGTAATCGTTGGATTGGCAACTTGAAACAGGAACTCGGCTGTGACAATCGCGCTGCTTCCCCCAGTACCGATATTCACTGCTTTGATCACCAAGTCCGGCATGATCGGAATAAATGTGGGCAGAAGAGACTGCGCATAATTCAGACCATCCTTATATTTCGGCGGATTGCTTCCGTTCCCCAGACCGGGAACAGCTAAAACTGGCTGCGGCCCGTTGGTGTAGATGTAAAGGGTGCTAACGCCGTCGGTTGTGTTCGGATCAATAGCTATGTTTAAATCATTGTGGGCTGTGTACGTGTTGGTCCCGCTGACAGGGTAGAGCACGGTAAAAAAGCCGTTTGCATTGTTTCCTTCGTAATCAAACCAGCCGATTCTCGGCGCCGGCGGCGGCGGTACCGGCGGCGTGGCGCTCGCTTCCAAAGAGTTTGCACTCTCCCCGCCGGGGTTCAGGGCTGAAACAACATAGTAATAAGTCGTCCCGCTGGACACAGCCGTATCGGTGTAACTCGTGCTGGTCGAGTTGCCAATGGTTGCGTAAGGTCCGCCGCTGGAAAAGGCCCGTTTTACGTTGTAGCTGGTTGCACCCGCGGACGTTGACCAGGTCAAATTTACCTGCCCGGAGGTTGCAGCGATGGGCAAAAAGATGGTTGGTACAGGAGAAAACAGCGGCGTGGCGCTCACTTCTGAAGAATTTACACTCTCGCCACCACTGTTGGACGCCGAAACCACATAGTAATAATTCGTTCCATCGATGACGTTGGTGTCGGTATAAGTTGTGGCGGCCGTGATGGCCAGGGTATTTGTGTAAGGTCCGCCGCTGAAAAGAGAGCGTTTTATGTTGTAATTCGTCGCGCCAGAACTCGCCGTCCACTGCAAAACTACCTGCCCGTAGCCCGCCGTCGCGTCCAGTCCCGTCGGCGCGGCCGGTGGCCACACCACCGGCTTGAGACCGGCTCCCGTAACATGGCGGATGATATGGTAATAATCTTCCGTTACATAAACAGTGCCGTCGGGTGCCACGGCCACGCCATTAGGCTGGCGTGCGGCAACCCCACCGAGTTGATCGGGAACCACGACCGTCCCGTCGGTGTGTCCTTTATAAGGGTTGACCCAATCATTGGAAGAGACCCCGTAAAGATTTGTCACAGCGCCACTGGCCAGCACTCTTTTGACGCGGTGATTGCCATAGTCCGCGACGATTAGAGTTCCATCGCCCGTTTCGGCCACGCCGGCGGGCTGGAAAAATCTGGCGGTGTTGCTGGGGTCAACATTGTTCGCGTTGAAAAAGTCGCCCTTGCCGTGGAATCCGGCATTGGTGGTGACGATACCGGTGTTGGGATTAATGAGCAAAATGCCATTGCGCCCGGCATCGCAAACGGCCAGCAAGCCGTTCTGTTTGAAAGCGATGCCTTGCAAGGAAGCGCCGGAAGCGGTGATCGTCGCCACAACATTGCTGACGCCACTTGACGTCACCTTAATCACCTTGTTGCTGGCCGTTACATAAATGTTGTCGAGCGTGTCCACCGTAATGCCACCGGCGTTGGTTATTTTCGCGAGATTGGTGGCAATGGTGCCAAAGATAAGGTCGAATTCCAAAACGTTCCCGTCGGTGCCCTTGCCGCGGTTGAGGACAAAGAGGAGGTTGTCTGCATTATCAAGCGCGATGCCAACCGGCTTGTTGAAAAGGTTGGTTATGGCGTTGCCATTTTGATCCTCACCCACGATGTCGTAAGTCCAATTGACGTCGAATTGAAGCAGGCGAACCGCGTTGTTGTCGCGGTCGGCCACGAACAGATAATCGCCGCTGCTGTCCATCGCCAGGCCGCAAGGCGTGTGGTATTCGGCTTCCGAACCGATGTCACCATTCACATGACCGGCGCCCGAAGTGTAGCCGGTTCTGGGGCCGCCGCTGGTTGTGCTTACAGTTGAGGCGGCAGAGAGGTTGGCGGCGGCCAGCAGCAACGCGGCCATTACAATGACGCCCCGCGACTGGGGGATGAAATGCGCCTGCCCGAAGGCCCGCCACGCGCGCTTGAGAATTGGAGTTCTCATAGAATAGGTTTGATTGTTATTTACCGCTCACAAGAAATCTTGGTTTGCCGATTGGATGAACATTGGTTTAAGACGGCTAATTTTTGTCAAATTCACCCGGTACGGGGGCGGGGTTGCTCCAATCGCCACGCGGTTCGGCCCCGTCCCAGATGGAGTTCGGGTTCATGCGGGATTTCATCACCGCCTGTTTGGATTGGAGAAAATCGGCTGAGGCGGCTGAGGCCTGCTGGAAATCGGTATTTTGGATGATCGTGGGGGTCAGAAAAATGATCAAATTGTCCTTGTCCATGGATTTGGTTTCGCTGCGGAAAGCCCATCCCAGTCCGGGAATGTCCCCCAAGACCGGCACCTTGCTATAGGTGGCGGTCGGGTTGTCCCGAACCAGGCCGCCCATGACCAGCGTATTGCCATTGGGAATCATCACCTGCGAATCAATTCTGCGAGTATCAAATTCCGGAACCGGGTAGCTGGTTGAGGGATTACCATTTCCGCCCGGCACGGTGACGATTACATTGCCAAAAAAGCTTGAAACCACCGGGGTGACTTTCAGCCAGATGAAATCATTGGCGGAAATGCGCGGCGTCACCTGCAATATGGTGCCGACGTTGGAATAGGTGACCGACGAGCTGCCGGAGGAGTTTTGAGTTCCGCCAGACAGGCTAATAACCGGGTAGCCGCGGGTGACTTCAATGGTCGCCAGCTCGTTGTCCAAAGTGACAATGCGGGGAGTGGAAACAATCTGGGCATCGTAAGTTGCATTCAGGAAGGAGAGCACGGCATGCACACCGTCGGCGTTAAGGAACCCAATCGCCGGAGTGAAGCCGCTGAGGGTATTCCAAGACATGCCGCCCGAACCCTGATTGATGCTCAAAGTGGTGCTCTGGCTGGAACTGGGTGTGGTGGTGACGGTGTGATTATCGCTGAAAGTCGTGGTTGTAGGGGTGCCGGGAATATTGGCGGTTGTAGCAGAGGAACTCTGCATTAAACCGTTTCCGAAGTAGATGTTTTGCGCCGAAAGCGTGCCCGACCAGTCAACACCTTTGGTCGTCGTGGGATTGCTGGAAATCTCGACCAGTTTGGTTTCAATCAACACCTGTCGCGTGGGTTTGTCGAGTTCGTTGATGAGCGCGTCCAATGCTTCCTGCTCTCTTTCGGTGGCCACCACGACCAACTGGCTGGTGCGGACATCCGGCAGCACCTTGCTGCGTTTGTCCGTGAACGAGGCCTGGATCGAGTCCACCATGTTCGACGTGCTGGCGTATTTGAGTTGAACGACGCGGGTAATGAGCGGCGGCGGTGCCGTAGGGTCTTTGGCGGTAATGCGGGCAATCTGGGTCTTGCGATCTTCACTGAGTTGCAAACCGTAGTTGTCGAGCAAGGCCATGAGGGCCTGCTCGGCGGTGACATTTTCCCAACGGATGGAAAGAGTGGGTTCGGCTTTGATCTGTCCATTTTGGTCAGGCTGGCCATAACCGATTCTCGGATCAATCAGGTAATTGATTCCCGCCTGCCGGGCCAGATTTTCAATGGCGGTGGTAATCGGAACGTCCTGAAATTGAATCAACGGTATGCTCGGAGGCCCTGAAGGCTGGGGATTGGCGGCGCCGGCGGTTTCATTGGTGGCGGTCACACTGGGAAATTCGTTCGTGCTGGCCGTGGGTGCCGCCGGCGAATTGGTGGCGCTGGTGCCGGTGTCATTGGTGACGGTCAGACTGGGAGATTCATTCGTGCTGACCGCGGGTGCCGCCGGCGGATTGGCGGCGCCGGTGTCGGCAGGCTCATTGGTGGCGGTCACACTGGGAGATTCATTTGCGGTGACCGCGGGTGCCGCCGGCGGATTGGTGTCGATGGTGATGGCGGGCTGATTCGCGGGCGCAACCTCGTTCGTGGCGGCCGGGTTCGCAGCGTTGGTGTCAGTTTGGGACAGTGCCCCGTGCTGCCAAACAAGGCAGCCCAGCAGTGTGGCAATTAGCATTTTTGATTTCATACCTTTACCTCCGGTCTGGCTCTGATTCATTCTTGTTAGGTTAAACATGGGTTATAAAACATGTGGGAGCGCCATGACATTTTTGGCAGTCGCTCCTTTTGCCACGTCCGATGAGAGAAGAAAGTTTCGTGCCAGCAAGCGGCTCATTTTGAAAAAGATTTGTCCGGGCCGGCTGGTTGGGAATGAATGTTGTCGCATATATTTTTTGGTTTCAGCGGTTTTTCATATAGTTCAACTCGTGACGCTGTCCGCTGGATTCAATCACCACGGAACTGGCCTTGATTTCAAGGCAGCGTATGTGAATCGGGCCTTGTGGGGTGACAATGTTTGCTTCGTCGCCCACGCCAAAAGTGTGATTATTGATAATGACCAGCCGGCGATCTGGCGGACCGGAAATGCCTTTTAAGACGAGCGCGGACACGTCCCCAACATGGGGTTGAACTGCCGATACGGTTTCATACGGCCGGGTGGAATTGGGGAAGAATGGATCGCGCCCATCTTTCGGACTCGTGGGAATGACGAAGACCGACCGTGACACCACCTCCGGCGCGGCGGGTTGGGCAACGGGGGCTGCCGCCACTGGCAGCACCATCACAAACCCGGCTGAGAGCCACGCTGCTACCGCGCTTTTGCTGGAATTAATGCACCAGTTCATTTGATTACGAGGGGTTCGGTTTCACCAATGTGACGATTTCCATTCTAAATGAAAGTTTCTCGGTATTGCTGTCCGGACCGGCAGCGGGTTCGAGTACAAGACGAACCACCCGGGAGTGTGGAAAGCTGTTTTCGAAGTCGGCGATGAATTTGCCAAAGTCGTGATAATAAACCGTGCCATTAATGGTAAATTGGATTTGTTTGTAGGGAAAAGACGCCAACAAATCCGACTCGCCAATCGTCGGATGGCCGACTTCCGGGATTTCCACTTTATACGATTGTTTGAAGTGGCGGATGGTGTCATAAGTCCAGGAATAAAGATCGCCTGAAGCCATGTCCTCTTCGGCCTGTGCCAGCGCATTGTTTGTTTCGATCCACTCATTCGCTATCGCTTCGGAATTTGTAATCGCATGCTTGATGCTTTGAAGTTTGGTGTCCGCGACTGTTCTGTCCTTCGCGATTTTGGAAAGGGAGTCATACTGGGGCCGGATCAGACCGAAACCAATCAGTGCCAGTATCGCCACCGTGACGAAAATGACAGTGATGAGTTGATTGCGTTTTTCTCTGGATAACCTTTTCATCGGACATACTCCGGTAAATTGCATTTCAAAGTGAACAACACACACGGTTTGCCCTCGACTACCTGCGGTGCCGACAAATTGATCAATTGAACACCATTGGTTTTGTTCAACGCCGCTTTGAAATAAGATTGAATGGCCACGGCTTCCTTGAATTTATTGACCTGGTCTCCGGGGTTTGCGCTGGAATCCCGGGCGTCAAGCCATACGACGATCTTTTCCGTCACCGTACCGGGGCGTCCCAAGATGACCCCGTTCTTGTTGGTCTGCGACGGCGTCCCGGCCGCAGGGAAATAATCCTGGTCCACCCTTAACCGCATCAGTCGCACGCCGTCCGCGGTGACCTGTTGCAGCGCATTGAGCAAATTGCCCTCCAGAAAACGGCTGTTGGTCATTTTTTTCAAGGCATTCAGCTTTTCTTTCGCGACGGTGATTTTTTTCTGCTCGGTCAGCACGCGTTGAAATTCATTGGTGCGCGCCGTAATCTCCGTTTGCCGGTCCGACACTTCCTTTTTGGCCAGCATGGTTTGGAGCTGGAGTGAACTGCTCCAGACCAGCGTCAGCGCCACGCATAGCGCCCCCACAAAAATCACGCGCTTGACGGGATCGTGCCGGCGCAATTCTTCCGCGGCCTTGGCCTCCGCCAGCAAATTGATGCGAATCGGCATAATTCAATTTCGTTTAAAAGGCCGCCAGCGCGGTCCCAATCGCCACGCTCAATTGCGGTCCAATATGTTCAATTTCCACCGCCTGCTGCCCGGGCAGTGCCAGTTGCAAAGACGCCGTCGGATTCCACGTTTTGCAATCCACGATCAATTCCGTGTGCAACATTTGCAAAATCATCTCCGACTGGGCCGAGCCGCCGGTAACATAGACCTGCGACACGGGGCGGTCCTGCTGATGTTCAAAGAAGTCAAGGGACGCGCGCAGTTCGCGCCCCAGTGGTTGCACTTGAGCTTCGAGCATGGCCTGGACTTCCGGCGCCATGCCCACCTTGATGCCCTCGGCTTCGGCGTAGGTGATGCTCATGGCTTCGGCAAGTCCGGCCGTCAATTTGTCACCGCCGATGTTGACCATGCGGCTCAAGACCAATTCACCGCGATCCACCACGCAAACCGAGGAATGTTTGAAACCAATGTCCACCAGCGCGACCGATTCGTTGGCAAACACTTCGGGCAGCGACATTTCAAAAGCGTTCACCGGGCCGATGATCCCGGGCACAATGTGGTCCGGTATCAACCCGGCGTCTTTAATCGCCGTCTGAAAATCGTCAATCAATTGCTGCTTCATGCCCGCCACGAGTACTTTCAATTTTGGAATCGAACCCGTTTTGGCGGCATCGGCGGTTTTGCCCTGTGACTTCGGAGGAAAAATGTGGCAATCAAAAACATGATTCGGCATGTCCTGCTGCAAATAACCCTTGGTGTTGTTTTTCAACACCAGCCGCATTTCATCCACCGGAATCTGCGGCAATTCCACCTGCCGCACCACCGTGTCATCCAAACCGATGGCCAGTGTGACCAGCTTGGTTTCCGATTCCAGTGCCTTGGCCACGGATTGCAAATGTTCGGTCAGCAATTCGGCGGAAATTTTTTTCTCGTAAATCGGCGAGTCGAGCAGCACGTAACGGGTGAGCGCCAGAAGTTCGCCGCGCCGTTCCAAAAGCACGGCCTTGGTTGTCCGGTCGCCCAGATCCACCACCATCATCTGAGTCCGCTTTTTCCTTGATAAGCCGTTTAGAAATGACAGCGCCATGTGTTGTTTGCCTATTAATATGGTCGGTTTTAAAATTGCAAGCAGTAATTCTTATAAAACATTGCATTGGTTGAGCAACTGCCGCGCCAAGTCGGCTGCCGTGTCAGTCTGCCGTGGAATTCATTACTCCGCCAATTTGAGGTGTCGGAAAATCCGACAGAACTGCCGCCATTGTCCCGACCCAAGGCGCGGATGTCCCGGAACTTGCCGCGCGCCGCTCACGCCATTTGCCGGGCGCGCAATTTCACTTCCTTCAAAAACGTTTCCAGCAACGGCGTCTTGCGCCCGCGCCACAGCGCACCCACGATCACCGGCGAAAAGCCGTTCAACGGCAGCGCGCGGACGCGCGGTGGAAATTTTTTGCCCGGCAAGGCCAGCGCCACTCCCGCGCCCAGGCCATTCGCCACGTAAGTTTCGATCAGATCCAGCGAACTGACCTCGATGCCCGGAAACCAATCCACGCCGAGCGCGTTCAATTTTTGTTGAAAATTCCGGCACACGGTTTCGCCTTGCGGCAGGCAGATCAGCGGCTCGTCAATCTTGTCACGCCGCCACAATTCCTCCGCCGACCCGATGCCGCTGTTTTTTTCGACCAGCAGAACGAGCGGTAATTCCAGCAGCGCCAGCGAGTGAATTCCCGGCGCCGTTTTCTTTTCAATCAACGTGACGGCCAGATCAATTTCGTCCCGTTGCAGCCATTCCTCGAACTGGATGGGAAAGCCTTCGCGCAGCGACAATTTCAGTCCCGGAAATTTTTTACGCACGTCCCGGAACAACTCCGGCAGATGCTCGCGCAACACAATCGTCGAGGCGCCGATGCGGATGTGCCGCGCCTGACCGCCCTGCAATTCGTCCGCAACTTTTTCGAGGTTCGAAAAAAACGGCCGGATGAATTCGTAAAGTTTTTCGCCCTCCGGCGTCAGCGCGAACGGCCGCCGATGAAACAAGGTTGCGCCGAGAAATTCCTCGAGTTGCGCGATCTGGGAGCTGACCGCCGGCTGCTGGATGCCGTAGGGGATGTTCCGCACCGCCGGCATGATGCCGCCGTGCCTGGCCACGTAGTAAAAAAGTTCGAGATGGTGAACGTTCATGTCCGCTGGTTGAACCGGTTCTACCAAATCAGTCGCGGCGCGGAAAGAAACAATTGACTAGCCGCCGGCAGGCATTTACGGTGCGAGCGCGTTGGCCATAACAAAAACACGTCATGAATTGTCCGTTCGCCAGGAATTATGAAACCCGCTGACCGCATCTTGCAGCAATGGCGGATAGACGAAATTCTTCCGTACCTCAAACCGAATGACCGGGTGCTGGACATCGGGAGTGCGCAGGGGGCACTGTTTGCACGGGCGCCATGGCTGGCGCCGAATTCAGTCGGGATTGATCCTACGCTGGCGGTCAAAGTGGAGACGAGCCGTTACATCCTGATGCCCGGATTTTTCCCGCAGGACATGCCCCAGGTAAAACCTTTTGATGCCATTGTCATACTGGCGGTGCTGGAACATTTTCCTCAAGCTCAATACACGGTCGTGGCTGAGGGTTGTGCCCGATTTCTCGTCCGCGGCGGACTGCTCCTGATAACCGTCCCATCTCCGTTCGTGGACACGATGCTCAAATGGCTGAAAGCGTTTCGGGTGCTGGACGGGATGTCGCTGGAAGAACATCATGAGTACAATGTGGAACAGACGCTGCGTATTTTTGCAAATCCCTCTTTTGAATTGAGGCAACGTAAAACGTTTCAGTTTGGCCTGAATAATCTCTTTGTTTTTCGCCGCTTGTGAAGCACAATTTTCCGCGGCTCGGTAGGATTCAAAAAATGAAAAAATGCAGATTATGATTTCATGTCAAATCCTGTTGAACTGACCATTGTGATTCCCTGCCTGAACGAGGCCGAAACGCTTCCCGCTTGCATCGACAAGGCACGGCGGGGACTCCAAGCTGCCGGTGTGGCGGGCGAAGTCCTTGTGGCGGACAACGGCAGTACCGATGGTTCGGCGGCGGTCGCGGAGAAAGCCGGTGCCCGGGTCGTGACGGTCGGGGAAAAAGGATATGGCAGCGCACTGCGCGGGGGCATTGAAGCGGCCCAAACCAAATGGATTATCGTGGGGGATGCCGATGACAGCTATGACTTTTCCCACATTGATGGGATGGTTCAAAAACTCCGCGAAGGCTTCGATCTCGTGATGGGCTGCCGGTTTCCGGATGGTGGCGGCACCATTGCGCCGGGAGCGATGCCTTGGAAGAACCGTTGGATCGGCAATCCCATCCTCTCGTTCATCGGGAGACTCTTTTTCAAATGTCCCGTCCGGGATTTTCATTGCGGCTTGCGGGGGTTCACCAAGACTGCTTACGAAAAAATGGAGTTGAAAACCACGGGCATGGAATTCGCATCCGAGATGGTCATCAAGGCAACCCTGCTCAAGTCCCTCAAAATCATCGAAGTGCCTGTCATGCTCCATCCGGATGGTCGTTCCCGGCCGCCGCATTTGAAGCCGTGGCGTGACGGTTGGCGACACTTGCGTTTCATGCTCATCTACTCGCCGCGCTGGTTGTTCCTGATGCCCGGTTTGCTGCTGGCTCTTGCTGGTGGAGTTGTTGGCATCGTGCTTTCCGCCGGCGCTGTCCATCTGGGCGGGGTGCAGCTTGACGTGGGGTCATTGGCCGTGGCTGACATGGCGGCGATTGTGGGGTTGCAACTGATCGCATTTGCCTTTTGCACAAAAGTTTTTGCCATTGCGGAGGGATTGCTGCCGCAAGACCCGCAGTTCGCGAAAATCTTCAAGTTCTTCACGCTGGAAAAAGGCATCGCTGCGGGGTTGGTGTTTCTGTTGTCGGGCTGCGGTTTGTTTGTGTACGCCATCGCGGTTTGGAAATCCGAGCATTTCGGCGCCCTGAATTATTCCGAAAATCTCCGCCGGCTCCTGCCGGCAGTCACCCTCATTGTGACCGGCATCCAAATTGTCTTTTCGAGTTTCTTCCTGAGTATTCTGGGGCTTAAAACTTCATCACGCAGGCCGCCTGCCAACCAAGCCTGAGGGAAAAATGTGCTGGTCATTCCTGGTTGAAGTCTGGTTGTGGATCTCGGTGCTCGCCAATGCTGCGGGGTGGATTTTGTCCGCGCTGGGCCAGTTGAACCGCACTGGCTACATCGTTTTTTTTGGCATCACGGCGGCTCTCGTCTGGTGGGGCCGCAAAGCCGTCTGGCGCAATGTGTCTGGCTACAGCTTTAATTGGCAAAGACTTCGCCGGCGTTTCAGTCGTCCGCTCCCTTTTGGTTTCGCAGTCCTGGCGCTGTTGGTGTTCCTCGGTGGCGTATTGTATCCACCCAGCGCTCACACCGCGATGACTTACCATATCCCGCGGGTTTTGCATTGGTTGGCGGAAGGACAATGGCATTGGATTCATACTCCCAACAGCCGGATGAATCACTCCTTTTGCGGAATGGAATGGATGAATGCCCCGTTGTTGCTCTTTCTGAAAACCGACCGGGTCATGTTCCTGCTGAACTTCATCCCGTTTTTGCTGCTGCCCGGCCTGATCTTCAGTGTCTGCGTCGACTTGGGCGTGCGTCCGCGGGTGGCCTGGTGCTGGATGTGGCTGTTGCCCACGGGCTACAACTTTCTGTTGCAGGGCGGCGGCGCCGGGAATGACACTTTCTCCGCCGTCTATGCCTTGGCCGCTGTTTATTTTGGCTGTCGGGCGTGGTCTTCCCGGCAAACCCGCGATTTGTGGAATTCCATTCTCGCGGCGGCACTTTTGACCGGCACCAAAGCCAGCAATCTGCCGCTCCTGCTGCCGTGGGCGATTTTGATCGTCGTGCTGCTGCCGCGGCTGCGCCAGCGCCTGGTGTTATCGTTGCTGGTGGTTTTGCTGGCTGCCACGGCCTCCTTTCTTCCCTGTGCGGTGTTGAACAAACTTCATTGCGGTGACTGGCTGGGAACGACGATTGAAATGCCGCATCTGGAAATGCACCGGCCTCTGATTGGCATTCTTGGCAACGTGTTCCAACTGCTCACCAACAATTTTGTCCCGCCTTTTTTTGTCCTGGCCGGCTGGTGGAATCAACACGCACCGTTGATGCTGCCGCAGGCTTGGGTGGTTACCGTGGAATCCAACTTCGACAACGGTTATTTTTGGCTTGGCGAACTGCCCACGGAAGATTGGGCGGGAGTCGGTTTTGGGGTCAGCGTTTTGGTGGCAGCTTCAGTGCTGGCGGGACTTCGCTATGGCGTCGCGCGCGGCGAGGGATGGGTTGCGAAGTCGGATCTTCCGTTCCGACTGCGGCGTTGCGTGATGATGGCGGCTTGGGTGGCGTTGCTGGCTTATTGCATTAAATCCGGTCTGGTCACGGCCGCCCGACTGATTTCGCCGTATTATCCCTTGTTGCTGCCGTTGTTGATCGTCGGAGCGGGCCAGGGAGAAATCATTCGCCGCCGGTGGTGGAAGGTATTGGCCGGTGGAGTCATGGTTCTAGCCATGGTCGTGTTGGCCTGCGTTCCTGGGCGGCCATTGTGGCCGGCGCAAACGATATTGTCAAAAGCTGTCGCCGCGCATCCGCAACAACGATTGCTCGTTCGCGCGCAAAAAGTTTATTCCGTTTACGCCGGCAGATCTGATCCGCTGGCCGATGTCAGAGCCTTGCTACCCGGTAACATAAAAGTGGTGGGCTTCATGGGAACGGAGGATGACATTGACATCTCGTTGTGGCGGCCGTTTGGCGAACGGCGGGTGGAACATTTTCTCCTGACCGACCCGCCGGAACAAATCCGGCAACACGTTCAATACGTTGTCCTGGGCGGGTTCAACTTAAAAAATCACGACATGATTCTTGATGCCTGGCTGCAATCCTCCGGCGCGGAACTGGTTGCCACCACCAATGCCACGCTGAAAGTCACCGAGGGACTGCAACCTTGGTATGTGGTGCGGTTCAGGCAGTGAACGTATTCACCGCCCATCGCGCCAGTCCGGTGCTTTGCTTTTGAGAAATGGGTTAGATCCAGTTCCAGCCCCCGCGCGCCGGTCATTGATTGATACTAACTTGCAATCAA
>PLAY01000184.1 GCA_003134375.1 Limisphaerales bacterium | reverse complement strand
GCTTATTTGGGAAATATGGGCTTGAATCCCGGCAGGGTTTACTCTCATCCACTTTTCAAATCACCGGAGGAGGAAGCTGCGATTCGCAACGCTGACCGCGCAAAGTTTCGCCAAGAGTTTGACCAGCTTCCCGCCGCCTGATCCGTTTGCACGGTGCGGGGTTGGGTTTGGCAGAACTCAGTTCGTGGCCGGGTTGATTTCCACATAGTCAATCGGTGCGTTCTCACCGCCGTCGGCGACGGCTTCGATGCGAATTTCGTCGCCGGGACGCAAAGCCACACCACGCACGGTATGCCGCGTGGAGGTGTGGCCGTTGGGGAGAGACGGAATATTGCGGGAAGGAAGCAGGTCGTCCGCCAGCCAGTGGTCCACCGGTTGTTTGCCGACAACGAGGATGAACTGCGATACGCCGTTCGTTTGGTCAAAATATTGAACAGCGAGATCGTACCAGCCGGGCTTGCCATTGTAGGTGAAACTGACCGAGCCATGCCGATCGGGACTGGTGCATTGGACCGCTTTGCCGCCGGAGGCCGTTTCCCACGGTTTCACATCGAACACTTCATACCCGTTCAGGTCCATGGATTCGGCCTCGACACGGTTCGGATAGTGTCCGGCGCGTCCGAGCTGGTCGGGCAGGCCGGACATTTTAAGAAACCACTGGCAAACGGCATCACGCCAGACGATGGCGTAACCCGCCTGGTATTCAAGCCGGGCGAGGATCTCGTTGTAACGCGGTTCGTCAATTTTGCCCTTGAGCGATTTCCATTGGCCCACCAGTTTTTGCGCCTGCTCCGCGCCTTCATAATGCGTGTCGTAAACGTGCTGGATCACCGTCTTGCCCGAATGCAGAACGTAATCATACGGCACGTGATGGAAGAACAGGAGCAATTTATCCGGACAGGTCTTCAAGGATTCATACATATCCGAAACGGGCGGATGATATTGGGCGGTGTAACCGGTGCCGGTGGCCACGGTGCGGTCCATGCCGATGCCGTGCTCGTCACCGCGATGCCACTGGCCCCAGCCGTTGCGCTCGGAGGATTCAATACCGGGGCCGTAATGGACTTCGATGATGTCCGTCAGTCCGCCCACCCCGAGCGGGCCGGTGTAATTTTCGTACATGGGCCACGAATTCAATTGCATGTCGGAAATGGTTTTGACGACCTGACGTTCGTGCCCGAACGTCAGCTTGGTCCACTCCTCCACAATTTGCCGGCTGCTCAAATCGGGGTTCCAGGCGAGCCGGGCAAAGCCATAGAGATTGGCCATGGCCAGAGGATGGCCGAACCAGTTCGTGTCCAGACCCACATTGGCGACGCCGATGAACCCGCCGAGCGGCCGGTTGAAGACTTTCCCGGCGACCAGCGCTTTGACCGGCGTGTTGGGACCCTTGGCGTGCATGTCGAAATCGAGCGTTTCCTTCCACATCGGCACCTCAAAACACAGATGCCGTTGCTGGCCGAGATATTCCTGCGTGATCTGCAGTTCGATCGCCATGGCGGTTTTTTCCAGTCCGCCAAACAACGGCGACGCCGGCTCACGCACCTGAAAATCAATCGGTCCGTTTTTGATTTGAACGATGGCATTGTCCTCGAATGTCCCGTCCAGCTTGTGAAAATTATCGTAGGCGGCCTTGGCGCGGTCATTCTTCAAATTGCGCCAGTCCGCGTGATGGTCATAAACGAAGCCGCGATAGAAAACGATTCCACCGTGCGCCTTGAGCGGGCGGGCAACCACATTCGCCGCATCCGCATGCGTACGGCCGTACACCGACGGGCCGAGTTCACCCTCCGAATCCGCCTTCATGATGAATCCGCCGAAATCGGGAATGGCCGTGTAAATTTCATCCACCTTCTTCTGCCAGAAGTCAATGACGCGCGGATCGAGCGGATCAAACGTGTCCAAGCCGCCGAGGGATTTCGGACTGCCGAAATTGACGGAGACAAAGAGTTTCACGCCGAACGGACGAAAAGCCTCCGCCACGCGCGCGAGTTCCGGCACGTAATCCGTCCGGATGACCCGCGGGTCCGCGTTGACGTTGTTAATGGAACAGCCGTTGATGCCGACCGAGGCGAGCAGGCGCGCATAATCGTGGACGCGGGTCAGGTCTTTGACAATGTGGTCGTCCGCCCAAAAAATTGAACGTCCGGCATAACCGCGCTCAATGCTGCCGTTGGGATTGTCCCATTGATTGATGGCGCGGATTGGCGCGTAAGGATTTTCCTTTTCATCGAGCCTGGCGATGGATTCGTGCAGCGCGATTTTGCGCAGCAAGGCGAAGGCGCCGTAGAGCACGCCGCGTTCGTTCGGCCCGGTGATGACCAGATATTCATGGCGGCCGGCGGCCATGGCCCGCAAATAAAATCCGTCCTCGATGACATCCGTTGGAGTGGTGAATGCCGGCAGGATCTTTTTGACGGCGTCAAAAGTGCCGATGATGATGGCGTTTTCCCCCGGCAACGTGTTTTCGATCCTCAACGTTCGGCCCAGCATTCCGCGCACACCGCGCATCAATTCGGTTTGTGCCGTTTTAACAACGGCGGAATCGTTCAGCGCGACGACCACCGCGGGCAACGAATCGTACCGGTGCGCCACACGCAGATCGTCAATCTGCTCGTAGCGAAGCCAGGCGTCGCAACCGGTTTCAGCCGGCAAATTCAGGACGGGTACGAACAGGGCGGCAATCAGCGAGACGGCGAGAACTCGGGGTTTCATGCCGGTTCATATATCGCTTGAAGAAATAAACTTCAAGCCGGGTTGTCGCGCAACTATGTACAACTCCGGAAGCTTTTACGAGTGAAATTCCCCGCCACCGCCCGATGCCGCGCCCCGTGAGGAGCGGAATCTTTGTCGCCACCCGGTTTCCTTAAATTCTCCAGCCCCGCCAGACGCGCCGAAAAGCGGTGCTAAAGCGACCGCAGTCCAGACGCTGGCGCGACTGCCGAACGTCACCAAACTCCGCGAAGCGTTTGGACTGCGTGCGGTTCATCGCCGCTGTCTTCCTGTCTCCTCTCAATCCTCCGCCCGCTCGCCTGCCGGGGCCATTTTGACGAGGCGCGGGAAGAATTTCGCGAGCGGTTCCACCAGGTCGGTTTGCGCGGCCATGACTTCCTCAATGTTTTTATAGACCATCGGTACTTCGTCCAAGCCGGCAGAAATCAGTTTCACGCCGCGTTCATCCAGATAGGGCTGCACCATCTTCCAATTGAAAGTTTCCTTAGCCTTATGACGGCTCATCACGCGGCCCGCGCCGTGTGACGCAGAGTTGAGCGACGCGGCGTTGCCCTTGCCGCGCGCCACGAATGTCGCGCTGGCCATCGAACCGGGTATCACGCCCAGCACGCCCGCGCCCGCCGGCGTCGCGCCTTTGCGATGCACAATGAGGTCGCGCCCGCCATGGCGTTCTTTCCACGCGAAATTGTGGTGGTTTTCGATATCCAGCAGCACGGCCGCGCCGAGATGCCGCGCGATGTGTTTGTGGATGAGGTAATGGTTTGCAGAGGCGTATTGGCCCATCAATTCCATCGCCGCCCAGTATTCCTGGCCGTCGGTGGAATCGAGGTCGAGCCAGGCGAGGTAGCTCAACTCCTTTGGCAAATCCTTGTGTTTCGCCCGCGCGACGCGGCTGTAATGGTCGCACACGAGCGCACCGGTGCCGCGGCTGCCGCTGTGGCTCAGCAGGGCGAGATACGTGCCCGGCTCCAGGCCGAGTTCCTTGTGCTCGACGGTGAATTCGCCAAACTCGACGAAATGATTTCCGCTGCCGCTGGTGCCGAGCTGCGCCGCCGCCTTGTCGTGAAAACGTTGCGTGACCGGGCTGACCGACCAGTCGGCATCCATGACCGGATGCGAGCGGCGATGTTTGAATTCCACGCCGATGCCGAAGCGTGTTTCGGCTTCGATGCTGCGGATGAGATCGGTTTCACGGCGGCGCAGCCAGTCGAGCGGCAGGTCGAGCACGGTGAGTTTGACACGGCAGGCGATGTCCACGCCCACGGCGTAGGGGATGACGGCGTTGTCGGTGGCGAGCACGCCGCCGATGGGCAGGCCGTAACCGACATGGGCGTCGGGCATGAGCGCGGCGGCGACGGACACGGGCAGGCGGCAGGCGTTCTCCATCTGCTGGAGCGCGTTGGCGTCCAGGTCCACGCCCCACTGGCGGTAAGGGATGGGAAGCATAGTTGCACGGAGAAGTTAAGCTCGAAAAACAGAAGTGAGAAGTGAGAAGTGAGAAGGACGAGCCAACCGCCTGAAGGCGGAACTCCAAGCGGAGCGGTGCCCGGATGCGCCTGCATTGAAAGCAGTTGCAATGTGAAACGGGCGATGATATTGAAACGCCGCCATGAGTGAACCAATTATTGCGCAAAAATCTCCATTTGTTCAAAAGTCCGGGCCGGGCACCTTCTGGTGGTGCGCGTGCGGCCGGTCCAAGACCCAGCCGTTTTGCGACGGCTCACACAAGGGCACCGGCCTCGGGCCGAAAAAGGTGGACCTCACCGAGGCAAAAACGGTTGCGTGGTGCGGTTGCAAGCACTCGAAGAACGGCGCGTTCTGCGATGGCAGTCACAGCAAACTGCCGTAAAATATTCAATCGTCACATCGTTAAAACGTAAAAATCGTCAGCAAAATAAAGAAATAATTTCATGGATGCGGGGGGAACCGAAAGCATTGAGGCCCGCAAATTCAAGGACGCGATTCTCGCGGAAATTTTCTCTGCCTACAAAGAGTCCGGAACGGTGTGCCAAAAAACGGCGGATCCAGAAATCCACCGAACGATGCTGGATTTGAAGCGATGTTACGATCGGGCCATTGTCCATCTATCACCGCTGGGCGTGCATGCTGAGAAACTCTGGGACGAAATGAGAACGCCATTTTCAAGTCAGAACACCGCCCACAATCATAATCGGCCCGGTGGGGCAGGGCTGCAATCCGGCTTGGAGGATTAATACTATTTTGCATTCAATC
>PLAY01000157.1 GCA_003134375.1 Limisphaerales bacterium | reverse complement strand
TCTTGATGCCGTGCTGGACGATAATTAATCTGGTTGAGAAACGACCACTTCCTTTCTCCAGCAGCCAGCCTGAGTTTTGTCACCCCCGCCCGCGGCGGTGTGAACAACCATCAATGTGCCAACGCCGCCGCCACAGCTTCCTTGATTTTTGGACCTCGCAAATCGGCCGCCAACACTTTGCCATCCGGGCCAATCAGGAAAATCTTGGGAATTGCAAATACTCCGTAACTGAGCGTTATCAGATCCTTCGACCACTCACCCAGGAATACTTGTGTCCATCCGATGCCGTTATCTTTCACAAACTTTTCAGGCGATGCGCGATCCGGATCAAGACTTAGACTGATCATTACCAGGCGTGCATCTTTGCCAAAAGTATCGTAGGTTGCCTTGAGGTTCGGCATTTCCCCGACGCACGGGCCGCACCACGTCGCCCAGAAATCCAGCAACACATATTTGCCGCGAAAATCGGAAAGTTTGAGCGACCGGCCATCAAGAGTTTTGATGCTTAAGTCGGGAGCCACATCGCCAGCTTTCAGGTCCACGGCGGCCTTGAGCATGACTTTGCCGATGTCAACTGGCGCATCTGCGTCATCCGTCCCGGCTGGAATGGTAACATGTATTTTATCCAACTCGGCCACCACTTTCTCCGGATTCCCCCTAATCTTGGCATTCATCCAATATTCGCCCGGCTCGCACATTTCCCCGATGAAGGAACCGTCCGCATGAAACTCGAATAGACAACTTGTGACGGCTTTGACATATTGGCGCCCGGCATCTGTATTACGCCAGGCTTGGTGGAATTTGGTCCTCTTCTCAATCGTGTCAATTTCCCTGGGTGGTCTGGGCATGAATTTGTTCACATCCATGCCTGACCAAAGGTTGCCCTCACAAGATGATAGATCGATGTTATTGGCCAATCCGGCACCCCGCTCGATGTGGCCGACGACTGTCCGTCCCTGGGTCTCAATTGTTACGCGCGTCGTTTCACCCGGTTTTACTTCCACAGGATGGAGGAGGCTGAACCATACATTAGGCGGATGTCCATGGACTTCCGAGAAGCCGACTTCCATGGGGGGAACATGCTCAAAAACGAAACGGCCTCGTGCATCGGTCGTGGCTTCGTCTGCTTGCCGGAACAAATTGAATATAAACGGCGGGCATAAATCTTGAATGCACATCCAACTGAGTTTGCACCGGAGACGTTGACCGGCCAGGGGACGATTCCGGTTCATTCTGACGCCCTCGACGCGGCCCCAGGGCCGCACGACCATCGTCGGATGGTTTGTCAGATCATCGGTCTGCGATAAGCTGAAACCTTTTTCATTCGCGATCACCAGAAAGATGTTCTCCTCCGCTGACGGAACAGTAAACTGACCGGCCGCATCCGTTTGCAGCCGTTTGCCGCCGCCTTTGATGGTTGTGCCTGTCAGGGTGGCGTTGGTGGAAGAGTCAATACAGACCACCGTCACATCAGGCACCGGTTTGCCGTTGGGCGTAGTGACGTGGACAGTGAACGTCTTTGCCGGTTTCGTGGCGGACTCGCCCGTTCCTTCGGCGGCTTCGGCCCGGGGAGACGCGTTAAGGACCAAAGCTAAAACCGACACCAGAGCCACCGTAACATTCAAAGCAATCATGTTGGGTAATTGAGCAATCACAGACCGAAATTCGGCCTCAGGCTGCGTTTCATGTAAATTATTGACAGAACAAATCCGCTGACGTCACGGGAAAAGTATTCAATTTCAATTCTCACAACGTTACCTTTTCACGCCATGTGCCAGCTCAGACGGACACGAGTCAGCGGCTCGAAAATTTGGGCCACAAGCCCAACGCTAAAGCAACTCCGCGTCCGCCAACGCCGCTTGATGAATCTCCAGGGCACTCGTGCCGAAGCAAACCAATATCACCTGCTCCACCGATTGGTTCCGTTCCAAAAACTGTTTTGTCTCGCGCACGGCAATCCGCGCCGCGCGGTCCATCGGAAAACCATACGCGCCGGTGCTGATGGACGGAAACGCCACGGTCTTGATGCCGTGCTGGACGATGAGCGCAAAACAACTCCGATAGCAACTCGCAAGCAGGTCGTCCTCGCCGTGGTGGCCGTCGTGCCAGACCGGGCCGACGGTGTGAATGACCCACCTGGCTGGAAGTTTGCAGCCCCGGGTGGTTTTGGCCTGACCCGTCGCGCAACCGCCGAGGGTGCGGCATTCCGCCAGCAATTCCGGCCCGGCGGCGCGATGAATGGCGCCATCCACGCCACCCCCGCCGAGCAACGACGTGTTGGCCGCATTCACAATCGCCTGTACGCGCTGCTGCGTGATGTCACCGGCGATGACGGCGAGACGATTAGCAGGCACGTTGACTAATTGAGTTCTGGCAATGGCTTTTGAGCATTTCAACCCGCGTAATTCGCTGCGCCGTTGGCGCCACGAAAGACCTCATCGCAGATTATCGGGCGCGAACCAGGCGCAAATGGCCGTTTTCTCCGAGCACCAGCGGCAACCCGAGTTTTGCATTTTCCGCGCGGACCTGGCGGGCCACACGGCGAAACGCCCGGCGCGCCGGCGCGATGAAATCATCTTTCTTGTGATGTCCGTTTCCATTCTTCATGGCATTTGTAATATAACTTTAAGTTGGCTTGCAGGACAAGTCCCGGATTCGGCCATCAAACGCGGTGGAATATATTGATTGTCCCAAACCGCCCAGCGATCGGCCAGCGGCGCGTAGTCACGGACAAAATGTTCAAGCTGCGGCCAAAACGCCTGCGGATGTCGGCTAGCGGAACACCATGTCCGCCTTTCTTCACGCGTTCATGCACGCGGGCAATAGCAATCGTCAGGTTGGGCAGCCAAAGATAATGAAGATGAATCCGAAAGCCTGCGCGTATGGCGCGTTGCAACAGACCGATGTGAGTTGTACCGCTCAACGTGCTTTTAAAAGCAAAAGTTTCCCGTCTGGCAACGAACGCGCGAAATTCAACGAGCAACAACAGGCCAGCTTTGATGGCCGCCGCTCTGGTGTTCAGTGGCGATAATCCCTGCGCAATTAAATCAGCGTTCAGGAAGTTTAGGCATTTGGCCTCGTGCGGAAGGAATTGTTTCGCAAACGTGGTCTTGCCTGCGCCATTGCAACCCGCGATAAGGTAAATGGTGGGCAATTCCTTCACCCCAGATGATTCGCCACGTCGTTCGCGCCGGCGACGATTTCCTCGCGTGACTTCAGGTTGCGGATGCGCACATAGGCGTCGCTCTCGAACTTCGCGGTGAACGTGGTTTTCAATTCCTGCGCGCGTTTGAATTGTTTGTCCGATTTCGCGGGCGTGAGCGAATACTCGACGGCGTATCCCGCCGCGCGCAAGTCCTGCACGAGTTTAAGCGAAGGGGCGCGGAGATTTTCGTCTTCGATCAAAATAAAAACGTCCACGTTCGCGTCGAATTTCGGCAGCAGCCCGCGCGCTTTGAGCAGTTCCAGCAGCACCACGTCGCCCATGCCGAAACCGAGCGCGGGCAGATTCACCTTGCCGCCGCTGATGAGCTTGACGAGGTTGTCATAGCGTCCGCCGCCCGCGATGGCGCGAAACTCGCCCTTGGCATCGAACGCCTCGAACACCGTGCCGGTGTAGTACGCCAGCCCCCGGATGACGTGATAATCCACCTTTACAAAATCGCGCAGGCCGCGCGCGGCGAGATTGTCCAGGATGCTCTGCAACTCCGCCGTCGGTTTGCCCGACTTGATGAACGTGTTCACCGCGTCGAGCGAGAAACCCAGCGCCGTGAGTTTCTGTTCGTTCTCTTCCGGCGACGCGCGCTCCAGTTTGTCAATCGCCTGGTAAAATTCGTATTCGTGCGCGGCATCTCCCCTGCCCTGCTTGAAGAAATCCGACCACGCATTGCGGCTGCTCAGGCGGATGACAAAATCCGATTCGGTCAGTCCGAACGACCGCAGCGTGTCAATGAGCAGCGCAATCAACTCGGCATCCGCCGCCGGGTCGGTCTCGCCGATGAGATCGGCATTGAACTGAAAGTGTTCGCGCAACCGGCCTTTCTGCTGGCGTTCGTAGCGGAACAATTGCGGGATGGCGAACCACTTGATGGGCTTTTTGTAATTGCGCTCGTGCGCGGCGACCATGCGCGCGAGCGTGGGCGTCATTTCCGGGCGCAAAGCGATGGCGCGTTTACCCTTGTCAGTGAAGTTGTAGAGCTGGCCGACGATTTCTTCGCCGCTCTTGGTGGTAAAGAGATCGAGCGGTTCCAGCGGCGGGCCGTCGTATTCGCGAAAGCCGTAGCGGCGGGCGGTCGCGCGCCATTTGTCGAAAATGAACTGGCGGGCGTCGGCACTCCCGACATCGGAATGCGGAAGCGGTTCGGGATAAAAATCGCGGAATCCGGGTAATCGTTCCATGCCCGGGATGGTAAGAGAAATTTTTTAATTAGGAAAGCAGGAAGCTCGACCGGGGTGCGCCCGTCCCCGGGCGCAGCAACGTTCCAAACCCTGCTGCACGGGGAAACACCAGCAGCCGTTGTTACGGAAGGAGGCTCGTCATTGGGTAACCGATCACGTCATTACCGAAACTACGCCCGGAAGCGTTCTTACGTCGCTGCGCCCGGGGACGGGCGCACTCCAGACGGCTTATTCCCGTTTAAGTTTGCGGCGCCAATTTCTGGGGCGTGAGCTTGAGCACTTCGGCCCGCATTTCCTTGCCGGCCTTGAATTTTACCATCGCCCGCGCCGGAATCGGCACGTCGGTTTCCGGCGCATTGGGATTGCGGCCGACCCGGGCCTTGCGGATTTTGATTTCGAAGACGCCGAAGTTGCGCAATTCCACCTTGTCGCCCTTGGCGAGCGCCTCGGCAATGTAGTCGAGCGTTTTTTGCACCACGTCGAACACCTGCTGCTGGACGAGGCCGGTTTCATTGCTGATGCGAACAACCAAGTCACGTTTTGTGAGAGTCATATTTTTTTATCGGGTTTTTATCAGGTTAAATTGCTTATCATTGAACCACACGGATTGTCCAGAAGTCGCTGGCCAGATTATCGTCGGTCATATACGCGTAAGGCAAGGTAAAATAACCCTTCATGCCCCATTTGCCGCCCCAGGAGTTGCGAACGACGAACCACTGCCGGGCATCGTTATAACCGACGCCGGCAACGGCATGGCCGCCAATGGCCCGCTCGCCGGATTTCGGCAGCGACGCGTGCCCGGTCCGGGCCACTTGCGCGCTTTCAAAACTTTCGTAAACCGTGAATCCGAACACAAACGGATAGCCCGACGCGAGGCAGCCCTTGAGCTGGCTGAGAATCGGCGTCAGGCGCTGATACAAAATGGCCCGGTATTTCAGCGCGTCAGCATAGCATTGTGGCGCCGGCCTGGTTTTGAACCGGGCGATGACATAGGGCCACTCGGTTTCCGGACAATCGCCCTGCTTGCCCACGCTCTTGATGCCATCGCGAATTTGCGCGCCGCTGTCGGAATCAATCGTGTGTTCGATGGCGCGCTCGTTGTAATAAATGAACAGGCGTGCCGGCGTGAAGTTGGCCAGCTTCTGTTTCATCCGGTCGAACTCGATGGCCGCCGCAATGGCATTGGCGGTGCAACTGCCGAGCTGGCCCTGGTCATAAACCGGCGGGCATTGCGGGCGAAGGTCAACTTTGGCCGGCAATGCGCCAGCCAGTTCCACCGGTGCGGCGTAAAAATGGTCGCGCTCATCCGGCAAGTCGGGCAGCCAGCCGTAACGAGCAATCTTGTAGCTCATAAGTTATATTGCCGCTTCTTAAATCAAACGCTGTCTTTGAATTATTGAAGTTGACCGGACTTGTCCACAACAAAAGCGAAGCCCGGCTGAACCGCGCGTCCTCGGGCGCTGCGATGGGAACGCCGTCCCGCTCAGAGCGGGACGGCAGCAGATGCGTGTTACATGTCCTGCCGGATGAATCCGGCGTTCCTTCCGAAACGATGCAACCGGCTTGTCGTGCAGGGTGTGTTGCCCAAAGGCCTGGAGCGCGGACCGCCGAGTCCGCGTCAGCCGGCAGTAAAATCTTTACAGTTTGGGCGCAAATTCGCAGAGTATGCGTGTGATTGAAAGCAGTTCAAGGGTTCAACCGGCACAGTCGTCTCCGGCAACCCGTTTGCCAACGGATTTTGCCCGGGATTTGGAAACCGCTATTCTGCGGGCGGAGGGAAATCTGTTCCGGTTGCAGAAACCGGAAGGCTACTGGATCGGCGAATTGATGGTGGATTCCACGATCGTCTCGGATACGGTGGCCTATCATCATTGGAACGGCAAGGTGGACAAGGAATGGCAGCGCAAGGCGGTCAATCACATCTTCTCCATGCAATTGTCCGACGGCGGCTGGAACATTTATTACGGCGGTCCGTCGGACGTAAACGCCACCATCAAGGCCTACCTCGCGCTCAAACTCGCCGGCGTGCCCGTCACCGACCCGCGCATGCTGAAGGCGCGCGAAATGGCGCTCCACCTCGGCGGCGTGCCGCGGATGAACACGTTTTCCAAATTGTACCTCGCGCTGCTCGGACTGTTTCCCTGGGAATACGTCCCGACCATCCCCTGTGAAGTGATGCCCCTCGGCAAATGGTTTCACGTGTATTTCTGGGAGATGAGCAACTGGTCGCGCGCCATGCTCGTGCCGCTGGCCATCATCAACCATTTCAAACCCATCCGACCGGTCAAGGTGGATTTGGATGAGCTTTATCCCGAAGGCATCCACGAACGCGATCTCGCGCTCGCGCCCGACCCGGAGACGATTTCATGGCGCAATTTTTTCCTGTGGCTGGATCGCCTGCACAAACTGGCCGAATGGTTCGCCGAACACAACATTCATCCCTTCCGCAAACACGCGCTGAAAATCGCCGAACAATGGATGCTGGAACGTTTTGAAGGCTCGGACGGGCTGGCCGCGATTTTCCCGGCGATGCTCAATTCGCTCATCGCCCTCAAGGCGCTCGGCTATCCGGACGACCACCCGCAAGTCGTCCGCGCCGTGCACGAGTTGAAAAAATTGGAGCACGAAACCGAGCACGCCGTGCGCATCGAACCGTGTTTCTCGCCGGTCTGGGACACGGCCATCGTCGCCATCTGCCTGCATGAATCCGGCATCCCGGAAAATCATCCGGCGTTGAAACGGTCCGTGGAATGGTTGATGGCAAAGGAAATCCGTTTTCGCGGCGACTGGATCCACAAAAATCCGGTCCCGCCCGGCGGGATCGAACCGAGCGGCTGGGTCTTCGAATTCAACAACCAATGGAATCCCGACGTGGACGACACGGCGATGGTGCTGCTCGCGCTCCGCAAAATCCCGACGGACAACCCGAAAAAGCGCGACGAATGTTTCCAGCGCGGGCTGAAGTGGATGATGACGTTCCAATGCCGGGACGGCGGCTGGGCGGCATTCGACAAGGATTGCACGAAGAACGTCCTGGAAAAGGTCCCGTTCGCCGACCACAACGCCATGCTCGACCCCGAATGCGCCGACATCACCGCGCGCATTTTGGAATTGCTCGGCTACGAAGGCTGGAGCACAAACCATCCCCAGATCCGCGACGCGCTGGTTTACCTCCGCGAGCAGCAGGAAGAGGATGGTTCCTGGTATGGCCGTTGGGGCGTGAATTACATTTACGGCACCTGGCAGGTGCTGCGCGGGTTGCGCGCAATGAACATTGACATGCAACAACCGTGGCTGCTCAAGGCGCGCGCCTGGCTGGAAAGCGTCCAGCACAAGGACGGCGGCTGGGGCGAACGTTGCAACACCTACGACGATCCCGTCTTCAAGGGCCGCGGTCCCAGCACCGCGTCGCAAACCGCGTGGGCCGTCATGGGTTTGTGCGCCTTCGGCGACCCGGACAATTCCGCGCTCAAACGTGGCATCGAGTATTTGATCCGCCGGCAAAATCCCGACGGTTCCTGGACGGAAAAAGAAATCACCGGCACGGGTTTCCCGAAGGTGTTCTATTTGAAATACGACATGTATCGCAACGCCTGGCCGCTGCTCGCCTTCGCCACCTATCGTAAAATCCGCGAACGCGCCAAGGCTCAACGCCAAGGTCGGGTTGACGGCCAGCCACAGCCCAGCATGGACGCTTCACCCAACGCCATGAAGGACGCCGGCCATGCTTAGGGAAAGATTTTTGACCGCTGACCTGCCGCGCCAACCTGTCTCGCCGAAATCAGATGAAGGCGGAAGCGTAGCGACGGCGGGTGAACGCTGATAACGTAGGACAGCGCTTCCAGCCTGTCTCTGATCCAGATTGGAGCGCCGATTTCCAAATCGGCCCGGCCCGGCGGACCCAAATTCATTTTCAACGCAGAGGGTCGCAAAGATTTTTGACCGCTGATAAACGCTGATGGACGCTAATAACGTAGGACAGTGCTTCCAGCCTGTCTCATTTCAGCAACCTATTCAGCACCTTCTGCCACTCGTCGCCAAACACCAACTCAAACACAATTTTACGTTCTGGAAATTCCAAGCCCAGCTCCGTCCAGCTTTTTTGTTCTGCCAGCTTGTTGCAAAGTTTGAAGACCTGCTTTTTGTAATCCGTGTCATCGTTTTTCAGATGGATGCCTTTGGATTCAACGACGAATACTTTGTCGAAGTCGGTTTTATCGGCGGGGCTGGTGCGCGAAACAATGAAGTCTGGATAAATCCCATTCTTGCGCCACCCTTGCAGACGGTAATCCTGCCGCGAAAGGTTTCGATACCACCAAAGCAACTGACCCTGCTTCTCGAAATACCACGCCACACTTTGCTCCTCGCTGTTCAAGCCATCCTCGGCGAGCCGCCAAACGAATCGAGAATTATCGAATCCTTGTCAGCCGCAATTTGGAGCAGCTTTGCTAACAAACCAAGAGGCTTTGGCGTATCAAATGTTGGGCCGTCAGGAAAGACCTCCTTAAATTCTTTTCTTGAAGTTCGACTACTGCCGACTTCTTCGTGATGAAAAACTGTTTCGGGCGGAACGCCTTTCGACATATCAGCATAAATTCGGAAATATGGTGTCCATCCTTCCGAACCTTCACGCCACTCAATCCGCTTCTTCTCCTTTTCGATTTTCTCCTTGCCCCATCGCCATGCTCCATCTGTGCCATCCTGAAGGTGTGGAAAAACTTTTCTTCCATCTGGTGCGACGAGTGCAAAATAAAGATTTGGGCGGGCCTCACGAGTTTCACCTTGGCCGCCCATTGCTCGAAGCGGCTTCAAATAGTAGGCACGTTCATCTTCATCAGTCTTGTCGTAGTGGCCAGGTAAGTTTTCGTCGTCGTAAAATTCTCGTTTAACTTGAAACTCTGACAGATTGCGAGCGAATGCAATTATGCTGTCGTGCCGTGATGAAAAATACTCAACGTCCATTCGTGGGCTGTCAGCCTTTTCCCAGATAATCGTAGCAATAAAGTTTTCTTCCCCAAAGATTTCATCCATCAGACAGGAAAGACGATGAGCCTCGTTGTTATCAATCGAAACAAAAATTACGCCGTCATCTCGAAGCAATTCCCTTAACAGCTTCAAACGCGGCAACATCATGCATAGCCATTTGTCATGGCGCGTGAGGTCGTCACGATCCACGGCTTTGCCGAGCCATTCCTGCATCATCGGCGAGTTGACGTTGTCGTTGTAAGCCCAGCCTTCGTTGCCGGTGTTGTAGGGCGGGTCAATGTAAATGCACTTCACCTTGCCGGCGTAGGTGGGCAACAGCGCCTTCAACGCCTTCAGGTTGTCGCCGTGAATGATGAGATTGTCATCCAGCCGCACCTTGTCCGTGAGGCTCTTGTCCTTTTTCGGCACCAGTTCGTGATACTTGACCGTGAGATGATAATTCTGGACGAGCGCTTTCCCTTTGAAATCGAGTGTGGCCATGTTGTCGCCGTGGTTGCTCGCGCAACTGCCAACCACGGGACAATTTCCAAATAGAAAGGGCGCGAACTCAACGCACCCTCATCAGAGGCACCGCTAAGCGCCCATGCAAAGAAGTGACATCAAGCCGCGCCCGGTTGGGCGCGTGCTCGACGCGGTCTCTTTGCATTTGAAAATTAGCGGTTTTCTGATGAGACCCGCAGCCGAAGCTACGCGAAATGATTTTGGTTAAATTTTGGTTCTGGTCGTTTTGGTTTTTTTTCCGGAACCGAAATCGTGCCGGGCCGGAGGCCGGCGTTCCGTTCGCTTCGGTTTCGTGACACAGCGAGATTACGTCGCCGGACGGTTTGGGGCAATGGGTTTTGCAGTTCAAATCTGTTGAAAGTTGATGGTTGAAGGTTGAGGGTTGAGGGAACGGCACGGCAGGGACCGGCGCTCCAAAACATCGAACACTCAATTCTCAACATTCAACAATGGAGACAGGCTGGAAGCGTTCGCCGTCGCTCCCGTCTTCACTCCGCTATGACGCGGCGAGTCGCTATGGCGCAACAAGCTGTCCTCCGTTAGCTGTGCCCGTTTGCACCTCAAAGTTGACAGGTTTGCCGCTCCCGACCATGCTGGCACCCGGCCATGCTTGAGCAAACCGTCCAGATTGTTTCCAACGAGCGCGACACCGATTCCTATTTCCGCCTCGTCGTGCGGACGCCGCGGATTGCCCCGCTGATTCAACCGGGCCAGTTCGCCCATATCCGCGTGCTGCCGCTGAAGGATGCGCTGCTCCGGCGGCCATTCAGCATCTTCCAGGTTTCCGGCGACACGTTTTCCATCCTCTACAAAACCGTCGGCCAAGGCACCGAAGTCATCGCGCGAATGCAGGCCGGCGAGGAACTCAGCGTCATCGCGCCGCTCGGCCACGGGTTCACCGTGCCGAAACGCGGCGGCGAGACTCCCCTGCTCGTTGCGGGCGGCTACGGCATGGCCGCCATGTATCTGCTGGCCCAACGCTCGCCGCAGAAAGGGATCGTGTTCGTCGGCGGCCGGCGGCGCGTGGACATTTTGTGTGAAAAAGAATTTCAGGCGCTCGGCTGGGACGTGCGCGTGACGACCGAGGACGGCAGCCACGGCAAAAAAGGCCTCGTCACCCAGCCGCTCATCGCCGAATTGAAGCGCAGCACGAAAGGACGAAAGTTGTTTGCCTGCGGCCCGACGGGAATGCTGAAAGCCGTCGGCAAAATCGCCGATGATTTCAAAGTGCCGGCGGAGCTTTCGATGGACGAACACATGTGCTGCGGCGTGGGCGTCTGCCTGACGTGCGTGATTCCGGTCAAGACCGCCGACGGCCCGAGGCGCGCCGAAGCGCATGAGCGCGAAGGCGGCTGGGAATACCAGCGCACCTGCACCGAGGGGCCGGTGTTTGAGGCGAAAGAGATTGTTTGGGAGGTGACGAAGTGAAATATCAATTTATGCGGGGGAAACATCGAACATCGAACATCGAACATCGAACTCTGAATCAACCGGCCATCCCTGATTTATTCGATGTTCAGTGTTCGATGTTCAGTGTTCGATGTTCAGCGTTCGATGTTCGTCTTTGTTCTCCAGCCTAGAGGAGCAGCCATGAATCTCTCCGTCCAAATCGGCAAATTGACATTGCAAAACCCGGTCATGGTCGCGTCCGGCACCTTTGGTTACGGCGTCGAATACGCGCAGCTTCTCGACCTGAACCAGCTTGGCGCGGTCGTGGTGAAAGGCATCCGGCTGCATCCGGTTCGCGGTAATCCCACGCCGCGCACTGCCGAAGTCACCAGCGGAATGCTGAATGCCATCGGCCTGCAAGGGCCGGGCGTGGACGGATTCATCAAGAAATACTGGCCATTCCTCAAAAAATTGAAAGTGCCCGCCATCATCAACATCTGGGGCAAGACGGTTGACGAATACGCCGAGGTGGCACGGCGATTCGACGCGCTGGGCGGCGTCGGTGCGCTGGAACTCAATGTGTCCTGCCCGAACATCAAGGAAGGCGGCGCGCAGTTTGGGACGGACGTCAAACGGCTCAAGCAGGTGGTGGCCGCGTGCCGGAAGATAACGGAACTGCCGCTCATCACCAAGCTGAGTCCGAATGTGGTGAGCATTGCGCCTTACGCCCTGGCGGCGGAGGAAGCCGGCAGCGATGCGCTGGCGGTTACAAACAGTTACCCGGCCATGGCGATTGACATCGAGACGCGCAAGCCGAAGCTGGCGAACGGGACGGGTGGTCTGACCGGTCCGTGCATCAAGCCGATTGCCATCAAACTGGTCTGGGAAGCGGCGAAGGTGGTGAAGATTCCCATCATCGGCATGGGCGGCATCCAGAACGCGGCGGACGCCATCGAATTTATGATGGCGGGCGCGACAGCCGTGGCGGTGGGCACGGCGAATTTCTACGAGCCGCAGACGACGTTGCAGGTGATTGCCGGCCTCCGCGAATTCATGCAGCAGCATGGCCTCAAGGACGTGCGGGAAATCACCGGCAGCGTGCAGACGGCCAAGTAAACTGATTTCTATGTTCGAGCATCGCTCAAAACCGCTGCTGCCGCGCCGGCAATTTTACGCGCGCATGGCGCGCAGCGCGGCGGTGGCCCTGCTGGTGGTCGCGGTCGCGCTTGGCATCGGCATGGTTGGCTACCGCGCCTTTGAACCCATGTCGTGGGTGGACGCCTTCGTTAATGCGGCCATGATTCTGTCCGGGATGGGGCCGGTGTCGTCGCTGCAAACCGATGGCGGGAAAATTTTCGCCGGTTGCTACGCGCTGTTCAGCGGTCTGGCGTTCATCACGAGCATTGGAATTGTTTTTGCCCCCGCATTTCACCGCTTCCTCCATAAGTTTCATGAGGACGAAGCGAAACGCGATCCAGGGAAGGACAAAGACACCAAGGTTTTGAGTTGAGCTTCACGCGCACGCCGGTATTCTCCGTTCGAGAAAACGCCATGAAATATCTGCCATCGGATTCCCGTTACCAAGGCATGCGTTACAATCGCAGCGGTCGCAGCGGTCTCAAGCTTCCCGCCGTCTCGCTCGGGCTGTGGCATAACTTTGGCGGCGTTGACGTCTTTGAAAACGGCCGGAGGATGGTGCGCCGCGCGTTCGATCTGGGCATCACGCATTTCGACCTGGCAAATAACTATGGACCGCCGCCCGGTTCGGCGGAGGAAACTTTCGGGCGCATCTTCCGCAATGATTTGAAACCCCACCGCGACGAACTGATCATCTCCACCAAGGCGGGCTATACGATGTGGCCGGGGCCTTATGGCGACTGGGGTTCGCGCAAATATCTGGTCGCCAGCCTCGACCAGAGTTTGAAACGCCTGAAACTGGATTACGTGGACATTTTTTATTCCCACCGGCCCGACCCGGAAACGCCGTTGGAGGAAACGATGGGCGCGCTGGATTTCATCGTGCGCAGCGGGAAGGCGTTATACGCGGGCATTTCCAATTATAAGCCGGAGCCAGCCCGCCAGGCCGCGCAAATTCTTCGCGCGCTCGGGACACCGTGCCTCATTCACCAGGCGTCCTGCAACATGTTCAACCGCTGGATTGAAGACGGCCTGCTGGAGACGCTCGCGCAGGAAGGGCTCGGCTGCATCGCGTTCTCGCCGCTGGCGCAAGGATTGTTGACGGACAAATACCTTCAAGGCATTCCCAAAGGCTCGCGCGCCTCCAAACCGAATGGTTTTTTGCGGCCGGAACACGTCACCCCCGACAAAGTCGCCAAGGCAAAACGGCTGGACAAACTGGCCCGGGCGCGCGGCCAGACCCTCGCCCAAATGGCGCTGGTCTGGGTGCTGCGCCATCCGGGAATGACCTCCGCGCTGGTTGGCGCCAGCCACGTCGCGCAAATCGAAGATGCCGTCGGCGCATTGAATAATCTGACCCTTGGCACCGATGAACTTCAAAAAATCGAGGCCATACTGAAAAGCTAAAGCATTTTCAGTTATTACGTAGNNCTTTCCAGTCGCCTCTTTCGTGAGGATGAAACACGGGACAAGAATGTCCCGCAAACCCGCAGACAAGAATGTCTGCGCTACATCAAAGTTGGAACCGCTCTAAAGCACACCGGCCGGAGGCCTGTGCCACTATTCTGTTTTGCGCCTGGCGCGCGACCCGCTATGCTTTGGGCATGCTTTGGGCATTCACCAAGTATCACGCACTCGGCAATGACTACCTTGTCATTGACCCGAAGAACCTGCCGTCGCCGCTGACGACCGCGCAGATCAAAACGATCTGCCATCGCAATTACGGCATCGGCTCGGACGGCATTTTGCTCGGTCCCCTGCCCTCCAAAAAAGCAAAATTCGCGCTCCGCATTTTCAATCCCGACGGCAGCGAGGCCGAGAAAAGCGGCAACGGCCTGCGTATCTTCTCGCGTTACCTGTGGGACAAGAAACTGGTCAGCAAGGATGAGTTCGAGGTCGAAACGCCCGGCGGCGAGGTGAAAGCCACGGTCCTGGAACGCGGCAAAATCGTGCGCGTCGAGATGGGCAAGGTCAGTTTCTGGAGCGATGAAATTCCCGTGGCTGGTCCGCGCCGCGAAGTCATCAACGAACCCATCCACCTGCGCGGGGAGAGATTCAATTTTTGCGCGGCCACCGTGGGTAATCCGCATTGCGTGCTGCCGCTGCCAAAAATCAGCGCCGACCTGGCCCGGCAGATCGGCCCGCTGCTGGAAACGCACCTGCGTTTTCCGAATCGCACCAACGTGCAGTTCATGAAGGTGCTCGACCGGAAAAACATCCAGATTGAAATCTGGGAGCGCGGCGCGGGTTACACGCTGGCGAGTGGCAGCAGCAGCAGCGCGGCGGCGGCGGTGGCGCACCGGCTCGGCCTGTGCGACCGCGAAATTTCCGTCCACATGCCCGGCGGGAAAATTGAAATCAAAATTGGCGACGGTTACTCGATTCAGATGACCGGTTCGGTGACGAAAGTATCCGACGGAGTTATTGCCAGGGAAATGTTCAGCGCTTCCGTTGTGGTCTGACAACGGTGGGGCGAGCGTCCTCGCGAGCCGGTTTTAGAGCATATTAAATAATACTATAGCCACAAAGGGACTGCGGTGGCATA
>PLAY01000181.1 GCA_003134375.1 Limisphaerales bacterium | reverse complement strand
TTGAACAAGGCGCGCATCACCTGGCGGCTGCGGTAGAGACTGCCGCGCCCCGGACGCCAACCGCAAAGCTTCCAATTGAAAGCGTGCCTGTGCATGCCCACCGCCAACCCCTTTTACACCATGCCCTTTCGCAACCTTGGCCTTGACACCAAAATTTTACGCGCCGTGCAGGACGCCGGCTATACCGAACCGACCCCGATTCAAACCGCCGCCATCCCGCCAATTCTCGCGGGGCACGACCTCATCGGCATCGCGCAGACCGGCACGGGAAAAACGGCGGCGTTCGCCCTGCCCATTCTCACCCGGCTCATGGCGCCATCCGTTCTGCTGCGGCGCCGCGGCACGCGGGTGCTGGTGATCGCGCCGACGCGGGAACTCGTCCTGCAGATTGATGAAAACATGCGAGCTTATGCGAAACAACTTCCGCTGGCCGTCGCCACGGTCTTCGGCGGCGTGGGCGAACAACCGCAAATCCGAGCGCTGCGGGCCGCGACGGATATTGTCATTGCCTGCCCGGGACGGTTGCTGGACCTGATGGGCCGGCGGTGCGCCGATTTTTCCGCGCTGCAATACCTGGTGCTCGACGAAGCCGACCGGATGCTCGACATGGGTTTCCTGCCGGACATCCGGCGCATCGTGCAACAGTTGCCGAAGCAGCGGCAGACGCTGATGTTCTGCGCCACCCTCTCCCGCGAGATTGAAACCCTCACGCACGAATTTCAGCGCTCGCCGAAAATGATCCAGATCGGCCGCCGCTCGAACCCCGCCGAGACGGTCACGCAACTCGTCTATGAAGTGCCCAAGCATTTGAAGCCGGCCTTGCTGTTGCATCTGCTGCGCGATCCGCAAATGGACATGGTGCTTGTCTTCTCCCGCATGAAGCACAGCGCCGATCGCATTGCCCGCAACCTCGAAAGCAAGGGCATCAAGACGGCGGCGCTGCATTCAAACCGCTCGCAGAACCAGCGGCTGAAGGCGCTGAAAGATTTCAAATCCGGCGCGGTGCGCGTGCTGGTGGCCACGGACATCGCCGCGCGCGGCATTGACGTGGACGGCATTTCGCACGTGGTGAATTACGATTTCCCGATGCACTCGGAAGATTATGTCCATCGCATCGGCCGCACTGGCCGGGCGCACGCGGTGGGCGACGCGATCAGCTTTGTCACGCCGGAGGACCGGGACGAATTGCGCACGGTGGAGCGATTCATCGGCCGTGGCATCGTCCGCAAGCGGGCGGAAGGTTTCAACTACTCGGCCGCAGCGCCGCCGGGACAACTGGTTGAAGCTGAACGCCGTTTCCCGCAGGGACAGAATCACGGCCGGCCGCAGCGGCCCGCCCATCCATTTTCACCCCATCGCCCGGGTCAGGCGGGACATCATCAGCGGTCAGGCCCGCCCCGCCGCTGGCGGCGGTAGGCGCAGCACAGGCGCATTGGTGCCTCCGGCATGACAATCCACCGCACGTAATTCAACTCAAAAACCAGCAGCGTGGGCAGCGTGTTCTTCGTATGAATTCATCGGTTGCCGCCGCGTGAAATTTGGTCAATATCTCAAAATCAAGGCCCCGTTCACATTCACGGGAAGCTAACGGCCACTCTCTATCCAGACGAATCCCGCACCATACCCGCGCCAAGATGCCAGTCAATGGCTCACATATCCTCCGACGGTTTCACTGTTTCTCTATTTCCTTTTGACCTTCCAAGCCATGTCCAGCAACTCTTGGTTGTAAGGTTCGGGCACCACGCCTTCGGCGGCATAAAGATAGAGGGCGCATCGGTAAACGTGGCTGGCGACACTGGAAACGTAAGCCATGAAAAGCAGGCCGAACACCCAGATCACTCCGGCAATGACTATAAACCAAATGCTCTTGATAAGCAGCGCAACGCCAACGGCCAACAGCAACGGCAGCAGCGAGCACATAAAGATCACCATGCTCCCAGCGGAAAACCCAAGGTAGCCGATTAGCCCTTCGCCCCAGGTCCGCTTTAACGTCATCGCGGATTGCTGGAGAATTTTTATTGGGTTGTGCATGGGTTGCTCCTGGATGATCACCGGAATCGCAAACACCGCCGCAATGCTCCAGGCCATTCCGATTAGTCCGGTCACAATCCGCGCGGCGAACGGCAGTCGTTGCTCGATAGTGCGAATGATCCATCCGACCAGCCCGGCCAAAAGAGACCAGGCGAGAATGGATGGCAATCGGCTGCGAGCCGTGCTGAGACCGCGGCGGAAAGAAACTCCCTTGCCGTTGAGGGCTGCGATGATTTCGCTGTAAAAGGCGACGTTGAAAAAGGTGGCCAGGAACATCGAGACAAAATAAATCGCAAGCAAACAAAGCGAACCCCAAGGGAAGCCGTGCACGGCGACGGGTTGGCCCGATTTGTCCACAGCAGTGGAACGGCCGGTGAGCAGAAGGTTCAGGGCTTCAGACGTCCCGGCGGCGGGGTCACGGGATTTAGGTTGGATGGCCGGAGCAGGAAGGTAATAGTCCTTCAGGGCCACCCAATGTTGCTTTTGATTGAGATTGTAACCGGTGTGATGCAGAACCACCGGGAGCGCCATTGCCGACAGAAAGAAAAGCGCGATGAATGCCGTCAGAAACGTGGTTAAGACGGGAAACCAGAGCAGTTTGCGATATCGGAGGGTGACGGTGATGGACGCCTTGAAAAGCTGCCAGCTTTGTTTGAATTTCGTAATCATAGTGTTGAGGTGTTCCTTTCTTTGATGAAACTTAATAATTCGCGTTCGGTCAGGCCGCTGCTGGCTGCGTCCGCCAATAGTCGGTGATAAAGGTTTTTGAACTTGTTTTTTTTCTCCCTGACGCCTGGCGCGGGCGTGGTTGCGGGCGGCTGGGCTTGGATGAAGGACCCGCTGCCGCGTTCGCTGACGATGATTCCCTTCAATTCAAGCTCGCGGTAAGCCTTGGCCACCGTGTTCGGATTCACGTTCAAGCGCTCGCTCAACGCCCGGATGGTTGGCAATTGGTCCCCGGATTTGAACACGCCTGTCGCCACCGTCGCACAGACATGGTTGATGATCTGCCGGTAAACCGGGATACCCGAATTATACTCGACTTGCCATTGATCCAACCTGTTGCCAGCCATAAACATTTATATCCTATTTAATTATTATACTAATATACTAGCACACAACCGGAACTCGTCAACAAATATTTTTGTAAGCGCTTAAAAAGATCCGCCAATTATACAAGAAAGTCTGAGAGCGTGTCTGAAAAAGGCAGAAGACGACGTAAGGAGGCCCGTTTTTCGGGAGATGTCAGTGGACGCATCCACGCACGTCCCAGAGCGCCGAACTCTGATTCGGCAAGGTTCGCAGGAAATCGCATGTTCGTGCCGATTCGGAGATCGGCGCTACGCTTTCCATGATGCTGCATGGGTAGCACGCCATGCGCCCAGCGTCAGTGATACCAGGACTTCTGAATTTCTTCGAGCGTCATCAGGTGGGCGGTTTTCAGCAGGCGGCAAAAATCCTTCTTGCTGACGTGGTGGCGGGTGCCTTCGCGGGTGGTGAGGCTCTTGACGGACTTGTATTCCACTTCCAGCCGCTCCAAGTGCAGGATGCGAAAATATTCCTCGCCGCGTTTCCAGACCTGATCTTGTTGCAGCTTCATGGTCAACACTATACGAAGCGTGTGCGGGCACTGGCCACACGATTATTGTGGAAGGAATGATCAGAATCAACCAGCTTCGGCGTAGTTCAGTTCGCTAAAGTTGTGTCGCTCGCGGAGTGCGTGCTGCTGCGCGATAAACGAATACCCGGCGGGCAGGATTTCTTCAATGACACATCGGTCGGCATAGTTGCCAGGCTTTTGGTCGCCTGATTTTACCAACTGTTCTTTGACCAGCCCTTGAATGATTTCCGCCGAAAATCCGCATTCCCGCAAGGTTGGCTGCACCCCGGAATAGAGTAAATCCCGAAGGCGGATTAGCGCTACCAGTTTGTCGTTGGTTGTCATTGGTTATCCCGACCGGGACTTGCCCGCTGGAACCAGCATCGCATGGTTTTAATGCGTAACCAATGGGGTGTTCACCCCATACAAAAAAGCTGAAGGCTGAACGCTGAAGGTTGAAACAAAATCGGAACTTTAGCCTTTAAGGCAGACCGGGATTGAACCACAAAGAGCGCAAAGGTGGGGCGAGGCGCTGTCGTGCCGTAGCCTTAGCGAAGGCTGATCCTGACGAGCCGTTTTAACTCTCGACCCTCAACCGTTTTCCAGTTGCCTAAACTTCAGTGCGGTTTACGATTCGCGCAATCTGAGTGGATCGGGCAAACAACTTAAAAAACCCCAGCTATCTTACACATCAAATTTGATGTTGCATATTTATGGAGTTTGCCCCAGAGTTTTATCTGAACAGGAAAATAACCGCAAAGAACGCAGAGATCTCTGCGCTCTTTGCGGTTAAATGAAGGTCTGCATGAAAACCAATTTTGACGTTTATCTGGAAGAACAACTGAAGGACCCGGCGTTTGCGGGACGGTTTGCGCGGGCGGGCGAGGCATGGGACGTGGCGTTGCAGATTGCGGCGTTGCGGGAAAAGGCCGGCCTGACCCAACGCGACCTCGCCCGCAAGCTCAAGACCTCGCAGCAGCAGATCAGCCGGCTCGAATCACCGTCATACGAAGGCCATTCCCTGAGCATGTTACGCCGCGTGGCCGAGGCCCTGGGCGCAACCGTTCACGTTGCCTTTGAAACAGGCGGCCAAACCGCGCCGATGATCTTGTCGGAATCCAAAATTCCGTATCGAACTGGAAAGCAAAGGCCGAAGAAGTGATTTAGTGTCAATACTCAGGACCCGTTTACGTTTACGTTTACGGCTTACGGCGAAATATTCAACCGTGTTGCCGTCCAGTGCTTCTGGTCTCAGGTCACGGATGATTGGAACGGAGTTTCCAATTGGCGTCCAACCTTAAACTAACCTCTTGCAATTCATGGCCCTTCCTAAATTACTGCGATCAGAGTGGTTTCCCTTGAATTTTGGCGGCCGGCATGATATAACCGTCCAACCCTTCAGAAAGGCACCATGAAACGACAAAGTTTTTATCTGGTCGCAATCACGTTAATCCTTCAGGCCGGCCAGGGTTTGGCGGCGACGCTTTATGTGGATGTCAACAACACCAAACCGGTTGCGCCCTACGTCAGCTGGGACACAGCGGCCCAGACCATCCAGGATGCGGTCGATGTCGCCGCCGCAGGCGACACCATCATTGTGGGACCCGGAGATTATTTGGCCGGGAGCAGGGTGAGCGGTGATGGGACGACGAATCGCGTCGCCATCAACAAGCCGGTCGTGGTGCAAAGTCTTTTCGGCGCGTCTTTGACGACTCTCCGTGGTCTTAACATCATGCGCTGCGCCTATCTGACCAACGGGGCGGTGTTGACGGGTTTTACCCTGCACTACGGCCGGGCTGGCAATGGCGGCGCATTGTGGTGTGAATCCACCAACGCCTTGATCAGGGACTGCACGCTGGTCAACAGCTCGGCCGCCTACGGCGCCGGAGCCTGGTCCGGTACCTTGAGCAACTGCACCTTGACCGGCAACAAGGTGCTCTACCCCGGAAGCGGTGGCGGTGCGTATAACAGCTGGTTGGTCAATTGCACGTTGTCGGGCAATACCACCGAGACCAACGCCGGCGGCGGCGCCGGCGCTTCCGGTTGCACCCTGATCGGTTGCTTGATCACCAACAACCTCTGCAACGGCAGCGGTGCCACGGTCGGCGGCGGCGTTTCCGGTTGCACCGCGTATAACTGCACCATCACCGGCAATCGCGTTACCGGAGCCGGTTCCAGCGGCGGCGGTGCCTATAACTCCATCCTCAACAACTGCACCCTTTCGAACAATCAGGCTGACTTCAACGGCGGCGGCGCTTCCGGCTGCACGATGACCAATTGCACGCTGACCGGCAACTACGGGTGGTACGCCGGCGGCGGAGCCGCGGGCGGCACGCTGGTAAACTGCGTGCTGCGCGGAAACGAAGGTTACGGCGAAGGCGGCGGCGCCTATTGGAACGCCACGCTGATCAACTGCACGCTCGTAGGCAACCTCGCCCAGAATGGCGGCGGCGCTTACAGTTGCGCCCTTTATAACTGTATCATCTACGACAACACCGCCATCACCGGCTCAAACAATTACAGTTGCACCTTCAGCTATTGCTGTACGCCGGACACGGGTGGCATCGGAAACATCACCAACGCCCCGCTGTTTGTTAACGAGGCCGGAGGCGACCTGCACCTCCAAACCTATTCGCCCTGCGTCAATGCCGGCACCAACTCGTACGTCGGCTCCACCGTGGACCGCGACGGCAACCTGCGCATCGTGGGCGGCACGGTGGACATCGGCGCATATGAAGAACCAACCGCCACGCCGGCCAGCGGCCTGCCCGCTGTGCCTGCCAATGTCGTCGCCAGCCTGCAAGGTGGCCAGGCCAGGTTGACCTGGAGTCCGGCGGCCAAAGCCGCAACCTACAATGTGAAACGCGCCCCCGCTTCCAGCGGAGCCTATACCAATCTGGCGACAGGCCTCACCGTCACCAATTATACCGATTCGACCGTCAGCAACGGCGGCATTTATTTCTATGTGATCACGGCGGTGAATGCCTATGGCGAAAGCCTTTTCTCGCAATGGGCGGGCGTCTATGTCGTGGATCACTTCCTCTGCACGCCGATCTCGTCGCCGCAAACCTGTGCGGTGCCGTTTTCCGTAACGATCAGCGCGCGTGACCTCAATGGTCTGGTCCTGAGCAACTTCAATGGTCCGGTGATTTTGAGCGCCGCCGGCGATCACGGCCCGGCGATGGTGTCGCCGGCAGTCACGCCGGCTTTTGCGAACGGAAGCTGGTCGGGAACCGTGGCCATTCCCGCCGGGTATCCGGACACGAACATGCGCCTGACTTGCAGTTCCAATGGTGCCGCCGGTCTCAGCAACCCCTTTGACGTCTTGGCGCCGACGAATCAGGTGTTGGGGATCAAGGCGGGCGGATTGCTTTACAACCCGTTTGCCCAACGCATCTACGTTACCGGGGCGGCCACCTCGCCCGTCCATTCCAACTGCCTGGTGGTGATCAACCCGGCGCTGGGCCGGATTGAAGGGACGTATCTCCTGGGTGACGATCCGTCGCGCATGGCCCTGTCGGATGACGGTCAGTTCCTTTATCTGGGCTGCAATGGCTCGAATGTTCTCCGCCGGTTCAATCTGCAATCCAACCTGGTGGACTTGGTGGTGTCGTTGGGAACCAGCTCCTTTTCGGGACGAAAGTACTACGTGACGGATCTCGCGGCGCTGCCGGGAAACCCGCATTCGGTCGTGGTGGGAGAATGCCCGCCGAACGATGTGGCGCAGATAATCATCTTCGACGACGGCGTTCCGCGCAGCCAGGCGTTGAGCCTGCCCCTCAACCCGGGCACGGTGGTGGCTTCGTCCAGCCACCGGGTTTTCGCGGGATCGCCGTTTGTGCGGATGACCGTGGATGCGTCGGGTATCAGCGGATGGGACTTCCAGTCCGGCATGATGAACACCGGTGAATTCCTGAAGTATCAGGGGGGATTGATCTTCACGCCCAGCGGCAAGGTGTTCAATCCCGAAACGCTGGTGGTGTCCGGTTCATTGCCCGCTTGCACGGTTGTCGAGCCGGATCTGGCGGCCGGCCGGATCTTTGCGCTTGCCTCCCCTTCAGCCAATGCCTGGTCGCTTTATGCCTATAATTCCACCAACCTGCAGGCCGCCGGCAGCCAGTCGCTCTCCGGAGTCCAAGGCACGCCCTTCAGCCTGATTCGCTGGGGAGCAAAAGGCATCGCTTTCAGCACTTCCCAGAACCAGGTGTACCTCCTCCAATCCGACTTGGTTCCGACGGTGCGGCCGGTGATGGTGGCAGCCAACCGGCAGGCTTCCGGTTCGTTCGAGGTCAAATTCGCCGGCGACACCTATGCGCCTTATTCCCTGTGGGCGTCAACGAATTTGACCGACTGGAGCCTGCTCGGCACGGCCGATCCATCCAGCAACGGCTGGTTCCGGTTCCTGGACCTCCAGGCCACGAATCTGCCGCGACGATTCTATCGGGCGGCCACGCCTTGATGTTCGTATATTCACCGACGAGCCGCTCGGACTCGAAGATTAGCCGCTGACACTGCAAGAGGAGCCGCTGACGAGCCGGTCTTTGGAAACCTCGAACTTCGAACTCCGAACTCCGTCCCGCCTTGCTTTCCGATAGGGCGCGTCACTCCGTGCGCGCCGGCTTCATTTTGATTCGATGTTCGGCGTTGGGCGTTCGATGTTCGATGTTTCACCTTCCACTTCAGCCTTTAGCCTTTAGCCTTCAGAATTTAGCCTTTTCCCGAATATCCCGCCACTTGTCACTTGCCACCCGCTTGCCGGGTCGAAGCGCAGCGAAGACCGGTCACCCCAGCGCAGCGCGCCTGTCGCGGGGCGAGCAAAACA
>PLAY01000195.1 GCA_003134375.1 Limisphaerales bacterium | reverse complement strand
CGAAAAATCCTTAACTGGTGGACTGGTGCCAGCGACTGGAATCGAACCAGTGACCTCGGGCTTATGAGTCCCACGCTCTAACCAACTGAGCTACGCTGGCAACCGAGACCGGCAGTACATTCTGGGCACAAACCGCGCGCTGTCAAATCTGAACCACGCCCGCCAAAAACCGGCTTGGCCAAACGACTGAACGTCTTTAACCTCCGCCTGCCAGAATCCAAATTGATGAACCAGCGTCCCGCATTGCGTTTCCAGAAAAAACCGCGCTCGCGCCATGGCTTCCTCGTGTTCTGTTTTGTGTCGCTGCTGGCCGCCTTCACCGTTTTGCGTCTCGTGTTGCTGCTGCAATTCGGCCCGCCTTCCGCCGCGCCTTGGAACGTTCTGCTGGCCTTTGCCGCCGGTTTTTACCGCGACGTCATCGCCGCGCTGTGGTTCATGCTGCCGCTGCTGTTTTGGTGCTTTATCGTCGGCAACCGCCCGTTCGCGTCGCTCATCCACCGCCTCGGATTCCGGTTTTTCATGACGCTGCTTTGGGCCGTCCAGGTGTTTTTGCTCGCGGCGGAATTTTATTTCTTCGCGGAATTCAAATCGCGCTTCAATCCCGTCGCCGTGGACTATCTGATTTATCCGCGCGAGGTGTTCATCAACATTTGGGACGCCTATCCCGTCCCGGCGGTCATCGCCGGCTGCCTGTTCATCGGCGCAGTCTGGATGTGGATGGCCGGACGTTGGTTCAAAACGATGTGGACCAAGGCGGTCTGGATCGGAACGCGGTTTCTCTGGTTCGCGGGCGCGTTGATTTTGTTTGCCGGCCTGACCCAAACGATCCATTTGACCCCGCCGCATGTCAGCGAAGACCGCACCCTCAATGAAATTGCCAACAACGGCGCCATTTCCTTTTTCGCCGCCGCCTGGACGCGCAATCTCGACTATCCCACATTTTACAAAACCCTGCCGCGCGACGAAGCCTACGCGCGTGTGCATCGCCTGCTGGCCTCGACCAACGCGACTTTTGTCGGCGATAATTTCAGCGTCGAGCGAAAAGTTTCCGGCGATCCCAACCGCCCGCGCCTGAACGTCGTGATTTTGCTCGAAGAAAGTCTCGGCTCGGAATTCTGGGGCTGCCTCGGCCGGACGAACACGCTGACGCCGGAAATGGACCGGCTCGCCACGCAGGAAGGTTTGCTGTTCGACAATATTTACGCCTCCGGCAACCGCACCGTGCGCGGCATGGAAGGCGCGCTGTCGTCGTTCCCACCGCTGCCCGGCGACGCGATTGTCCACCGCGACCGCTCCGAAAACGTCGAGACCATCGCGCGCGTGCTCAAGCGCGACAGCTACAACACGATGTTCCTCTACGGCGGACACGCCATGTTCGACAACATGAAACCGTTTCTGGTCGCCAACGGCTATGATCAGATCGTGGACGAAAAAGATTTTCCCAATCCGTCGTTCGCGAACGTCTGGGGCGTGGCGGACGAGGATTTATACGCGGGCGCCATCCGGGAATTCCGCGCCTTGAGCCAGACCAATAAACCGTTCTTCGCCACCATCCTGTCCGTGTCGAATCACAAGCCTTACACCTATCCCCAGGGCCGCATTCCCGAAAACCCGAATGGCACGCGCGACAACGTTGTGAAATACACCGACTGGTGCCTCGGCCAATTTTTCAAGGCCGCGAAACAGGAGGCATTTTGGACGAACACCATTTTCGTCGTCGTGGCCGACCATGGCGCGCGGGTTTATGGCAGCCAGGACATTCCGATTTTTTCCTACGAAATCCCGTTCGTGATCCTCGGCCCGGCGGTCGCGCAACAACCCCAACGCCTCCACGCGACCGGCTGCTCGCTTGACTTGCCGCCGACGATTCTCGGCCTGATTGGCCGCCCCTATGAAACCCTGTTTCTGGGACGCGACCTGTTGCACGATCCGCCGGACACATTCCATGCCTTGCTGAATCATAACCGTGACATTGGGATGTTCGCCCATGACCGGATGGTGGTGCTGGGCCTGCAAAAGGCGGTCGAATTTTATGCCGGCAACCCGCACGCCGTGAATTTGGAGCTGACCCCGCAGCCCGTGCCGGAAGATTTGGAACTGGAGAAAAACGCCGAGGCCATTTTTCAGGTGGCGGACGAACTCTACATGAACCGCCGCTACCATCTCGATCCGTGAACTAGCTCGTCACGGCAGGTCGGGCACGTCGGGGCCGCGGAACGTGTGCGCAGCGGTCAAGCTCCGCAAAACAATCAGGCCGGTTTCGAGGACCGGCCTGATCGGTGAACAAAGATTCGAAAATCCGACTTGATCAACTTTTATGCCGTGCGGTTCTTGCGCAGTTTCCGAAGCAAGCTTGCCCCAAACGGCAGCAGCAACAACGTCATCGTCGTGGGTTCGGGAACGACTTGCACTTGCACATACGCGTCACCGGTGACGCCGTAATCGGCCCAATTCCCCACATAGGGAGTTGTTCCATCTGTAGCGCCGACGTTAAACAGCCAAGGGATGGCGTCTAGGCCCCCGTAGTTGGCGGTCAGCAGCCACGGACCAGCATATGGATTAAGGCCATCTGCTGCCAGCCCGCTATTGTATGTATACGGTCCGTCGAGAAAGAAATCGTACGTCGATCCGGCGCTCACAGGAACGTCAACCGTGAAATTCACCTGGTAGAGGGTCGCTGGGGGATAATAGTCGGGGTTTCCTGGGTTGTAATCTAGTCCGTCCCCATAGGTGGCAGGCGTGGCAGTGTAACCCGTCGATATTTGTTGGCCATTTGCATTCAGCAAAGACAGCCCGGTTGTTTCGGCCTGTTGAGAGGCCTTATCAACCACATCCCATACGGTGATGCCAGTTACTGTGTAGGTGCCCGATCCGCCAATTGAGAAACTGCCGCCAGGATCCGAATATCCCCCCATATCCGCTTTGACCGAAGTGGTTTCTGTGTCGGCCCAAGAGAGGTCGGTGGATGGTTGAGTGAAAGGAAGCCCGCCTTGTTCCACGACCACTTGTGCGCTGGCGCTCATTGCGACGGCCAAACTGGCCACCATTATTGCTATTTGTAGTTTTTTCATGTTTACCTTCTGTTTTTGATCTTCGCGGAAAGCGATTTCTGGCTCGACGCCCAATCCAGAATTCTTTCTTTCACACGATTGTCATTGTTGTTTATTTTTGAACCGACCCAATACGGTGCCCATTTTTACAGAACAAATGGATGTTGTTGCCTTTTGAATGTCACGCTGGTTTATCGGGAACGTCGGTTTTTGGAAAAGTGCCGGCCACAAGCCAAAGCACCCAAGCCAAGCAGAAAACAGCCGACCGTCGTCGGCTCGGGAACGGGTTCGAGATCGAATTGCACATTTCCCTGGGTAGTAGAGTTGATGTTAACGTCATCAACCAAGCCAGTGAACCCGGCAGCCCACGCTGACCCCGTTGATAATACAATGCCCTCGATGTTCTGGCTCCCGTAATTAATAGGCGTAGAACTTGCGCCGGTGTAATAAGCACTCCAAGTAACCGGGCCGCTTTGGATGTTTGCCAACGTCGGCTGACCGTAGAATCCTTGGTTCCCTGAAAGACCACTATCATCAATCCTCAATTGATTGGCCCCGGGCGCGGTTGACCAGGTAACCCACTGGTTGCCCGCCGGGGTATAATTGTTCGCGAGATAAGGCTCCAGTATCAGGCGATTGCCATACCACGATGCTTCACCGCCAGAGTAAGGAGCAGTGTAAACGATCAGATACCAGTTTGGGACTTGGGCCGCTTGCGCCGCGGTTTCATAGGTGGAAAAGTTGAGCCCGCTCAACTCGCTGATCGTGAGCTGACCAAGACCTAGTTCGGTAGAACTGTTGGCATTGGCATAAAGATAATACTGAGACGCTGCGGTCCCGTTGGCTTGCCATGCTCCTGTGCCGATCATGGCCTCACTGGTTGTGGTATCAATGGCAGCGCTGCCGTTGAGCGGGGGGCCGTTAGCGGCATCACTGGGTCCCAAGACCACGACCGAACCGAAAATCCTGGGCGATAAACCAGCAGCCAGCAGGATCGCAAGTACTACTAATGTTTTTTTCATGTTTCCTTTCTTGATTTTGACCATCGGGGAAGCGACTTCTGGCTCGACTCCCAATCCAAAATTCTTTCTTTCACACAATTGCCATTTTGTTGCTTATTTTTGAACCGACCCAATACGGTGCCCATTTTTACAGAACAAATGGATGTTGTTGCCTTTTGAATGTTACGCTGGATCAGGAACGTCGCTTTTGGGCAAGGCGTTGGAAACAAACCAAGGCACCCAAGCCCAGCAGAAAACAGCCGGCCGTTGTAGGCTCGGGAACGGCGATGAAATCAAAGGTGGCTGAACCACTGGCATCGCCGTAGGTGAAAGTGCCGGTGAAGTCATAACTACCTATTTGCGCGATATCATAGTTGAGGATTTGTTGGTCGGTATCACCAGGATTAGGGTCGTCATCGCCTGTTGCGAGTGTGTCGTAACTAGCGTAAGCGTTGCCTGCGCCTATGCTGATGATTTCATTGACCATTTGCCCGGGATCGCCACTGTTGGCAACCGTGAATCCGCCGGCAGTATTGACGCCATTATTGAAAATGAGTCCGATGTCACCAGCGTCGTAAGTCCAGTCATCCGGAAGAATACTGTTATTTGGCCAGCTCCAACCAAGCAAATTTCCCGGGTCGGTACTGCTCATGGTCATGCCGAAGCTATTCATGTTTATCAAGCTGCCATTACCGTTAATCACGGCCACAAAAGAGGCCCGATTACCAAGCTCGCCTGCGTACGGCCCCGGCGCTTGCCCCAACCAGGAGGTGAAGCCAGTCGCGAAGTTGGCGGAGACAGGCAACGGGCTGGTCGTGACATTGAATTGCGCAGGACCGGCGACGCCATACGAAGTCAAACCGTTTTCCATGGCGTAAATACCGTTTGCAGCCCAAGTATCGAAGGATGGCGAGCCCCAACCGTTCGGGGCCATGGTCGCATCGACGGTGATGGTTACCTGCGCGCTGGCGCTCATTGCGCCGGCCAAACTGATCGCTAATATTGCTATTTGTAGTTTTTTCATGTTTACCTTCTGTTTTCGACCATCGCGGGAAGCAACTTCTGGCTCGACTCCCAATCCAAAATTCTTTCTTTCACACAATTGCCATTTTGTTGCTTATTTTTGAACCGACCCAATACGGTGCCCATTTTTACAGAACAAATGGATGTTGTTGCATTTTGAATGTCACGCTGGATCAGGAACGTCGCTTTTGGGTAAAGCGTTGGAAGCAAACCAAGGCGCCCAAGCCCAGCAGGAAACAGCCAGCCGTCGTCGGTTCGGGGACGGCAGCAATGAGTTCCTCCCGAGTGGTCGAATCAGTGGGCAGATATTCTCCGCTCCAAGAGGAGTTCCCGCCGCCATTGTTCGGGTCATTCGGTCCCAAGACCATGGTTTCACGAAAGACCTCGGTATCGCCACTGAACCCATAGAGCACAAGATTCGCGTTGGCGGTTTGATCGGTGCCCATGAGAGCGACATCGAAATCAATGGAATCTGTGCTGGCGAAGGTGGCATAGGCAGAGGTGCCGCTGCTTTGTTGGGTCCACCCAGGCATTGGCGATAAGTCCGGGTCATATCGAAAAGCAGCCGTGGTATCGAGATAGTCACCCGATACAACCTGAACGGCGACGAAGTCAAGCGGTCCGGACTCCCCATCGTGTAAAGTATAAATCTGTGCTCGCGCGGCGCTGGCGGTGACCAATAATGCTGCCGCAAAAACCGCCCACAATGGCGTGCTTTTAATTGTGTGTTTCATAAGTTGTTTGATAATGTGATGCTTCTTAGCCGGAACGATTCAGTT
>PLAY01000023.1 GCA_003134375.1 Limisphaerales bacterium | reverse complement strand
TTTACGGATAAGCTCTTAATCTGTTTCACACCCTATCACCCATTGAAAATGTCGAGGAACTCCAAAACTCCCACGGTATCAGAGGTTTCGCGGTCGCCAGAATGCGATGCCAAAGAACAGCGTTCCGCAGGTATTGATTCCGAGAATGAAGCCGATGTTGTAGCCGCGCCCGACGTTGTTGGGAGCGTAAATCGGAAGGTCATTCCCCATCAGCAGCGCCGGTAATGCCGCGGGCATCATGGCTCCGTGGATGAGGCCCGAATGAAATCCGGCAACACGATCCGGGCCGTAATACCGCTTCGCCGACCAGTCATAAGCAACGCCCAAAAGCACGCTGAAAAGCACGAGCGCCACGATCTTAATGGTCCAAAACCTGACCACCCTGCGCCGGCGCAGGGTGGAGTTCGCACTGTCATTTGAAACTGGGGTTGCCATGCGGTGAAAGGATGTTCTGAGCCGGGGACACCGGGCAAGAATATAATGTCGCTGAACGAAAATCTGCCAGTCATCAAGTGAGTTTTGCCTCGATTCATGGCTGAATATTTTCCAAGCTGAAGCTGTGATCGGATCCATAAATTGCGCGGCGGTTGTGCCTGCTTTCAACGAAGGTTCAAGCATTGCGCCCCTCGTCAGCGCAATCCGCCGGCATCTGCCCGTCGTGATCGTCGTGGACGACGGTTCGACGGACGAAACCCCGGCGCTGGCCCGGACGGCGGGCGCGGAAGTGGTGCGGCACGAGCGAAACCTTGGCAAGGGCACGGCGCTCAAGACCGGCTTGTCTCTGGCTCTGAAGCATGGCTTTGAATGGGTGTTAACCTTGGACGGAGATGGACAGCATGCGCCGGACGATTTGCCGGGCTTCATGAGCTGCGTGGAGGAAACCGGCGCCCGGCTGGTGGTTGGCAACCGCATGGATAACGCCGCGGCAATCCCGTGGCTGCGCCGGCGCGTGAACGGGTGGATGAGCCGGAAGATTTCCCAACGCGCGGGACGGCATCTGCCCGACACCCAATGCGGTTTCCGTCTCATTCACCTGGAAACGTGGGCCGGGCTGCCGCTGGAGACGGAACACTTCGAGGTGGAATCCGAGATGTTGCTCGCCTTCCTGGCGGCGGAATGCCGCGTGGAGTTTGTCCCGATTCAGGTGATCAACCGGAAGCGGAGCAGCCACATTTGCCCGGTGGCCGATACAGTTCGCTGGTGGAGATGGTGGCGAAAGGGGTCGCCGGGATTGCGACACCCCGGGAAAAGAGAACCGGCAGGTGTTCGTTCTCCTGCCGGGTTCAACGAAGCTTAATTGACCAACGGTTTGCAACCTGACCGTTAGCCAATGTGAATTGGCGTGCCAGGCATGCCTTGAATTTCCGCCGTTTCACAACGGCGGCCATGACGAAACCTCCGGCGGCTCAAGCTTACTTGCTCGTTTTCCAAACGAATTTGCCTGCCGGGTCAATGTAGCCAATGCGTCCGCCCACGGTAACTTGCGCCAATCCCTGGGAGAACGGCTTGACCTCATCGAACTGCGGGTTGATGACGGACTTTCCGGTCTTATCAATAAAGCCCCATTGCTTGGCCGAGCGCACGGCGGCGAGGTTCTCGGCGAAGGCGGTGGCCTCGTTAAATTGGGCATTGATCACAAATTTCCCTGCCTTGTCAACGTAGCCCCAGCGTTTGTTCAGGCGCGCCGGAGCGAGTCCATTCACGAACGAGCCGACGTCTTCGAATTGCGCATTGATGGTGATCTTCCCGGTCTTGTCAACGAACCCCCAGTGGCCGCCGCTCCTGATTCCCGCGAGCCCTTCGGAAAATGGCTGCGCCTTTTCAAACTGCGGATTGATGACCGTTTTCCCGCTGGTGTCGGTGTAGCCAAATTTACCGGCCATTTTAACCGCCGCAAGTCCCTCGGAAAACGCGCCGGCATCGTCGAATTGCGGGTTGATGACCATTTTCCCGGTCTTGTCAATGAAGCCCCAATGGCCACCCAACTTGACAGCCGCGAGGCCACCGGCAAACGTTCCGGCGTCGTCGAACTGCGGATTGACGACGTATTTGCCTTCCGAATTGATATAGCCATAACGACCGCCGCCGCCAACACCGAAAGGATTGAAGGGGGTGGGCCCGCCGCTGCCAAGCCTGACCGCTGCCAGCCCGTCGCTGAAGGCAGCAGCTTTGTCGAACTGCGGACTGATGACCACCTTGCCCGAAACGTCCACGTAGCCCCATCGGCCGATGCGTACGTCAGCAAGGCCTTCGGAAAATGAACCGGCGCGGTCAAATTGTGGATTCGTCACGATTTCACCCGCCTTGTTCGCATAACCCCATCGGCCGTTCACGACCACAGGATAGAGCACCGCCGCACCCGCAGAGGCGGCCAGCGCGACGAAAATCACAACGACACCCAATCGCATCAACAATTTTGATATTTTCATAATGTTATAGTAATTTGTTCGTTTAGATCATTTGATACCAGACACCAGACACAAAAGAATGATCATCATTATCTCCATTCAATTGAAACAACAGTCAAGTTTATTTGGTCGCGAGATTGAGTCAAGGGTGATTAACACATTGAGGTTTGTTTGCGCAAAGGGTCACGCATTAGCTGGTGTATTCACATGAAGCACGCTACCATTTATTCATGTTCGTCATTGGAATCAGCACCGCCACACCGACGCAACGCTACCGCCAGGCATTCAGTTGCCAAGGCGCTCTGCTTGAGGTGTAATGACCGCGCTCCGGATGGGACCCTTACGAAACATGCTTGCGGAACGCGTTGTCGGACCTGAATTGCTGGACGAATTACCAGTGCAGGATCCCCGTGCCTTGCGTTCCCGCCGCGACCTTCGTCGGGGGAACACCTGGCTGAGGCACCCTCGCATCATGGCCCGCACTCTGCAAGAAGGCTTCAGCATCCACCGCCCGCTTGAGATTACCGAGTTGGGCGCCGGCGATGGCCATTTTCTTTGGCGAGTTGCCTGTCGCCTGCGAAGGCAATGGCCGGCTGCGGAAGCAACGCTGGTTGACCGGCTTGATGCACTTGATCCGCTGATGCGTAATCGCTTCAGTCTCCTGGGTTGGCGCATCCAGGCGGAGGTGGCTGACGCGACTGAATGGCTGCGGCGGGCGCCACCGAAGGCAAACGGGGTTATTCTCTGCAATCTATTTCTCCACCAGCTCCGCGCGGAGCAACTCGCCGAATTGTTTTGCCTGGCGGCGCGATCTGCTCGTGTCGTCATTGCCCTCGAACCGCGCCGGGTATGGTGGACCTACGTCTACAGCCACCTGCTCTGGATGAATGGCAGCGGCCCGATCACCCGTCATGACGGCCCCATCAGCATCCGGGCCGGATTTGCAGGTCGCGAACTCTCGGCGCTTTGGCCGGACGATGGCGGTTGGCAATTGGTCGAGCGGCCGGCCAGTTTGTTCACTCATCTGTTCATGGCGCGGCGGAAGGATTGAACAACGACGCGGTCTTTTCGGGCCGGCCGGCCTGGGCGCGATTGGTGCCGGGGATGATGTTCTCTCCGGTGCTCCGAAACTGGTTCGGCTCGATTCAGCCCGGTTCTGAATGGCTTTGGCACTTGATGTTCAGGAAGCCGCAACAATTTCAATCCCAGTATCGGCCCGCGCGCCAAAAGAGTGAATGTCAAAGTCATCCGCTGGCGGAGGCAGCAAATTTTAAACAGGTGGAGGCGTGAACGGCCTCCACCGTCGCAAGTCTTCGCAAGAAGGAACTTGCAACCGCAACTGGAGTTGGCTTAAGAAAGAACGGATGCTTTACGAACGCTGGCAGAAAGTCGCGCAGGAAAGGCGCAATGAAATCGCTCTGCGCGATCTGGGTTCCGGACAGTCCTGGACTTTTGCCCAACTGGATCGCGAAGCCGAAAACCCCCTGTCCGGCCATCCCGGAATGGTGTTTCCGCAAAGCCATTCGCCCGAGTTCGTCTTCACAGTGCTGCGGGCCTGGCGCCGGAACATCGTGGTGTGCCCGCTCGAATCGCACCACCAACCGCTCACCGTTTCCACCCCGCCCGCGCTTTGCTGTCATCTCAAGACCACGCCTGCCACCACTGGGTCTCCGCGCACCGTCGCCTTCACGGAGGAACAACTCGCCGCCGATGCCGAAAACATTGTGGCCACCATGGGGCTGCGTCCAGAATGGCCGAACTTGGGCGTGATTTCGATGGCGTATTCCTACGGGTTTTCAAACCTCGTGCTGCCGCTGGTGCTGCATGGGATTCCGCTTTTCCTCGCGCCCTCGCCGTTGCCCGAAATTCTTCGCGGCGCGGCCAAAGCCCGCTGGGATGTCACGCTCGCCGGCGTGCCGGCGTTGTGGCATGCCTGGCATAAAGCCGGCGCGATCCTCCACAATGTCCGCCTCGCCATTTCGGCCGGTGCATCGCTGCCTTTGGCGCTGGAACGCGCCGTCTTCGAACAGCACGAAATCAAGATTCACAATTTCTACGGCTCAACCGAGTGCGGCGGCATCGCCTACGATGCCACGGAAGTTCCGCGCACTGATGAAGCTTCCGTTGGCCAGCCAATGAAGAACGTGAAGGTTTCGGCCAACCCAGACGGCGTCCTGCTGGTGCGCAGCCGCGCGGTGGGTGAGACCTACTGGCCGGAACCGGAAGCGACGCTGGCCAAGGGCGTGTTCCAGACCTGCGATCTCGCCGAGTTGAAAAACGGAGAGATTCTTCTGCGCGGTCGCACGGGCGATCACATCAATGTTGCTGGACGAAAGGTTTCCCCGGCGACCATCGAACAAGCTTTGCGGGAGCACAAAGCCGTCACCGAGTGCCTCGTCTTCGGCGTGCCTGGCGGCGATGCACACCGGATTGATCTCATTGTGGCGTGTGTCACGGTTGAGCAGGAAACCACCCGGGACGACTTGAAGCAGTTTCTATTGCAGAAGCTCCCGAGCTGGCAGGTGCCGCGCGAATGGTGGTTCGTGGAATCACTCGGCGCCAATGGACAAGGGAAGATTTCGCGTGCACAATGGCGGAGGCACTTCCTGGAAAACCACTCCAAACCGGTTGCCCAGATTTAAACAATCCCTTCGCCGATCTGGCGAATCTCACCCGTGGCGGACTTTTCCGCTGGAAGTCAGAGGAATTTCTCCAACCACCACCAGCGTGGTCGGCACCTTGTGGCTTGAAAGTCGTTTCCGGCAGAATGCCAGAATCTCTTCGCCCAGGGCTGGGGAATGGCCGTCGCGCAGTTGCACCTCGGCATGGACGACTTCGCCAAATTGCGGATGTGGTTTTGTGAAAACACGCGACCGCAGCACCGCCGGGTGCTGGTCCAGGACGCCCGCGACTTCTTCGGGGAAAACCTTGTGGCCCGCCACATCAATCACCGTCTTGAGCCGTCCATCAATGATAATTCTCCCGGCGTCATCCCGGTGCGCCAGATCGCCGGTCAGAAACCAGCCGTTGCACAACGCCTCTTCGCGCGGCCGCCGGGGATTGAGATAGCCGGCAAACATACCCGGACCGCGCAAGCCAAGCTGTCCGGTCTGGCCGTCGGCGACGGGTTGGAATTGATCGTCGAGAATGACAGCTTCGTAGCCCGGCAACGGCCGGCCCACGGCTTCGGGATGTTCCGCCGAGTCCTGAAGATTCATGAGCGGCACACCCACCTCAATGATGCCGTAGCCCTGCGAGACCGGCACGCCGAAGCGGGCGTGAAAGTCCTTCGCGATTTGCGGATGAAGACGGCTTGACACCGACATCACGCGGCGAAGCGAAGGCGGCAGGCCGCGCCCGGAACTCTCGGCGGTCAACATGCGCACGTGCATCGGCGTCACGTAAAGGAACGTGGCCTCATGCTTCCAGGCAGCGTCCAGGATCGCGTCGGCGAAGTAATCAGGACCGACCACAATGGTGCAGCCAACTTCAAGGTAAAGGAGGATCGTGGCGAAAAAGTGATAAGACATCGGCAACACCCAGAGCACCCGGTCTTCCTGCGTGAGGCCCAACCCGCGGTTCGCGCCGCGCGTGCGTTCGAGCGTGCATTCATGGGTCAGTATCACACCCTTGGCGGCGCCGGTCGTGCCCGAAGTGAATCGCAGAAACGCCGCGCCTTCAACCCATGGCGCGAGCGGAACCTGCGGCGCCGCCAGCCGCGTGTAACGCAGCGTGACGCCGCCCGGTACTTTCAATTCGCAGGTCATTTCACCCGGTTGAGCCCGGCCGGTGAGGTCGTCGAGAATCACGCATAGCGGCGCGCGCGCGAGCATGGACGCCATTTCGTCCGGCTTGAGCAGATGATGAATCGGCATCACGACCGCGCCGCAACCGAGCGCTGCGAGCGCGCCGATGATGAAGGCGCGTCCGTTGCGGCCTTGCATGCCCACGCCTTGTCCGGCGCTCACACCCAACGCGGCCAACTGGCTGCGGACGGATTCAATTTCGTGCCAGAGAGATTGGTAATCCATCGGGCCGGCGGCATCAATGATGGCGATCCGTTCGGGCCATTGGCGGGCGGCTTGAGAGAGGGTTTGGTAAACGTTCATCGGCGAAAAATCAGGTTCTAGGTTGTTTGAGTTCGAGTGCTTCGTTTTTTATTGGTTCATCTGCCGGCGGATTTCCGCCACTGCTTCATCCAGCGGACGGCCTTGGGCCTGGAAGGCGGCGGCGGTTCCAGCCGCCCAACCCGTCGCCAGCGCCGTGCCGATGACGCGGGCGGAAGTCATCGCTCCCGCCGCGGCGGAAAGGCAGCGTCCCGCAACCCAGGTGTTGTCCAACTCCACCGGACGCAGACAGTCCAGCAGGATGTCATAGTAGTCACGCTCGGCGAAAAAAGTCATCTCCGGTTTTGGGGCGGCGCCCCAACGTTCCATCGGCCAGGCACCGCGGGCGATGCCGCGGTCGAACTTCCGCGCGCCCAACACATCTTCGTCTGCCAGCCGGGCGCGGCCTTGAATGCGCCGGCCCGACCGCACGCCAAGTTGCGGAGCGATGGAATCGAGCTGCGCGTTCCGGCACGCGGCGACATTGGCGACGAGGAATCGGTGCAGTTGCCCGACCAACGCGCGGGACTGGCGTTCCCAGGCGGTGACCTGTTGCCAGAGCGGAAGATCCGCGCTGCCGGCGGCCAGGCTGAGTTTAAGAGCAAGCCGGCCATTGGAACCGGTACCGGGCACGAACGAGAGCCGTTCGCAAAGCGCCGGCAACGCGCCGCTCTCGACACCGCGGCGCAATTCGCGCCGCATCTCGATCAAGCCGCGTTGGATCAGGCCGGGATCCACATTCTCCAGAACAAAAACCAAAGCGGGCGCCTGATCGGTGGCGCCGTTCTCCACACTCGCGCCAGCTAGAGCAGCGCTTGTGGCTTCGCCGGTGCAATCCACGACGGTTTTCGGCGCGAAGATCAGCGGCTCGTTCCAAGCCAGGGCGCGAACCTCGTTGATCCGCGCGCCTTCAGCCCGCGCCGCCGACACCGTCGCATGAAGGATCACATTAATGTTTCCTGACGCGCTCACGGTCGCATCGGCCACGCGCGCGAAGGCCGGAGGAGAATACGGCAGCACCCACAAGCCCGTGGGCAGTTGAATGGGCTTCGATCCGGTGATGTGCTGCAATTGCGAAGCGAATTCCTGCGCAAAACCTGCGGCGACCGGCACGGCTTCAGCCCCCGCCGTATCCCGCAGATAAAGACCGCAGATCGTTCCGACCTGTGCCGCAGTGGCGAGTCCTCCTAGAAATCCATAGCGTTCCAGCAATACCGCGCGCGCCCCGGCGCGTCCCGCCGCCGAAGCCGCTGCCACGCCCGCCGCGCCGCCGCCGATGACAAGCACATCGCAATGGATGGGGGTGGAACTCATCGGAAGAAAAGCAGCGGGGATTTCATCACCTCATGTATTTGCCGTAATAGCGGATGTGTTTCCATTGCGGCCGCACATTCAGCATCACGGTCAGTTTCTGGCCCCATTGCACCGACCGCTTGCGCCAGTCCGCCGGCGAGGTCCACTCCGGGCATCGCCGCGCGATGCGGTCCAGCTTCTCGGTCGTCTGCTCGGCCAGCGCGGGTGAAAGGTAATAGGCCGGCTCGAATAAATCCTGATCTGGTTTGATCTGGCCTTCGCTCAACGCAATCTGGGCCATCGGCGTGCCTTCATAGACACGGATGCCGTAGGTGGCGAAAACCGCATGGGCTGGAGCGCAGCCGCTCAAAAAGTTTTGCGTCTCCTCGACGTCAGCCCACGTTTCACCCGGGCCGCCGAACAGGAGATAAATCGCGAACGGCAGGCCGGCATCATGCGCCGCCTGCAGGGCGATGCGGGTGTCTTCCTGATTGAAGGGTTTTTGCAACACAGCGAGCATTTTGGCCGAGGCAACGTCCAGGCCGAATTCCACCGCTTCGCAACCGGCTTCCCTCATGGCGCGGGCGAGTTCGGCATCGAAACCGGTCGGGTTGCAAAAAGCCGACCAACGGACGGGCAGCTTCCGGCGGTGAAGCGCAGCGCAGATCGCCAGGGCATGTCCGTGCGGGTCGTTGAAAACGCTGTCCACGAAAAAGAATTGGCGCACCTTCGAGCGAACCGCCACGTCCTCAACTTCCTGGGCAACCGCTTCCGGCGAACGCAGGCGGTAACGCTTTCCCTCCAGTTGCGGGTAGATGCAGTAGATGCATTTGAAAGGACATCCGCGTTTGGTTTGCACACTGACAAATCCGCCCTGCTTCACGTAGCGCGCGTAGCCGCAAAGATCGTGGGCCGGAGAAGGCAGTTCGTTCATCCGCTCGACCGTCTTGGTGGGCAGAACAACGGCAGCGGAGATTTGATGTTTCGAAGCAGTAATGACACCATCAATCCCTTCCAGCGAACGTCCGGTTTCCAGCCGCGCGAGAACCTCTGGAAAAGCCCGTTCGCCTTCACCGATGACCCCGCAATCGGCATCCAGCCGCTGCATCCAGCCCTGCGGCGAGACGGAAAAGCCGGTGCCGCCAAGGATTAACGGTCCTTTGAAGGAGCGTCGGACGGTTTCGGCCAGTTGCCGTACGTCGTCGAAATACAACCGCGGCGCGAACGACCAGCAGTTGTCCAGATTGCGAATGCCAAACGCCACGGCTTGGAATCCGCCTTTTCCCACCGCCTTTTGCAGCGCGGCTTCAGGTTTGGACTCCAACCCCATGTCGAGGAACTCCACCGCGTGACCGGCTGCGCGGGCGGCGGCGGCCACGCACAAAGCGCCCAGCGGCGCCACTGGATACGGGGAACGTTCCCGGTTTGTCGCCACCAACAAGACCTTCATGATAAATCCTCCTCCAGCAAAGCCGCGCGCAGCCCCTGCTCGAGACCGTTCACTTCGGCTTCACTCACACAATCATCCACCCATGACAACAGCGCGGAAGGCTTGCCGCCGAAATTCACGAACACCACGGTCAGCCCCGGCGGACGCCAGGTTGGAACGAGATGCGCAACTTCGAGAATCTTTCCGCCAAACAGCTCGGTCATGCCGGCGCAGGTTTCACCCGAATCGGAAAACGACAGCGTGGCGAACTTGCCGCGCGTGGGTTTTCCCAGATGATTAACGTAGAAACCCAGCGGCAGCGGCTTGAACATGTCCAGTGCCGCCATGCAGCATTGCGGGAAGTGATCGCGAATCTGGTCGCTCATCTGCCGCCCGAGTTCAGCCATGATGCTGCTCACCTTCCCCGCCTGCTGCGGTTCGATGCGATAGAACAGAATCGAAAGATGGTTGGAAAAGATCGGACCGTTCGAGCCGCGCCGGCGGGTGTCGTGCGGTACGGGGATCAGATAAGCGGCGGTTTGATTGCCGCGGCGGACCGCGAGCTCATGCAGCGCGCGGAGCGAAGACGCGAGATAGAAATGACTGCGCCGGAAACCGGCATTGAACTGCCGGCAACGCGCATCAATCCGGGCGGCTTCCTGGTCAGTGAAAGTGACGACGCGGTAATGATTCCGGCGCGCGCGGCGTGTGGATCCCGGCGGCATGAGCGTAAAGATCGGATCCTTGCCTGATTCGTGCAGCCATTTCACGGAGCCGTGCGCCATCTTCACGTTGGGCCACCAGCCGCGAAGATCCCAGCCGAGTTGCTTCGGATTGATTAAATTCTCGACCGACGGCGCACCGTTTGCCGGACTGGCGCCCAAATGAGCCAGCAGCAGCTCCATGCCGCGCGCATCAAGCAGAACATGGTTCCACGAAATGAACAGGTGATGCGTTCCGTCGGCATGCCGCACCAAATCAAACGCAATCCCCGGACCGCGACCCGCGTGCAACTCGTGTTGCGCGACGAAATCCGGCACCGGCCACGGCCCCGGCCAGGCGCCGTTTGAATTCGTGTGCTCGAAAAAAAATTGCCGCGGACCAGCCACCGTCCGCCAAAGCGGCGGAAAAAACGGCAGCCAGCGAACGACCCGCACGCGCGAAATCCAGTCCAGCACCGGCGAGGCCGCCATGCGCTGGCGCAGACGTTCCACGTCCAGACCGTTTCCCAGCCGCATGGCTATGTAGCAGATGTTGCCCGACAGACCTTCCCGGCGCATCCGGCGGTCCTGGGCGTGCATGAAGTAGTCGCCGGCGGCCAATCGAATCTGGCGGGGCAGGTTGGACATAGACAGCGACCGGCCGTTCAGGAAGCCGGTTGGTTGTTGCGGGCCAGTTCGGCGATGCACTTGGCCAGGGTGGCCATCGAGGTAAGATTGTTGCCGGTCAGGTGCGAATCCGGCACGCGGACGCCGATCTTGCGTTCGCAAAAAAGCAGCAGCTCGACGAGGGCGAAGGAATCAATGCCGGCATGGGACAGAGAGCTGTTTTCATCGAAATTCGCGCCTTCGGGCACGAAGTTGGTGCGCGCAAACTCGCAGAGCTGCGCGGCGATAGTCTTGGGGTCTTTCTCAGGGGTCATTGGTTGTGTGGGTCGGCGGAGGAATTGCGGCCGGTTACAGCCGCAAAAGAGCAGGGCTCCACCGAAAAATCCGGGCGGCATTCAAAGCTGACGCTTGCAAAAGCCGGTGAATCGTGATTGTCGTCGGTTGACATTTCCCGTGAGTATGGCCGCGCTCGGAAAAGGGTCAAGCTTGGAAGGGTTGTTTGTCGCGTAGTTTTCAAAACA
>PLAY01000160.1 GCA_003134375.1 Limisphaerales bacterium | reverse complement strand
GTTGGCGGCGCGGGCAATGGCCTGTTTGCCTACCAAAACCAGCGTGAAACCATGCGCGTGGCTTTTACCGCCTTGAAAAACAGTTCCACGGACAGCCCGTCATCCAGCGGCGCCAATGCGTTCAGCGCCCTGCCTTTTGCCTCGCCGGGAAAAATCTTCGGTGGCTGGCTGGATTTTTCGCTGCTGCCGGAATACGACAAAGTTTCCAAATACTTTTATTTTTCCGTCACCAGCGGCAAGGTCACAGCGGACGGTTTTTCCTTTAAGATTTTCGCCCCGCGCCCGCCGCAGATGAACTGAATGTCCTGGGAGCGCCGGCGTCCTCGCCGGCTNNGTACGCCGGCGCTCCCAGGTGATGGAACTCGGCCCTCCGAAGTCATTCCTGCGGATAAACCAGGATGCGGTCATGCACCACAACGACCAGATCGTTCTTTTTGTCGCCGGTGACATCGGTCACGAGCGCCTCGCGCGGTTCGGGCAGGGCGTCGGTGCGTCCGCGGAAGGTGTGCTGCTCGAACACCTGCCAGCGATTGGAAGGGACGAGCTTGTGATGTGAATCAAAGCTGACGAGGTCGAGATAATTTTTTGCCGTTTCCAAAAACACCAAATCCTTGCGCCCGGTGCCGCTCAAATCGCCCGCCACCACGTCATTCAAATACCCGTCCTTGACCGGCGTGTCATAGCCATCGAGCGCGGTCAATTCCCAAACCTCGCCCGCCAGGGGCATCCAGGCGACGGCGTTCTGGCCGAGAAACGCCACGCTCTGAACATTCGTACCGCCAAGCGCAACCGATTGCAAACCGGCGAAATCCGACACCGGCAGTTCCACGTTGCGGGACACCCGCCACACCCCCGCCGCATCGCGTTCGCACAACGTCAACTGCTTGTGCTCCGCATCAAGCAGGAAAATCGCCGGCACGTTGTTCGTGCCGTTCCGCACCACCGTGGCGCCGGCAATCCGCGAATCGCCCGCCGCGCCGTTGATCTGGTCCTTCACGCGAAAAACCCAGTCCGGTTGATTGGTGGAACCCGGGGTTTTGACTTCCTGTTCGAGCACGACGGCGCGCACGAAATTTTTCTGCGGCAGCAACAACTCCGGTTTGCCGTCGCCGTCCACGTCCGCCGACGCCAGCCATGGCTGCTCAATCGCGCCGCCGGGCGGGTCAACGTCCACCTCATCGAAATCCCCGCCGGATTTTTGCAGCAGCACCTTGATTTTTTCATACGGAATCAGCGCGACCAAATCCGCCCGTCCGTCCTGGTTCACGTCCTGGATGGCGAGCGCCGTGGGATTGGATTTGAAATTCTCGCCGAGCTTTTGCGTCTTCGTCCTGCCATCCGCCAGGCGCGTGACCAGCGAACGCCGGCCGTCCTTGTCCACTATCACGCAAAGCGACGGCTTGGCGCCGGGCTTCAATGCGCCGACGGCCATTACGAGCGGTTTGCCGTCGAACGGAATGAGCGTTGGGAACGGCAGCCGGCCGTTTTTATCAAATTGCGCCACGCCGACCGCGTTTTCGTCGCGGCTCAGGAGAAAAATACTTGGGTGGCCTTCGCCATCCCAATCCGCCGCCGCGAGCTGGCTCACACCGGCCAGGGTGGGAAAGGTCTTGGGCGGGGCGAGCGAACCGTCCGGCTGCTGGAAATAAACCGAAAGCTGGCCGCTGGCCGGCTCGGCCACGAGCAAATCGGGACGGCCGTCGCCGTTGACATCGGCCCAAAGCAGGCCGCGTTGCGCCGCGTCCGTCTTGTTCAACGGCAGAATTTGAAATTGTCCGCACCGGAACGCGCCGGACAGAATTCCAGCGGGCTGGCGCGTGAATTGCGAAACCGACGCGCGGCCGGAATCCCGCGCAATGGTCACGACGTAATTTTTGCCGCCACCTTCGAGATTATCCACGCAAAACGAGCGCAGGGGCGGGGTTTTGAAATAAATTTCCGGCCCGAGCTGGCCGGCGGCGTTTTGCAGCCGGAACCGCAGCGGTGTCGGGCTGTCCCAGTCCACCAGTAGCAAATCGTTCCGGCCATCGCCGTCCACATCCACAATTTGCACTGATTTGGGCGTGCCCGAGCACGGAATTTTTTGCGGCTCGCCGAGCGTGTGGTCCGCCAGTTGCGGCAGGAAATACAGCGAGCCGTTGTCGCCGAGCAAAACGAGGTCGGTCCGGCCATCCCCATTCAAATCGCCTGCCGCCAGCGCATTCGCGTTCAACTGTCCGTCCACGATGTGCCAGCGTTTCGGCTCGCTCCAGCCATTGGTGCCTTCATTGTAAATCACCTCGAGGTCCCTCGCATCGCCGTAAAAAGCGATGTCGGGACGGCCATCGCCGTTGAGATCGGTCACCACCATCGCGCCCAGGCGCTCGTCGGTGGGAATGGAATCTATGCGAAAACGCGCGTCGGGCGGCAGTTCATTGATTTCGAGTTTGCGCGGCGGCCTGGCGGCGGCGGCCCGGTTGGTTTTACCCGTTTGATTGTAAAGCAAATTGATTTTTGAGCGCAGATTGTTGGCGACGATGAGGTCGTTCAAGCCGTCACCGTCCAAATCCGCCGCGTGCAGCAGGCTGATTTGATCGTCAATCGGGAAGATTTCCGGGCCGGTGAAACCGAAACTGTTCGTGACGTTTTCGCCATGCCCGACGAAAGCCAAAGCGAAAACCAGGGCCGACAAAACATGGTAGCGCGACAATTTGATAACTTGCATAAGCTGTCCGCAACCTGCCATTCGACGGCGCACTTGGCGAGTTTTTTCGCTGAGGGACGGGCTGAAGCGAACGGAGCGCGGAGCATTGCTCCACCAGTTGCCGGCTCCAGTCCGGGCGGTACAATGCTCCGCGCTCCAATTATTCGCCGATGAAGTGCAGGGTGACGCGGCGCGCGTGTCCGCGAACGCGGTGTTCCCACACATAAATCCCCTGCCAGGTGCCGAGGGCGAGCCGACCGCCGCGCACCGGAAGGTTCAAGTTGACCGCCGTCAGCGCCGTGCGAATGTGCGCAGGCATGTCGTCATCGCCTTCCAGTGTATGCACAAAAAGCGGATCGCCGTCGGGAACCAGCCGTTTGAAAAACGCCTCCAGATCGCGCCGCACGTCCGGGTCGGCGTTTTCCTGAATCAGCAGCGAGGCCGAAGTATGCTGCAAATGAATCGTCAGCAGGCCGTCCTGGAACTGGTTTTGATCCACCCACGATTCAACTTCGGGCGTGAACTCGCAAAGCCCGCGGCCGCGGGTCGGGATCGTCAATTCGTGGAAGGCCTGGCGTAACATGGCAAGGTGACACGTGAAACGTGAAACGTAATGAGTGATTATTGCGGGTTGGCCGGCGCGCTTTTCGCGTCCAGCATTTTCTCCAGGTCCGGATTATGCGGCTGGCCGGCGTCGAGCGCCTTTTGATAATGCCAGCGCGACAGTTCCACCAGGGGCGGCAACTGGCTGATGTAAATCACCGCCAGATTGTTGTGCGCCGGCCCGTAATTGGGGTCGAGTTGGATCGCCTTGCGCAACGCCGTTTCCGCCTGCGCGCGCAAGCCCTTGTGACTGAGCGTGACGCCGAGGTAATTTTGAATTTCAGGATTTCGCGGATCCAGCTTCGCCGCCCGGCTCAACGCGTCGAGCGCTTCGTCGTATTTTTCGCGGAGAAATTCAAGGCGGCCCAGTGTGGCCAGATTGTAGGGGTCGTCCGGACTTTGAGTGACGGCGGCTTTGATGTGTTTTTCCGCATCGTCGAGCCGGCCCTGCTCCATCTCAATCGTCGCCAGGTTGGCCAGCACCAATCCGTTGTTTTCATCATGCTGCAAAATTTTCTGATAATCATCCTCCGCCTTGTCGTATTGCCGGGCGGAAAAATAATTTTGCGCCTCGGCCACCAGTTGGGCCGCGCCGCCGGGCAATTCCTTGATGGATTTTTTCTCCGGGTTGCGATTGGCCAGTTGCGGCGCGGACGGCTTGAACAAAGCCAGTTCCTCCGGCGTGTAAGGGATGACCTGCGCTTCGTCCACCGCCAGCCGCGCGCGCAAGGCGTTCACTTCATCGGTCAACAGGTTGATTCGCGCCGCGGCGTCCTGTTTGCGGCGGCCATAAAGTTCCTGGTTCGCCTCGCCCAGTTTCGCCAGCAAATCGTTGCGCTCCTGCGTCAACGCCCGGAGGCGCGCCTCGTTTTCCGCCTGGTTGGGCGCCGGGACCGGCGCGGAATTCACCGCCGCGATCTGCAATTGCCGCACGCGATTTTCCAGGGCCGACTTTTCCAAAAAACCCACGGCGGAAGCCGCCTGCAATGCGGTGATCTGCTTCCGCATCGCGGCCAGTTCGGAATTCAGCCGGGCGGCCTCGGCCGGGTCCGGCGCCGCCGGTTTGAAATCGGCAATCTGTTTTTTGAGCAGCGCATTTTCCTCGCGCAGCGCCTGAATCGTATCGGGACTGGCCAGCAACGCCTGAACGCGCGATTGCAGCGCCTGATTTTCCCGGGCCAGTGTGTCGGCGCGCGCCGTTTGCCCGGCCAATTTTTGATTCGCCTCGGCCAGGGCCAGTTCCGCCAGTTTCAAGGCGTCCGATTCCGCAACCGCCGGCCCAGTTGCCGTTCCGGCTTTTCCCTGCGCCAGGCTGACCTTGAGCAAATCGTTCTCCTTCATCAGCGACCGGATTTTCTCCCGCGCCTGGGTCAGTTCGCGCGAATCAATGGCCGCCGGTTGCGCCGCCAGCGCCTCCTGGAGCTTGGCTTGAAGCGTCGTGTTGTCCACCTGTAATTTTTGCACCTGCTCATGCAACGCGCCGAACTGCGCCTCCAAATCGGCGGCGGCGGTTGACGCCGCCGCGCCCGGCGGCGGCAATGCCGGGGACGGCGTCCCGTTTTGCGGGATCACGGGAAGTTTCGCCGTCACTTCGGCGATTTTTTCCATGAGATAATTCAAGCGGAAGTTGACAATTCTCGGGTTCCAATCCGGGTAAATATTCTGGAATTTTCGCAGTTCGCCCTGCACCTGGACGTATTGGGCCAGCGCCTGGCGCGGCTGACCGGAGCTGTCCAATGTATCCGCCTGCTGCATCAGGCTGTAAATGACGATGTATTGGTCGTCGGGCCCCTGCTGCGCGCGCGCTGGCGGCAACAGCGCGGCCAATATCAAAATCAGCAGGGCAAACAGACGTTTCATGCCCGGATGCTAATCCAGCCGAAGCCGGCCTGGCAAATGATTACAGCGGAACTTGCCTCGGCCGGCCTTTGCGGGTAAAAAAATCATGTGTCACAAAAGACCTTCCCCGAATGGATGTCCCTTCGTGGACGAATGCTGCCGGTGTGGCAGGGCGGCTTGATCGTTCTCCTGGTCGTCCTGGCCTATCTGCCGGCACTGCACGGCAGTTTCGTCTGGGACGATGACTCGTGGACGACGAACTTGTCAGCGCTGTTTCAGGACACCTCCGGTCTGCGCTCAATCTGGTTCCAGCCCACCGCCCTGCAACAGTATTATCCGCTCTCGGGCACATCCTTCTGGCTGGATTATCAATTCTGGAAGTTCTGGACCACTCCCTACCACGTGGAGAACGTCCTGTGGCACGCCCTGTCCGCGTTGCTCTTCTGGCGGTTGTTGCTCCGCCTCCGGGTGCCGGGCGCCTGGCTGGCCGGCGCCCTCTTCGCGCTGCATCCGGTCATGGTTGAATCCGTTGCCTGGATCACCGAACGCAAGAATGTGCTTTCGTTGGTCTTTTACCTCGGCGCACTTCTGGCTTACCTGCGCTACGCGGAAGGTGTGACGGGTGGCCCGCCTTCGTCAGACTCCGGCGCGGCAAGCGGGCATTACGCATCACGTTTCACGGGTCACTCGACACTCGACACCCGTCACCCGTTGCTTTTTTACGGTCTGGCTTTTGTCCTGTTTTTAGGTGCGTTGCTGGCCAAGACGACGACCTTTTCGTTGCCGGCGGCCATTCTGTTGATTGGCTGGTGGCAACGCGGCCAAATCCGGTGGTGGGCGGACGTGTTGCCGACCCTGCCCTTCTTCGCCCTGGCCCTTGGCCTTTGTGCCGTAACCGCCTGGCTGGAGAAGAACCATGTGGGAGCCCAAGGCCCGGATTTTGCTCTGACTTTCCCGCAACGCTGCCTGGTTGCCGGCCATGCGTTCTGGTTTTACCTCGGCAAACTGTTTTGGCCGGCCAACCTCTGCTTCGTTTACCCGCGCTGGCAACCCAACCCCGGTTCGGGGTGGCAATGGCTCCAGTCGGCGACCGCCATCGGCGCCCTTTTCGCGCTCTGGCTGGCCCGGGGCCGCCTTGGGCGCGGGCCGGTGACCGCGCTGTTTTTTTTCGTGGGGACGCTGTTTCCGGTGCTGGGGTTCATGAACGCGTATGGCATGCGTTATTCATTTGTGTGGGACCACTGGGTTTATCTGTCCGCCCTCGGGATCATCGCGCTGGCGGCTGCATTGGTGGTTCAGGCGGCTGAATCTATACGCAAGCCGGCGGTGGTTTATGGATTTGCCGCCATCGTGCTGCCAGTGCTCGCCCTCCTGACGTGGCGGCAGGCCGGGACGTACACGGACACGGAAACTCTTTGGCGCGACACGCTGGCCAAAAACCCCGACTGCTGGATGGTCCACACCGATCTGGGTCTATTGCTTAAAAAGCAGGGACGCATTGAAGAGGCAATGGAACACTACCATAAGGCCATCCAGATTAATCCAAATTTCTTCGAAGCGTTGTTCAATCTGGGCATCATCCTCGCTGATAAGGGCCGGCTTGATGAAGCGATTGAGAACTATCGCAAGGCCATCCAGATCAATCCGGATTTCTCTGTAGCGTTTGTCGAGCTGGGCAACGCCCTCGCCGCCCAGGGCAAGTTTGATGAAGCAATTGAGAACTATTACAAGGCCATCCAGATCAATCCGGATTTCTCCGAAGCGCTGAACAATCTGGGCATCGCCCTCGCCGCCCAGGGCCGGTTTGATGAAGCAATTGAGAATTTTCGCAAGGCCATCCAG
>PLAY01000040.1 GCA_003134375.1 Limisphaerales bacterium | reverse complement strand
CGAACTCAGAAACGGCGGGCCTGTTCATCGTTGAAAGCGTACTTGGTTACAATCCCCGGTGTGGCATCAGGCACTTTTGTTTCGCTCAGGCTCGGATTGGGGGTCATGGGAATATCAGGAACTAGCACGAAACGATATTTCGCCTGGCCAGCCGGGCGGATGATCCATGTCTTGCCTTTGGGAGCTTCGATTTGTATTGATTTGGGTACACGCGCATAGAGCCGCTCAAAGCCGGAATCCTTGTTAAGTTCAATGCGCCGTTTCTCAATTGCGGCAGCAATCTGCTCAATTTGTGCGTGACCTGTTACATGATTGTCGTCCGTGTCAGTTTTGTAAACTCCGCGCGTATTGGATCGAACCAGCCGTTTTTTGAGATTGCGCAAATCCTCCTTGGACTGGATGAAGCCCAACAGCACCGATTCAAGGCGTGTCGTGCGTGTGTAATCTTTTTCATTGGGATACGGCGGCGATGTGATGACTGCATCGATGGAATTCGGAGGTAACATTAACGCCCCCTCACGTGCATCGGCTTGGTAAACCACGGCTTTCGCTGTTTCATCATGAGGCAGGTTTTCCAAGTCTTGAACCATTGCTCGTATGCCATCCAACCAAAGAGAAATGACAGGAGCATCAGACTTAGCTGGCCCAACTCCAACTTCAGGACCGAAATGCAAATTGCTGATTCCATTTACGAGTGCAGTGGCCAAAGCGAGGCGTTCATGATTTGCAAAACGTTCATCATGGTGTTTCGCCAAGGCTTCAAGCAAAACAAGGGTTTTATGAAGCGGGATTGGGCTAATCGAGTTGGTCAGCAATAGATCGCCAGCCGCCTCCGGCAAAATTCTTAAATTCGTTTTCGTTTCAACTGGGTGGTCAAGGAGTCGTAGATCGTCACTGTCGAAATATCCGTCACGTTTCAATTGACGGTTTGCTGTTTCGCCTACCAGCATGGCGTGGCGCAAAAGATTCTGCGGGTCAACACCCCACTGAAGTTTTGTCTGGCTGGCAAAACAGGCTACTGGATTGGGTTCCAGCCCGAATGCCGGAATACCGAGTTTTTTGCATTCAACCAGCGTCGTTCCTGTGCCACAAAATGGATCAAGCAAGCTATGATGCGAGTTCAGCCCAAATTTGGCGACATAGTCCCTCACCAAATGCGGCGGAAATGAAAGCACAAAGCGATACCACTGGTGAGCAGCCCGGTCATTCAGGCGGAGTTTGTTATTCTCAAGAACCCTTGTTTTCTTTTCTGCCGCTGGCTTGGGCGTCCCCAGACCGTGCCTGCCAGCGTAAAGGGGTTTCAGTTTAAATGTTTCAGCAGCTTCTAGCATTTTTGGCTCATTTCAATTATTGCGCACTTTGACATCCCATATTTCACAGCGACCCTTTTTTGCCATGCGGCGAGAATAGTTGTTTTCAACCGGCATGCAAGTTCGTGTCGTTGCCTATTTTGGCGAGTATCGCATGGAGCACCGCACCCCACCTTTTCAACCCCTTCTCCCGCGCCGATGGCCCCGGGATGGTGTCTGCGCTCCGCGCGGAGGTCGCGTAAAGCCGTGCCACACGGCAGGCCCTGTAGATCTTCCAACCTTGTCCTGCGGCGGTCGCCCCGCGGCAGGCCGCGCAACCGGTTTGCGGTCTTCCACGAGACGAAAATCCACCTGCTTCTTGAAACTGTCCACTTTGGCCACTTGCACGGTTAACTGGTCGCCCAGACGAATTGTGCGGCGGGTGCGGCGGCCCACGAGATTATTACGTGCGGCGTCGAACACGTAAAAGTCATCCTCAATTGTAGATAACGGCACCAACCCGCTCATCGCCAGACCGGGCACATCCACGAAAAAGCCGAAGTTGCGCACGTCGGTCACCAGCGCGGGATAACGCTCCGGGTGGCCGGAGGCGAGTTGCGCCTTAAGGAATGCGAACAGCTTCACGTCCTTGCTGTCGCGTTCGGCGTCGGCGGAATTGCGTTCGGTCACGGAAATGTGCTCGGCGGTTTCCTTGAGCGCAGACGTCCCGGGAGAGTTTTTATCAAACAAGGCGCGATGCACCACGAGGTCGGCATAGCGGCGGATGGGGGAGGTGAAATGTGTGTATTTATTCTTGGCCAGGCCGTAATGACCGAGCGGCTCGACGGCGTAGCGCGCGCGCATGAGCGATTTGAGAAAGCCGATCTTGAGCGCAGGGCCGATGGGCAGCGTGCCAAGCCGGGACAACAGTTTCTGCACCTCGGTGGGCTGGCTCAAATTGCCGCACGGCACGTTCTGGCTCAATACCTCCTGCCGATATTCCTGCAAACGCCGGTCGTCCGGCTCTTCGTGGACGCGATAAACCGCCGGCGTGCGCTGGCTCATCAACCGGCCCGCCACCGCCTCGTTCGCCAGCAGCATGCATTCCTCGATCAACTGGTGCGACACGTCGTTCACGGTCTTCTCGATGCGCAAAATGTTTCCGCGTTCGTCCAGCCGGATTTTGGTCTCGGGAAAATCGAGGTCGAGCGAACCGGCCTTGAACCGCAACCGCCGGATGCGCTGGGCGAGTTCATGCGCCTGATGCAGCATCTGCTCAATCGGATCGGACGTGGGCTTGCGCTCCAGTATCTCCAGCACTTCGCCGTAGGTGAAACGCCGTTGCGAATGAATCACGGCGGGATAAAATTTTGAGTTCAGCACCCGTCCGTCGTTGGAAATGAGAAATTCGACGCACTTCGTCAGACGGTCCACGTCCGGCTTGAGCGAGCACAGTTCGTTGCTCAACGCCTCCGGAAGCATCGGGATGACGCGGTCCACCAGGTAGGTCGAGTTGCCGCGTTTGCGCGCCTCGACGTCCAGCGCCGTGCCGGGCTTCACGTAATGCGACACGTCCGCGATGTGGACCCACAGCCGCCATTGCTCCGGCGAAACGCGCTCCAGACAGATGGCGTCGTCGAAATCCTTCGCGTCATCGGGGTCAATCGTGATGACCCGGTGACGGCGGCAATCCACGCGGCCCGCGTCGTCGCGCGCGTGAACCGTCGTGCCGATGGCGTGCGCCTCGTGCAGGACGGCCTTGGGAAAATGCAGCGGCAAATCGTACTGGCGCAGCACCGACAGCATGTCCACGCCTTCCTCGCCCGGCGCGCCGAGAACCTCGACGATTTCGCCTTCGGGATTTGTGTGGCGCGATTCCCATTCGCGCAACTCGACAACGACCTTGTCACCGATGCGCGCGGGCCGGCCCATGTCGCGTGGTTCCGGCACATAAATGTCATGCGGGATGCGCGGGTCATCGGGAATCACGTAGAGAAATTTTCGTCCGCGTTGCAGCGTGCCGACCATCTGTGTGCGCCGCCGTTCCAAAATGCGGACGACAGTGCCCGTGTCCGCCTCGACCGCGCCGGAACGCAAGCCCTTGGGCCGGACATCGCGCCGCACCAGCACACGATCTTCGTGCAGGGCCGTGCCGGTCGCGCCTTCCGGGATGGTAATTTCCTTGAGGCCGGCATCGTCCGGCTGGAGAAAGCCCTTGCCCTGGCGGTTCATGCGGATTCGGCCCGGAATCAAATCCGCCTCACGCGGCAGGATGTAGCGGTTGCCCTTGATGCGGGCAATCCGGCCCGACTGTTCCAGTTCGCGGAGCGCGCCCTGCAACAATTGCTGGCGATGCGGCGGCAGCCGGAGCAGCCGGAGCAATTCCGGCACATTGGCCGGGACATAATCTTTTTGGTCCAACAAACGGACGATCCGGTCTTTCATAATTTAGAATTCCGGCATGGGCGATTGAACTGTGGCACGCACGCAGCCTTACCCGCGCCGAAGTCCGCCAAGAGTATGGCGAATTGCGGGGCCTTGACCAGCCCCACCTTTGCGGGCCGCGCCGTTTCGTCCTCAATATCGCGACCGGCAAAGGATTGATTGGTTCTTGAAATGCCACCGCGAACTTGAAAAGTTGACGCCGTGCATCACAATTTGTCGGCGTCCGGTCTTGTGCTTCCCGCATTTTTACTTGCGGCCATGCTTCCGGCCTTCGTCTCGCGCGGTGGCGCGGCGGACCTTTCCGGCTCCGCCCGTGAAATGCGGGCGCAATTGGCGGAAAAAATCCTCCCTTACTGGTTCGATACGGCGCCGGACACCAATCAGGGCGGTTATCTACTCGCCGATGACGCGGTTTATGGCCGCAAACAACCGACCGAAAAACAGATCGTCACTCAAAGCCGGATGATCTGGGGGTTTTCGCGCGCGCAACTCGCCGGTTTTAGCAACACCAATCGGAACTATTTGTCGGCGGCCGCACAGGGTTATCATTTTCTACTGGATCATTTTCTCGACCGGCGAAACGGCGGTTACTTTTGGAGCACGGACCTCAAGGGGAAACCAGTCAACGACGGCAAATTTCTCTACGGCGAATCGTTCGTGATCTATGCCTTCGTCGAATATTACCGTGCCAGCGGCGACCCGGACGCGCTGTGCCGGGCGCTGGAATTGTATCGCACGGTCCAGGCGCATTTGCACGATGACAAAAACGGCGGCTGGTTCGAGCACGCGACCCGCAACTGGAAATTGCTGAAACCCGGCGACCCGCGGAACCCGGTCGAGGTTGTCGGCCGCAAAAGCGCCAACGCGCATCTGCACTGGATGGAGGCATTGACCGAATTGTACGACGCCAGCCGTGATCCGGCGGTGAAGGAATCCTTGATCGAGGCGTTGCGCCTGGACAAGACGTATTTCTATCCGGAAGATCCGGCCCAGTGCGCCTTTTTCCGGCAGTTCGACTGGCAGCCGGTGACCGGGCCCGGCAGCGACGGATTGTCCTACGGCCATAATGTTGAATTCGCCTGGTTGATGGTCCGGGCGGAACAGGTGCTGGGCCGGGAACCGTCCTGGAACCGGTTTTACGCGCTGCTCAATCACGCGCTGGCGCATGGTTACGACGACGAACATGGCGGACTTTACAGCAAGGGTTACGCTGACCAGCCGGCCACCGACACGGAGAAAGTCTGGTGGATACAGGCGGAACTGCTGGCCGCATTGACCGACGCTTTGAAGCACCAGTCTGACCCGCGCGACGAGGCGGCACTGGTCAAACTATTGCAATTCATCAAAACCCATCAAGCTGACCCGAAGGACGGCATCTGGTTGTACGCCGTCACCGCCAATGGCCGGCCCAAGGACAACACCAAGGCGAACAGTTGGAAGGCGAATTATCACGACGTGCGCGGCATGTTGAAATTTGTCGAAGCGTTTGCCCCGGCAAAATGACCGGTCACCCTGAAAAAGCCATCCAGCTATCTGAAAATGCTGGGTTTGATGAGATAACGCTTGACCGATGAACCCTCATAGGAGGCAACACGTTCATTCTATGATGTCCGACTCTGACTCTATAATGTCAGGTATGGATTTATGCTCGGATTGCGGACGAACAAGATAAATGACTCCGTTCACGAGCTTCCATAATCCATACAATCCAGCCAACAGGACCACGGCAAGAACTTTGATGATCCCAGAAGTAGCGGAGGCAATGGGAATGGCAATGTAGAGCGTGATGCCTGCTGCACCTGCGAGCACAATGCCAATCAGGACATTTCGGAGGCCAATCTCCCTCAGCTCCCTGTTTCTCTCAAGGTCAAACTCCTTAAGTTTGGCATCTGCAACCAGATCTGGGACACCATTCGAGATTAAGAAATCACGAACCGACAGAGATGACTCACCCCAGATAATTCTCGCTCTTGCCTCCGAGATGACTTTGTCGGTGTGCATATTGTCCTTAACAAACAATATGTTGCCTGTTTTGCAGCCCATCCCGTTTCATGTTTGTGAGTGTGTTTCGCATTTGAGTTTTTGTCCCGCACACGGCTTCCCCAACAACTGGAAGATTGATGGCGATTATCCGCCGGCCAGTGGCCAGTACAATTCTTTTTTTGGGGGAATTCACCGTTAAACGCAGAGGCGCGGTGAACCGCCTGATCGGGTTGAGGGTTCATGGTTGGCTTCAACCTCCAACAAAGGACGCGCATCAGGGCTATGAACCGAGGGCATAGTTCCTGGGAGCGCTGGCGTCTCGCCGGCGAGTTCCGGTTTTCGGTCCCGACTGGCCGGCGGGACGCCGGCGCTCCCAGGAGGTTCATGGCTTGAGCGTTGAGAGTTCTCAAAAGTCAGCGCCTCTTCACCTGTCTTCGCGCCCAGTGCTACGACCCGGCAGGCGTCGGCTGCTACCTGTTTAACGGTTTTTCTCTGCGGCTCTCTGCGTTCTCTGCGCCTCTGCGTTAAGGCAGTTCCCTGCTCTGAATCTTTTCCATCGCCCAGCGGGCGTGTTCGGCAATTAAAGGCTCGGAATCTTTGGCAGCCGTTTGCAAAGCGGGCAGGGCGGTGGCGTCGCCGGTGTTGCCCAACGCCACGCAGACGTTCCGCAGCAGGCCACGGCGCTTCGTCCGCAAAATCGACGTGCCGGCAAAGCGCGATTTGAAGCCGGCCTCGTCCAGTTGCAGCAATTCAATCAGGTCCGGCGCGGTCAGGTCCGGTCGCGCATGGGCCTTCATCAACCGGCCTTCGCGCGCAAACCGGTTCCAAGGACACACTGCCAGGCAATCGTCACAGCCGAAGATGCGGTTCCCGATGGCTGGACGCAGTTCAACCGGGATGGAACCTTTCAACTCAATGGTCAGGTAAGAAATGCAAAGCCGGGCATCGAGCTGGAACGGCGCGGTGATGGCTCGCGTGGGGCAGGCGGTGATGCAGCGCATGCAGTTGCCGCAGTGATTTTTCTCCGGCGCGTCCGGTTCCAGTTCGAGCGACGTGACAATCTCCGCCAGCAGAATCCAGTTGCCGAATCGCCGGCTGATGACGTTGGTGTGCTTGCCGATGAACCCAAGTCCGGCGCGCTGGGCAAAATCGCGCTCCAGCAACGGCCCGGTGTCCACATACCACAGCGACCGCGTTTCCGAGCCGCCCAGTTGATTCACGAACTGTGTCAACTCCTTCAATCGTTCGCCGAGCACGTCGTGGTAATCGGTGAACTGGGCGTAGCGGGCAATTAAGGCAGTCGAAGGTCGAGGGTCGAGGGTCGAGGGATGGGCATCGTCCCGTTGCGCTATATTTCTAGCTCTCGACTCTCGACTCTCGACTCTCGACCCATAACTTGCCGCCAGACAAATGATGCTTTTTGCGTCGGGCAGGATTTGTTGCGGATCAACGCGCTTTGCGGCAGTACGTTCGAGCCAGGCCATTTCGCCGTGTTGCTTTCCGGCCAGCCAGTTTTGAAATTGGCCTGCGCTCGCGGGCGCAGCGGCGGTTGTGAACCGGCAATCGTCAAATCCCAGTTCCAGCGCCCGCTGCCGTATTTTTTCTTTCATGTGCCGGCTTTATCCTGATTTGGAGTGTAGTGTCGGTGCTGTGCATCGATTCGTTCGCACCACAGGCTCGACACTACAGCAAATGAGGACATCACGCAGATGTTCAAGACGTGCCACTGTTTCTTTCATTGCCGGCCGGAGGCTTCGAGTCGAAATTGATGGACCACTTGCTGGGCCACTTCGCGGACGGAACGCAGCTCGGTGTTCAACAACACATCCGCCTGCTTGTAGAAAGGTTCGCGCGCGGCGAGCAGGTCGCGGATTTTTTTCTGCGGATCGGGATCATGGAGCAGGGGACGGTGCGTCTGGTTCTTCACGCGTTCCCAGATTTTTTCCGGCGACGCCCACAGGCAGACGACCAGCGCATGCATTTTGAGACTGGCCAGGTTTTGGGGATTGGCGGGCAGACCGCCACCGGTCGCAATGACGATCCGGGTGCGGCCGGCGAGTTCTTCCACCAGTTCCGATTCCATTTTGCGAAAGGCCGGTTCGCCATCGGTCGAAAAGATTTCCGTGATGGTCCGACCCATGCGCGCCTGAATGATTTCGTCGGTGTCGTGATGCTCGAAATGCAACTGGTCGGCAACGATCCGGCCAACGGACGTCTTGCCTGCGCCCATGAAACCGATGAGCGCGATGTTGACGATGCGGCGGTCGTTTTGCATGGCCATAAAGTGGCACAGACTTCCAGTCTGTGAAATCCAAAACACAGGCTGGAAGCCTGTGCCACCTTTTCCCTCCACTCGACAGTTCAACCAGCATTGCTTAAAATTTGCGGCGTGAATTTACCGCCGCTCATTCTCGCTTCGGCCTCGCCGCGGCGCGCGGAATTGTTGCGGCTGTTGAAGCTGAATTTTCGGATCATTCCCAGCGCCGCGCCGGAGATTTTGGATGAGCAATTGTCGCCGTTTGAAGTCTGCCAGCTCAATGCCCGGCGCAAGGCGCGGGCGGTGGCAAAGAAAAATCCCGACTCGCTGGTGCTCGGCGCGGACACACTGGTGTTTCTCGACGGCGAAATCATGGGCAAGCCCGCCAGTGCCGCCGATGCGGAACGGATGCTGACGCAGCTGCAGGGACGGACGCACCAGGTGGTCACCGGCATCAGCCTGATTCATTTGCGCGCGCATCGGGAACGGATTTTTGCCGTGAGCACGGACGTGATGTTTCATCCGCTCGAGGCCGGACAAATCCGCGACTATCTGGCCAAGGTGAACCCGCTGGACAAGGCGGGCGCCTACGCGATCCAAGAGCACGGCGATCTGATTATTTCGGAAATGTCCGGCTCTTACAGCAACGTTGTCGGTTTGCCGGTGGAACGATTGCGTGCGGAACTGAGTACTTGGGAGACAATTTGACTGACGCGCAAACTGTTTGTGGAGAGTGACGTTAGTATGCCTGGACCTGGGAGCGCCGGCGTCTCGCCGGCNNCGACTCCCGACTAGCCGGCGAGCCGCCGGCGCTCCCAGGATTACTCCGCCAGATTATTTTGCCAACTCCTGCCACAGATGCGCACTCATCCGCCGGTCGTTTTCAAAACGACTCCTGTGCCAGTCCAAGCGTCGAGGCGGTATAGATGGGCATGGGCGGCAACGGCCGGTTGCCTTGCCGGGTCAGCAAGGCATCCAATTTGTCCAGGGACTGATTGGCAACCCTTTGGTAGTTGGCAATGGTGGGCGCCAGATCATTGTCCGCGTCCGACACCGACATGGTTTGAGTGCTGGCTATTCGGGGGGAAGGAACAACCGGTGGTTGCCGCCAGGTAGCGAAGGTGATGCCGATCACCACCAATGCCGCAATGGCCGGCAAAGCCACACGCCAGTTCAACAAGGTTCCCCGAAGATACGCCGCTAGAATTTTCTCAAACGAATCCGGTTTTGAAGCCCGCAATCTGCCGGCCAATTTTTGGTGAAACACTTCGGACGCCTGAACATCAGGATTCGACTCCGTTGCCACCAGCTTTTCAGTGATGTTTGAAATTTCCGCCAGATAGCGGCGACAACCTTCGCAGGTTTCCAGATGCGCCTGAAGCTGCCGCGTCTGCCGCACGTCCAGCGCGTTCGAGGCCAGCCAGACAATGAGTTTCCGGTTTTGGGCACAAGGTTTCATAACATACCGCCTTTCGTTTTAAAATCGGACCGTTGAGTGCTGAAGGCATTCATTTTCCGCAGCTTGTCCAGGGCATGAAACAAACGGGATTTGACCGTTCCCACCGAGCAACCCAGAGCGGCGGCGATGCCCTCCAATGAATCATCCACGTAAAAACGCAGATAGATGACCTGCTGGTGTTTGGCCGGCAATGCCTGGACGCATTGCCGCACGAGCACCGCCTGCTCGCGCAGTTCGACGGCCTGGTCCGGCAGAGCAGCGTGGTCGGCCAGATTGCCGGTGTGTTGCTCAAATTCGTCCTGCACCCGCGCGCCGGACGCGGAAGCGGGCCGGAGACGATTTCCCCGGAGGATATTGCGGTAACGATTCAGCAAGATTGCGCAAAGCCAGGTGAAAAACTGACAGTGCCCGTTGTAGCGATGCAAACCCTTCCACGCTTCCACCAGCGTGTCCTGCGCCAGATCTTCGGCCAGCGTAGGGTTGCCACACAACACAACGGCCTGCCGCAACAACCGGGTTCCATGGACGCGGCAAATCTCACCGAACGCCTCGGCGTCGCCCGACTGGGCCTGGTCGAGAAGACTTCGCGTGTCTGAGATCTCGGTTTCCACGAACGTTGGACTCAGGCTGAACACATTTTGATTATAGCCGAAAAACGCGGACAGTTCCATCGTGGAACTGTCCGGCCCGTCAATTTTTTGCCTGGTAAATCATGGCTTCACTGCTTTGCCAAGATTCGGTGAAGAAACGGAAAATGGAGGTCCCTCTTTCTCGACAAAGATGATCCCGCAGGGAACTTTGCCAAAGGAATAGTCGGATGTGAGTTCAAATCCACGATCCACTCCATCGAACATAAAACGTTGGGAGGCAAATGGGCCTTTTCCAAAAGGATCCATCACGCACTTCAATCCGGCTTCGCCGTGCAGTTTGTATTCCACCGCAGCATGCACCATTGCCTGTTCCGCTTGACTTCTAAATTCCTTCCGACGTAGTGGCTGCAATGGACTGGGGAAAAGCGCGGTAACAAAAGGATTTTGAGTTTTCTGAACTTCCATGTCGAACTTTTGTATCTGGTCTTCAAACTCCGGCAGCGGCAGCGTCAAGATTTTGACCAAACGCAGATATAGCGGTTCCGATTCCAAGACTAGTTTGAGAATGCCGTCACTCGTTCCACCCGCCGCAACAAAAACGTGCTGCCAGAAATTGGTCATCTGTGCCTGTTTTTCCCAACCGTCGCCAAAATTATCAAATTCGGCCAGGTCTTTATCTTTACGGATGGCAGCCAACACCTTCGCGTCGTTTCCTGGATTCGCCTGTTGTATTTTCCGGATTATGTTCAACAACCAGTCAACGTGATTCGATTTCTCAGTCATTATGGCCGTGGCCATTGTGCCTCGAGCCGGGGCGGCGTCGAATCCATACGCCAATTGTTTCAAGGTTTCCGGCGAGAACTGATTAAAATTTGCCGCTACCGTAGCATATACTAGGGCTTCAACAGCATTTTGAACCAGCGCGCCAATCACTGTGCCGTCACGCGAGGCATTTCTTCCAAGCACAAAAGCCGCGAGCAGATCGTCACGCGCGCCAGTCTGATTGCCATGCTGTAAACTCCACATTGCGCGCAACTGTGCCGCCTGAGCTACTTTCTTGGTGGGTGCCAAATGAGGAAGCTGTGTAAATGGGCCGGGACTCATATCAATGCCCCAATCGCAGGGCGCGGTGGCGTTCGCCGCTTGTCGCACCAGGTTGAATTCGCTGTCATACTTGGCCACAATTTCGCCGAATCGTTCCGGGAGTTTTTGGCCCTGCCAATTATTCGTGAACAGATAGTCGCGGTCTGCCTGGGGCAAATCCGGGGCCATGAGAAACGCCCGATAATACAGCAATGCCGGATTGATGTCCGTACGGAACGGTTCGCCGCGCGCGGCAGGCAGGGTTAAAATCAGCAAAGCCAGGCAGGTGAGTTTTGTGGTTTTCATGATGGTTTTCCAATGTTGCATCTGCCCGTTAATAACAGGAGCACGTCAAAAGGTTCATTCTTTTTTGGGTTTTCTGCGGCTAGGGCCTGTTAACACTAAAG
>PLAY01000177.1 GCA_003134375.1 Limisphaerales bacterium | reverse complement strand
TCACAACAGCTTCAGTTCGCACCCAAACCTCTTGCCCAGCCAATGTGCCGCCCCAACAAACAGGGGCCAGTGCCAAAACAACTTCACACTTCACACCCCCTCCCATGCGGATAATTTGTCTCAAATTAAACTTCCAAGTATTGATTGATAAAGGTTTACGCTTGGAAGTTTTGCTGTAGAAAGCTGAACAGGCCTCAAAAATCGCGACAACTTCACACCCCTCTTATCCGTAAAAGCTGCCTTCGTAAACCATTGATTTCCGGCTAATTCCGGCCTATTAAAGGCTGAGACAAATTATGCGCGAAGACACAAAGTCGTTGATTTAGATGGTGCNNGGTGCCGACGGAGGGGGTCGAAGCCAAACCAATGATTTCCAATGGCTCGCGTGACTCTGCGTAAACCTGCATCGTGACACTATGAATACGCGCGATGCTGCATCTTCGCCAAGTCAAGGTCAAGTCACTGCATCGCCCTGAATCGCGCACCAGAACGCACCAAGACGTGCGTTGAGTGTAACAACACTGCAACAACAAATCGAGGCACGAGCCGGGGGCGGGGGGGGGTAGCTCGCGGCAGGGGGCGGAACGAGCGCGATGGATTGGGGCTCCCGAAAATATTATACAAAAGGGCTTCATTGTGTTGTTACGGCAACCGCCGTCGCAATTCGTTGCGATTGGCATGGAGATTTTTTACGACTCGGCATGTAATGCATTTCTCCCCGGGCGTGGAAACTTCGTGGACGCAAACTGTTTTTCCGGTGTCCAGATGTTTGAACGACCAAAACTCGCCGTCCTGTGACACGTTGAAACAGTTCTTCGGCGCATTATTTCTCAAAAACTGCGCCAAGCTCTCGGTTGAACCGTTCGCGCGAATGATCGGCCCGAAGACCAGCAGCAGCCGCAGATTGGGGCAAAGCGGCAGCAAACGGAAAAGCCACGCCGCGTCACGCTCAACCATGTGGCGGAACTCCAGCCGGTCGGTGGTTTCATTCTTGAGCATGGCCTTCGTAGGACGATATGAAACGTCGAAGTGCGCGGCTGTGCCGGCTTCGTATGAAACGCCCAGCAACTTTAAGCCGGTGCGCCACGGGCCAAACCATTCGTGAGCCGGCGTGGTTTGGTTGAAGTAATTCTTCAAGCGCAGCTTCCAGTCTTTGACTTTTTCCACATCGCCCCAATTCCGTTTAGGAGCAAACTCGCCGGACGAGGGATTTACGCCAACCGTGGCCACGAGAGCCGTGGCGGGATTGCCGAAAAACGGGATCGGCCAATAGTGCGTGAGATAGACGTTGTTTTGGAAGGCATCACGGCTGTCCTGCCAGTCGTGATGAACCTCGGTGAGATAATTTGAGATGGCCACGTTGGGGATTATTACATGGCCTCTTACACTGTCACCAGAACGCCGTGGCGGATCAGTTCCTCGAAGTGCTCGGTGATGGCACAAACCGTAGCGGCGTCGCGGATCAGCATCCCCAGTTCCATGTTCCTGTTAAATGCGTCGTCGGTCATGTTCGCACTCCCGATGATGGCTACATCATCTACGATTGCACACTTGGCGTGGAGCTTACCCGGACGACCGCTTTGGTTTCGCTCCCGTTTTGCCAGTGGCCAATAGTAAATCCGCGTGTGAGTCAGAGGCACGTTCTGGAACGCTGCCACCGCATCGCGAGTCAGTTGACCCTCTGACTCCACTTCACTTTCAATGATTAGGGTAAGCTCGACGCCGCGGTTGACGGCTTGTGTCAGGTGGTCGCAAAGGTGACGCACGCGATGGGCGGCGAAGGTCACGAGCACGATTCGCGTCTTGGCCTGAGAAATTAGGTCATAGAGGACTTGGTCAATACGTCGGACGGGGAAACGCCCGTTAGCAGGACCGGTCCAGATGATCTCCGTAAGCGAAGAGTTGTTGTCCACCAGGTAATCCACAGCAACCATCGCAGCGGCGATCTCGCTCCAACTGGCTTTCGCGTTTTTCTCGAACGACTCAGACAGAATCCAGGCGGCGTCCCGGTTGAGTAAATCCGCGGTGGCTTGGCGGATTGACGCCGAGTCAATGTTGCTACTAAATGCGGCGAGCCGAGCCGCCAGTTGCTGCCAAATGTGGCGCGGCATCCGGCGGCGAGCCTCAGTCACGTTCATTGCACTTCCTGAAATACGGCGCCTTGGTTTTGGGTGTCGTAAGTGCTGCACTTGGTTGGTTTGGTGACAACTTGTTGAGCGAGGCCGCGAAGAAACTTGATCCAAGTGGGACGGGTAACTTTGAGCTAAATTTCAAACTCTTCGCGCTCTTCTTCGCTGCTATCGCCGGCGGCCTACAGTTGTTGGTTCAACATACCGAGGCCCGGATTGAGCAGTTCAAAGAAGAACTCGGCGACCCCCGAATTTGCGCCAGCAAATTGGCCCAAGCTTTGGACTACAATGACACATCAATCATAGATGAAGACAAGTTTCTGATGGGAGACCGCGAGCCACCAAGCGATCACAGCACCGCATCAGAAAGAAGCGAAAGCCGCCCGACACCTCTGGCTGCTTTTCGGCTCTTGTTGGGGACCCCATTGGATAGGTCGGAACGTCGGAAAATTTTGCTGCTAAAGTCAGTCGAACATGGACTCCTGGTTCCTGCTGCCCACGACATTGTTAGGCCTGACACTGTGTTCAGTTACCAGTTAGCTTTTGCCCCTAGCGCATTTCGACCAAAAGATGGATCGGTAACATCGTTAAGCCCCATGCCGGCAGAAAGCTCTAGCGGGTTTCGCCCAAGAGAAGGGAATGTATCATCGTCTAGCACCGTGCCTGCTACAGATGCAAAGGAGATGATCGTTACTGGTTTCGGTTTGTTTGCTGTGTTCGGTGGTCTTGCGGTCTTTCTCTGGGTTGGAAAACACTCATGGTGGGCCGTTGCACCGGCTCTGTTAGGCGCTCCTGGAAGCCTGCTGATGTTGGGCGGAATTGCTGAGTGGCTGACGGCGAAGCGCCGTGGAGAATCCTCGAAAAATCAGAATTCGGTCAAACAACCGGAGGCGCCAAGAAGCGACAATACCTAATGACCCCCGCCCGTCATCACGCCGAATGGCTCTCGCTGGTCGAAACTAGCGGCCCATTCCTGTCCATGCCGGTATTGCTGCGGGTATTCCCACAGGGCTTGGAACAGCGCGATCCGGCCAAAGCCTCTCGCCTGCGTGAAGCCTACGATGATTGGCTGGAGCGCGGCGCCAAACAACCTGCGGTTCATCACGCCTGGATTCGTCATGTCCTCACCGAATTGTTGGAATACCCGCCGGAGTTTCTGGTTGAAGGTCAGGCCATACCGCCCGGCACGGAAGCCATCATGGCGAACTACGGCGAAACGCTCCGGCCCGAGTTCGTCCTGAAACATCGGGACGCCGGACACAAACCGCTCCTTTTGATCGAGCACTACGCGCCGGACCAAGACCTCGAAAAACCCGTCGCCGGCAAGACGTGGAAAGCCTCGCCCGGCACGCGCATGATGGAACTGCTCCACGCCGCGGACGTGCCGCTTGGCCTTGTCACCAATGGCGAGCAATGGATGCTCGTTTCCGCACCTCGCGGCGAGACCACCGGCTTCGCCTCATGGTATGCCGACCTGTGGATGCAAGAGCCGCTCACGCTCCGTGCTTTTCACAGCTTGCTCCATCTCCGCCGGTTTCTCGGCGTGGCCGAACCCGAAACGCTCGCCGCGCTTTACGCCGAGAGCAGCAAAGACCAGCAGGAAGTCACCGACCAACTCGGCTATCAGGTCCGTCGCGCTGTCGAAATGCTCGTGCAGGCGTTCGACCGCATTGACGCCGAATCCGGTCGCACGCTCCTTGCCGGTGTGAAGGAGAAAGACCTCTACGACAGCGCGCTCACGGTGATGATGCGGCTCGTCTTTCTATTTTCCGCGGATGAACGCGGCCTGCTCCTGCTCGGCGATCCGCTTTACGACCAGCACTATTCCCTTTCCACGTTGAGCGAAATTCTTCGCGAACGCGCCGACCAGAACGGCGAGGAAGTCCTCGAACGCCGCCACGACGCCTGGTGTCGCCTGCTCGCCACATTCCGCGCTGTCCATGCGGGCGTGGAACACGAAGCCATGCGCCTGCCACCCTACGGCGGCACGTTGTTTGATCCCAACCGCTACCCGTTTCTCGAAGGCCGCGCCGCGGATACTCAATGGCAGACCACGTCCGCGAAACCGCTCCCCATCAATAACCGTGTCGTCCTGCATCTGCTAGAAGCTTTGCAGGTGTTGCGGGTGAAAGTCCCCGGTGGCGGGCCGGCGGAAGCACGGCGGCTCTCGTTCCGTGCGCTCGACATTGAACAAATTGGCCACGTCTATGAAGGTCTGCTCGACCACACGGCCAAGCGTGCTGCCGAACCAATCCTGGGTCTGCAAGGAGCCAAGGACAGGGAACCGGAAATCCCGTTAAGCAAATTGGAGGAATTGGCCGGCGTGGTTGTCTCAGCAATGGATGCGGGGTTGGAAACGGCCGAATCATTCCTGATTGCCGCCGAATCGCCCGGCAACATCATTCCGCTCCCCTCCGGATCACCGAAGACGGATTACGGCCCGGCGGAAGCATTGGTTGAATTTCTTCAGGAGCAAACCGGGCGGTCGCCCAAGGCCATCATTGGGTAGCCCGCCTCAACTGACGTGCCAGCGCCAAAGAGGAAGCCTGTGCCTTCAAGCGAATGAGTGATGTTGGGGAGGATCGTTGCGAGGTCTAGGCTCATAAATTGATGGCGCAGTCACCCGACAGGAGACGCGGCAGCAGCAGGTCGCGCGTCCGGCGGCGGTTTTGGATTTGGGAAATCTCCATCTTTTGCGGCGCAACGATATCGGGTGAGCACAGGCTGTCGAACGGGGCGGTGCTGAACCGCAGGAAGATCAGGCCGGAGTTGGCGCGGAACTGGTCGGCGGCGTCCCAGAGGCGTTTTTCGAGCGTCTCGGGAGCAGTGTCTTTTTCCGATGGAGCGACCCAGATCATAACCCATATATTGCCGTTTGCCTTGCACGCCATAGTATTTCAAAGCGTTTCAGCGGTAAAGGGAAAGTAAAGGCACTTTGGACCGACTGGGGACAATTTCAGGTCTTTTGGGTGCCGCTGGCCGCGGCTACTTGCGCTTACTGGTTTTTTGAAGTTTTCCTGCTTCGCTGATTATTTCTTCCAGGGATTTGCCCAAGGCGCGCGCGATAGCGTTGGCCGTGTCCAAATTCGGTGTTCGCTCTCCGCGCTCCAACAACCCGATATAAGTTTGGTGGAGGCTGGCCAACCGTGCCAATGCCGCCCGGCTCAAGCCCTTTTCCTCACGGTGCATCGCCACCACCTGCGAGAAGGCATCTGACAATGTTAATCGATCTTGCCGCATTCAGAACAGAATGCCGGGCTGGCGGGCTGGGGTGCATAAGACAATTGTCTTGACTGCCGACACCGTCATTGTTTCCGTGAGAGCGTAGAGAGTAGTCATGTTGAACATTGAACAGATGACACAGGAACACGACACAGACGGAGAAGAAGATGCGGAGAGCAAGCCGGAGACGTTTGGGCTGTTTCCGATGGACAAGCCGATTCAAACGCGCCTGTTGGACGCGTGCCGAGCTATGCTCACGCGGGCGACGCCGGCACAAGTTCACGACCTGGCGTATCTCATGCACGCTTTACAAAGGCTACCATCCACCACACCGGAAGTTCTTGGCGGGGTTACGCTGGCCACACGACATGGAGAATCCGCCGCCTACCGTGGCTTTGAGTTTAACGGGGACGAGTTTGTCCTGACCACCGGGGAGACAGTTGATTTTGGCTGCGGGGCCGATCACGAAAGCCATAACGTGCTTGAAGTGGGGACAAGTGCCATGCGCGACATCTACGAGAGTGGCGACGATTTCACGGAATGGCTCAACATGTTCTGCGAGCAGGCGGAAGACGATGCGACGGAGATCGAGATATTTTGCGACGTGGCCGCCAGCGTAAACCTGTCCGAGGACAGCGCAGGGCTACCGTGGGAAGAAAATCCCTTGCTGGACGAGATATGAGCACGGAATGGATTTGCGGCTGGAATTTTAATCTCGCCCTGACATGAGCAAGGCACGAAAAAAATTAAAAAAGACTGGTGCGCACGGCGGGTTTCTTATCCTCAGTTCTTGACCAGTGTAACACTACCATCTCTGCTCACACGCGCGATGAAAGGCGGCTTTGTCGTTTCGCAGAGTTTTTTCATCGCCGGCAGCGCCTTGACGAAAATTTGGCCGACTTCCGCGCCGCTCAAATCTCCCCGCGCAGTGAGCACGAAGGCACGAACTTTGGCGGCCACCAACGCTTGAAGTTCAATTGCCCGGTAGCGGATGTTTTTGTCTTTGGTGAGAACGACCCAGCCTTGTTTGCCTGCCTCAGCGAGCCAAACTTCGTCTTTCGCGTCTTGTGGAAAATGATCGTCGTGAATGCGGACTTCCTCGCCTGCGTCGCGGAGTGCACCCGGAATAATTCTCCGGCCCAAGGAGCGGTCAACGAAGAAGACCAACCGCCCAGGGAGTGCCATCAGCTTTCCCTTGATTTCTTTAGGGCTGGGGCAATCTTCAGGCAGCGAGCGCAAGCTCGCACCGGACTGCTTCTTCGACGTGTCCTCGTTGGCAACCATAGTCCTTGGCAAGTTCGTCAACGGACTCACCAGCCTTGTAACGCTCCGCAATAATTGCGGTGGTAATGCCCGTTCCTGTTATGGTCGGGCGGCCGAAGGAAATCCACGGGTCAATGACGATCACTTTCGGCTCATCCAGTTGGCGTTTGCGTGTAAAAGGATAGAGCCGTGTGGCCAAGCCGGTTGCATCGTGTTCCACCCGGCGCAGGTGGGCAGCCAGCATTTCCTTCATCGCCAATTGGCCGGCTTCCGAAACCGCAATGAGTTTCTCGAAACGTGACAGAAATAGGGCCATGCCATCCGTCTGAAACTTATGGTCCGCCAACGGATGCCGAGATCCAAACTGCTTTCTCACGTAGTCCAGTGCGGCGCGAACTTTGGGAAGGGGAATGTCGTGTTCCCGGCGAATCGCGTCCAAGACGTGAGCTTCAACCAGGTTGACAAACGAAAGCGAAGGCAGTTCGTGGTCCGGCAGCTCGATGATGGGCTTGAAAAATCTTCTGCCCCGCTCCGTAGGGTAGTAGCGGCCACGCACCCAGGAGCGCAGCGTCGCATGAGGGATGCGAAGATAATGCGCCGCTTCCGCGAGAGTGAAGGCAGGCATCTCGCGAGGATCATCGGCTACGGCTTGGTTGGTGTGTGTCTTGAAGAGCATGGTCAGCTTCACGGTTTCCGGCTCAAAGATGATTCCAAACGCGGCGCAAAGCAAGGCGCTAATTACAGTTCAAGCACGGCGAGTGTTTTTGTTTCAAAGGATTTCAAAAAATGCGCGTGGGAAAATGTTTCAAATCAATTCGTGGCGGAACTTCACACGCTTTCGCCCCAGCAGCACCCTCATCACGACTTTTCCTCGATTTTATTGCGGACGTAATTCAGGTGATATTCGTCGGTTTCCAGCGACCGGCGCAGCCGCTTCATTTCCAGCCGGCCCACGACATACGTCATTTGTCGCTCATCCAAAACCGGCTCGCGGCACCTGATTTCCGTGTTTGACGCTTCCGGTATGCTGCCGTGGTTCACCGGCAAGCCGGTGGTTGCGGCCAATCGCTCGCATATCAATTTGTGCGTGGCAGATTCGACTTGGGAAGCGCAAGCGGCCTACGAATTTGACCACAACGCCAGCGTCGCAGCTTGGGCGAAAAACGACCATTTGGGATTTGAGATCACCTACATTTTCGCGGGCATCTTTCACAAGTTTCGTCCCGATTTCCTGATTCGACTCACGACCGGCACAAACTTGGTTGTGGAAACCAAGGGGCAGAACACCGCGAAGGATCAAACGAAGCGGCGTTATCTCGATGAATGGGTGAAGGCAGTGAACGAACATGGCGGATTCGGAAAGTGGCAAGCCGGGCGCAGAAGGGTGACGGGGCGAGCAAGAGATTGACGCGACCGCCGCCGACCCACCATCGAACCGGCTTCCGCGCGTCATTTTCCCGGACTGTTCGCGGATGCGGCTCCGGTCGTGGACTGGACGGGGTCACGCACTGACTGCGGGCTGGACGCGGACACGGACTGGCCGTGGGCGCATCCGCCGGCCCGGATTATCGCGCGGACATTGCGCGTATTGTCCGCGACCGCTTTGCGGACACAGAAAGCTTATTTCGATAAGGGGTAAGGCTTGTGTGTGAAATGATGGGGTTACAG
>PLAY01000117.1 GCA_003134375.1 Limisphaerales bacterium | reverse complement strand
CATTGATTCAAAAACGCGCCGACGCTGAAGGTTTTGTTGCACCTGACGCAGCGGTAACGCTGGACGATGCGGTTTTTGTTTTTGAACTGGCCAAACTTTTGAGTTTCGCCATTGCAGCATAAACACGTTGTCACTTGACCTTTCCAGGCCAAAGAACTAACGTGTGCGTGAATCTGCGAGGATTCGCAATCGCTGGTCTTTGGCCTTCGGTTGCGCTCCGTGAGTGCTCAAACACTTGCGGAGCTTGATTTCAGTTTGTTATTTAGTGGGGCGGGAGAGGCATCTGCTTAGGAGCGTTTGCTAATGCTGCAAACGGAACCCTCTCCCGCCCTAAATCTTTTTACAATCTTCGCCGCGTCTTTTTTCTAAGTCTCAATGATGAACCATGCGGCTGTTTGACCGGCTGATAAAACATTTTACCAAAGACGGTGGCGTTTGCGCTGTCAGTTTCCCCAAGTCCCATGCGGTCAAGAATTCTCCCACTTTCAGCCAATCTTTTAAGCGTTACGTTTACAGCGATGCTAAAGTTGTGCGGATTGGCAGTTAGCGTAAATCCGTGCATAATCATGTAATCGCGGATTTGGCTGGCGGTAACGCCTTCACTTGTCCCTTTTCCAGCCCGCCATAGGGCGCTTGTGGCATCCAATACCGCCTCCGTCATTCCCCATTCGGCATATTTATTCTGTGCCGCTTCCGGCTCTTTAAGCTTTTCTGCCTCCTCGCCAAATTCAACCAAGCGGCGACGCTTGGCTTTCAAGCCCGCAAGCTCATTCTCTTTGGCTTGGATTTCCTTGTCACAATTTGCCAAGAGTAGTTCCAAGCGGTCATTTGGATTATCACCGTTCACGCCCTTAACCTTAACATGTTTAAGGCATGACGCAAGCTTTTTGTTTAACTTTATAAACACCTGTTTAGCTGGCTTTTTTATAGTGGTTTTCATAAGGATTGACGGCGGATGCGGGTTAATTCAGATTTTGTTCAAACAGCAAAAACTATGAACATCAAAATAGACTTCATTGGCAAAGACGGAATAGAAGAAACTGGCTCCTATAATTGGGATGTTGTTCCGCAAGTGGGCGATATTGCCAAGGTTCGTGATCCGGGGGGCGTTTTTGTTTATTCGGATGTTGTTCATCGGACTTTTGATTTTACCGCAGGAAACCCAGTGGTGCGCATTACCGTAAAGCCTAAATAAAGCAAAGTTTCCAAAGCAGGCACCCCAGCAAATTCATTTCAAGCGGTTTTGAATGTTGCTGGCCACTTATTATTTCAACTTTGTGAAGTGCGCCAGCGTCGGTGATGCGAAGGCCACCGTTTAAGGCATTGAGTGGAGACGCGCTTGCCCGCCTTGCTTTTTCGTCAGTGTTTCTTTTCATGCACTAACAAATTGACGCCACACTGCCCCATTCGTCAACAAACTAGTGACCCAAGACCGAAAGTTGTTAGCAATGAAGATTTCGATTGCTAATTTTTCAGGCCGGATTTAAATTTACGTTACGAATTTTATATTCCATCTATGTCGGACGCTATGAAAGACGCATCGACGGCGAACGATTTGTTAAAAAACTCCTCGCTTTACCGCGAGTTTCAGGCCGAGCGCGAAGAGATTCTACGGCACAAGTGGATTGAGTCGGAGAAGGCCGGGCATGACATCGGCTTCGAGCGGGCATTGACGGATTGGATCATCAATCACCGCTCAAGCTGGCGCAAAACCCGCCAGGTCGCCGGTCACTGAAAATAGATTAAATGTTCCTTTAACGCTGCCCGGCGAGGCGGCGAAGGAAACTATGAACGCCAAACGCGCAACGCGAATCGGCTCCGCCCGGCGGAGTGGGTTCGCGATTTTCTTTGTCCCCTCATTCTCGACCGCGTTCGCCTGCCCGTCTTTTTCGGAGATGCTTTCAACCCTCAACCTTCAACCCTCAACCGGCTTCCATGCCTGAATCCACTGTCATCCTCGATGCCATGGCGATCCGGCGTGCGCTGGCGCGCATCGCGCACGAAATCGCCGAGCGCAATGAAGTCGGCGCGGAGGTCGCGCTGATTGGCATACCCGTGGGCGGCGACCATCTGGCGTTGCGCTTGAGCAAGCTGCTCGCGGAAATCTGGCATCAACCCGTCCCCGTCGGCATTCTGGACGTGAGCATGCACCGGGACGATCTCGACCAGCGCGCCGCGCCCAAGGTTTATCCGACGGTCATCCCGTTCGATGTCACCGGCAAGACGGTGGTCCTCGTGGATGACGTGCTGTTCAGCGGACGCACCACGCGCGCGGCGATGGACGCGCTGAATGATTTTGGCCGGCCAAAAAAAATCCAACTGGCCGTGCTCGTTGACCGCGGCCACCGCGAATTGCCCATCAAGGCGGATTTCGTCGGCAAAAATGTGCCCACCGCCCGGGAAGAGAAAATTTCCCTGTGTCTGACCGAAAACGGAGCGGAACGGGACGAAGTTGTCCTGTTGAAAAAATGACTGACATGGCCTGGAACCGCAAACATCTGCTCGACATCGAATCGCTCACGGCGGACGAAATTGTCACCGTGCTCGACACGGCGCGGGCGTTCAAGGCGGTCGGCGAACGCGCCATCAAAAAAGTTCCGGCGTTGCGCGGCCGGACCGTCGTGAATCTGTTCGTCGAGCCGTCCACGCGGACGCGCATTAGTTTTGAGCTGGCCGAGCAACGGCTCTCGGCGGACATCATCAATTTCACCGCCGAGGCCTCGTCGCTGAAAAAGGGCGAGACGCTCAAGGACACCGCGCGCAATCTCGAGGCGCTCAACGCCGATTTCATCGTCATGCGCCACAGCGCCTCGGGCGCGCCGCATTTTCTGGCGCGCGTGCTCAATGCCAGCGTCATCAACGCCGGCGACGGGGCGCACGAACATCCCACCCAGGCGTTGCTTGACGCCTTCACCATTCGCGAGCGCAAGGGGAAAATCGCCGGGCTGAACGTGACGATCTTAGGCGACATTCTTTACAGCCGCGTGGCGCGTTCGGACATCTGGGCGCTGACGAAGCTGGGCGCGCGCGTCACACTTTGCGGGCCGTCCACGCTCGTGCCCAAGACGTTTGAGCAAATGGGTTGCCGCGTGGTTCACAACATGGACGAGGCCATCCGCGACGCCGACATCATCAACCTGCTCCGCATCCAGCACGAGCGCCAGCGCAAGACGATGTTTCCGAGCATCAACGAATACACGCAGCTTTTTGGACTCAACAAGGCCCGTCTGGCCAAAACCAAGCCGGACGCGCTCATCATGCATCCCGGCCCGGTCAATCGCGGCGTGGAAATTGACAGTGAAATTGCCGACTCCAGCCGTTCATTGATTTTGGAGCAGGTGACCAACGGCCTCGCCGTGCGCATGGCCGTTTTGTATCTGGTCAACGGTGGCAAGGGGCCGCAGGAACTGACGGGGAATTGAAACCGTCTTCACTTTCGCTTCCAAAAAGTTGGCATAATCCGGCGGTCCGTGCAGTGTCCCTTTAGGACTTGCCAAGTGAGGGAGCGGTTCTGAATCACCGAGATTGAGCATTAATCATTACTGCCCGTTGATTGGAAAACCTGCGTCCCGGGGAACGTTCCTGAATCATCGGGTGGGAATGCTAATGGACCACCGGGAGGGAACGTTCCTACACCACCACCCACAGCATATCGCGTTGTATCCTTACCTTTCAGGGAGCCTTTGATGACCATGTTCTGGCCATCACAGGTTCCGGAACCGAAGCCCCAGCCGGAATACGAACGTGACAAAACCGCATTGGTGAAGTTGCTCGCGTTGTAAAAAATTTCTTTTCCATAACAGTTCAAAGTGAAAGAAATGGATGATCCATTGTAAGCAAGGATTGCAACTGACGTTCCAGTGATGGTTTCCAAATAGGTCTTTGTCGTTACAATCTGCTTGGAATTCAAAACATCCGAGACGTAAGTAATGCTGAGAAGATTACTGTCCACAATTGTAAAGATGGTGTTATCTTGCTTGAGAAGATAAAACATATCACCATCCAGCCACAACTTGGCTTTGGGAGGAAGGGTGAAACCCTGATCGGTTGCAATCAATGTCAGTAACGACTTGGTGTTAATCGTCAAATTTGTTGTTCTCGCAGAAACTTCAGATAAGACGCCGCTCTTTGGCGCGCCTTGGACCGTATCTTGTTGCACCTGGCCAACCAAGGCAATGTTCAGCGGGTTGTAGATGTAGATTTCCGCTTTGGCGGTAAATGCCAATAGTCCGAAGACGGCCATGGCGCTCAACAGTCTGATTATTTTCATAAATAAATCCTTCGATTTTGACAGTATTATTTACAAGCCATACCCATGGCGAACTTTTGTTTCAATACGAACCGGCTTTGATTTCCGCAAGGCCTTTTACAATGGCGACGCTGGCCGAGGTGCCGAGACGTGTCGCGCCCGCTGCAATCATCGCCAGTGCGGTTTTTGTGTCGCGGATGCCGCCGGACGCCTTGACGCCGAACTTTGGGCCGACAGTTTCGCGCATCAGCTTTACATCTTCCACGGTGGCGCCGCCGGTGCTGAAGCCGGTGGAGGTTTTGACGAAGCGCGCCCCGCTTTCAACCACGAGCTGGCAGGCGCGGATTTTTTCCTCCCGGGTGAGCAGACAAGTTTCGAGAATGACTTTTACCGGCCATTCATCCGCGGCTTCCACCACGTCGCACAGCTCGCGAAAAACGCATTTGTCATCGCCGGCCTTGAGCCGTCCGAGGTTGAGAACGACATCAATCTCGTGCGCGCCATCGTCAACGGCCGCCTCGGTTTCAAAACGTTTCACGTCGCCGGACATGGCGCCGAGTGGAAAGCCCACCACGCAGGCAACCTTGATGCCGGTGCCTTCCAGAAAATGGCCGGCTTGCCCGACCCAGGAGCCGTTGACGCAAACGCTGTAAAAATGGTTTTCGCGCGCCTCGGCGCAAAGTTTCCCGATGTCTTTGGTGGTGGCGTCCGCCTTCAGCAGCGTATGGTCAATGTAGGCGGCCAGTTGTGCGGTTGTAAGCGTTTGCTTATCCATAATGACCCTAGCGTGAAGCAACGATTCAATCCCGTCAATGCGGTTGAAAAGCGTCGAAATGCTTGTGACGCACTTGGACACTGCGACAAACAAAGTTGCATCGTTTCGGAAGGAACGCCGGATTTATCCGGCTGGCATTTAGAGCGGTTTAATCAAAACTGTAGCCGCTATTTCGCAAGAAAACGCCTGAAAACAAATGGAAATTGATTTTTTCGCGTGGCTACGAAGTGACTGAAAACGCTCTAAACCCGTGGGCCTGCTGCCGCAAGAATGCGGCGTTCTTATCGTTGCGAGCGCTGAAAATTTATTGGGGAGCAATTAGAATTCGCAGGTAGTGGGCCGGAGCCGAACCGATCGCTGTGTTGTCGGTGACGACGACAGTTTCCGTGCCGTCGCCATTGTTGGTCACGGTTTGGGAGGTGAAAGCGGGGCCTGAATTCCAGACGCCCGAGGTCAGATCATTGGCGACTTGCGGCGTGTAACTGATGTCCGTCGGGGCCGGATGGGTGCGCTTGAAAGTGACGGTGAGATGATTGCCCACAATGGCGAAGGAAATCGGGTTCGCATTGGGAACGTTGGGGTCGGTGTTGAACGCATATTCGAGGAGGTTGATGATGCCGTCGTGGTCGGGGTCGGCCGTGTCAGCCGCATTGCCGGAATTTTGCGCCGTGCCGAAATGGGTTTGCCGCCAGGTTGCCCGGGGAGTGATGGCGAGTGAAATCGGCAAAGTGACCAGTGACTGATTGGCATCGCCCGTTTGCACCAAAAGGGTCGCGCTGTAAGTGCCGTACGCCAGTCCGGCCGGGTTGAACGAAACATTGACGACGTTCGATGCGGAGACAGGTGCGAAGCCGGCATTGCCATCGAAACCGAGCCAGGAAACCGGGGTCAGGCGGACGGCAAAATTGGGTTGCAGATAGTTTTGATTGAAGACCACCGTCAACCCCTGGGTGCGGGCGGCATTTTGGACGCCGACGGTGCAGGTGTTGGAAAAAGCCAGGGACTGGTACTGCATCAGGATTTCGCCGGTAGTTTTTAGAATGAGCTGGCAATTCACGGTGGCGGCGGTGCTTTTGAAACGCACGTTTTGGAATTCCAAGGTGAAAGTTCCCGTGATCGGATCGGTCAGGGTATAAACGTGACCGGAGGTGCTGAGGTCCAGGTCATCCCAGAAAAAGGCGATGCCATTGGACGGCGCGGAGCCGCCCGGCAATATTGTGTTGGTGGAAGTGTCGCCGCCAAAAGGACTGAAGGTGACAAATCCATTCGGCGAAACGTAAAGTTGTGCAAATGAGTTGGTAAAAAACGGGAAGGCAAAGCCAATGTTGATGGGTCCGGCGATGCCTTCGTCCGCGGCGGTTTTGGGCGAAGCCAGCGCAGCGAAATTGGAGCTGATGTCCTGGCCGAGGGCCGAAATGTCCTTCCACGCATAAACCGGCCCGCCGGGCTGGGCGGAATTGATGGCACTGTAGGCCACCGGGCTTGGGTTGGTGACGACCAGGGAATAATCCAGCGGCAGGCCGCCGCTGTTGGCAATGGCCAGCGGCACGCTGATGGCCGGCGAATTCGTGCCGAGCATCTGATTGAGATTCGGAGCAATCACATTTGCCTGCGGCGGGAGTCCGATATAAAGCGCGGCGGAGCGCAAAATGGGCGGGGTGTTTAATGTCACCGGCAAATTGGTGTTGGTGACTGTGAAGGTAAAGTTGCTGATGGCCACCCCCGCAAAGGTGTCCCACCAGGTGCCGGCGTAGGTCCCGGCGTTCAATCCGGCGACCTGCATCGTTCCGGTCGCACTGCTGCTGGCGCTGGGATTGAAAACATTGGTGCGGTTCCAGACCCACACGGCGCTGAAGCCGGCATTGCCAACCGCATAGGCGCTCAACACCGGGACGTAAGGGTTGAGCGTGAGGTTGCCAAGATTAACCCAATCCAGGCCGGGATTGTAAATTTGAATGCTGTGCGCGCCCGCAGAGACGGCGATGGACGCGGTGAAATTTGTGGAGGTGTCGCCGGAGGTGGCGGGAAAAGAAATGTTGGTCTGCACGGTTCCGTCGAGGAAAATTTCCAGACCGGCGCCTGAACTTGCAATGGTAATAATTTGCACGGAAAAGGTTCCGGACTGCGGATAGTTGACAATAAAAGTGTAGCCGTTCGGCGTCATGGAGCGGTGGTAATTGCCTTGCAGGTAACTGGGCGCGGATCCAATCCCGTCCGGCGCGCCGTTCGTGACGGTAAAGGTGTCCTGGGAAGCTGTGGCCCAGCCGCCGCCGGGGGCAAAGGCCAGCGGGCTGTTCGCGCCGCCCGTCGTCACCGGAGTGGATTTGTTCAAAACCGCCTGCTCGCCCAGTCCGGATAAGGTGATAAAATCGCTGACGGCCCGGAAATAAATGTAATCATTCTCCCCATCCATGCTGTCCCACCACCACGGCATTTCGGCTCCCGACTGTCCGTTCATGATGCCGGCCCACAGCGGCGCGTTCACGCCGCAGTGCGGAATGCCGTTCGTGGCGCACTCGGCGCCGTAATCCGGCTTGACCGGTTGCGAAGCGGTGATGTCCGTCGCGTCCCGCAATCCGGTGATCACATCGGTCGGATAATCGTGATGAGTATAATAATCGCACTGGTCCCAAATGGGCTCGGTCAGGGCTGAACTGGTGGTGATCAGGTGTTGATACGGGTCTTGCGAGCGAAGGAACGAGGCCATCGCATCGTGCCATGACTGGATGATTCCCCACTGACCGGTTTGTGCGGCATCGGTGTTTTCAACCTCATTGAAAAGTTCCCAGGCCATGATGGAAGTCGAATAACCCCAGCGGGCCACGGCGTAACGCAGCTTGCGTTGGGTCAGTGCCATCGCCGTCGTGTTCGTAAAAAATTGCACCGGGCTGGTGAGAAATCCGTTGGTGCTGCCGATATTGTTGGTGATGTCGTATGGATTTTGCGCCCAGTTTGAGTCCACGGTGGTCGAATACTGCCCGTGATGCTGCAGGGTCATCTGGAAATGAACGCCCGCCTGTTCCGCCGCCGCCACAATCGAGTCCCATTTTTGCGCGACCGCCAGATTCAACTGGCCGGGCGGGAGCGTCGGCCCGGATGCCGGCCAATCCAGATTTTTGCCGTCCCAATGATCCATCCAGACGCGTGACCAGTTTTCGTGCGCCGCGCCCATTTTCCAAAAAATGTTTGTAACGTAGTAGCTGCCGGTGTCCCAGGCGACGTCTTCACCGCGCGGGAAAAATCGTCTGCCGTTGTCGGTGATGAAACGGCGGGGATTGGACGGATCCACCCGGATGAAACCCGCATCGGTCGGCGAGCCGGCGATCGTCCACGCAGCCGGTTGCAGGCTGGCCACGGAAAGCGGCGACCCGTTCAACGTCACGCCCAGAACACTGTAAATTCCGGCCATCGTCGGCGTGTGACGCACCCGCCAGGTCGTGCCGCCATCAAAAAATGCCGGCAGCAAAACCGTGGAATTGTCCGGCTGCAAAATCTGCACGCGCACGTCCGTCACCGTATAATCAAACGGGTCCGTCGTCAGATTGGTGATGTTGAACGACGCCTCAATTTTGGGATAGGTGCCTTGCGCGGGAATTTTTGTCAGGGTACAGAGGGAAAAAAGAACCAGAACCGCCATTTTAAAGAGCCGGGCACGACATGAAAGCATGCGACTAAACTCCCATATTCGGGATGTTTCTGCAAGTCAGAGCGATTGCTGGCGCCGACAATTTCCAGCTTTCAAGACAGTAAAAAACAGCCAGCGACTTTGCCGGGTGTGTCTGGCGAAGGAAGTGTCGCGGCTAAACCTGAAGCAATTTGATTTGTTCGTTGTCCTTCGCGACGGCTTCACCGAGCGTCTGCGCCTGGCGGCGGCGGCGTTCGATGATGTGCTTGTCAAGCACGGGATCGTAGGGCACGGGATAATGGCCGTCATAGCAGGCCAGGCAGAATAATTCCTTGGCGCGGCCGGTGGCCTTGACCATGCCTTCCTGCGAAAGATAGTGCAGCGAGTCGGCGTTCAGGTATTTGCGGATTTCGTCCACGCTGTGATTCGCCGCCATGAGCTTGCTGCGGTCGGGAAAATCAATGCCATAAACACACGGATTCTGGTGCGGCGGGCAACTGACGGTGACGTGAACCTCCCGGGCGCCGGCTTCCTTGAGGGTTTTGACACGCGCCTTGCACGTGGTGCCGCGCACGATGGAGTCGTCCACGATCACGACGCGTTTGTTTTTCACGAGCGGGGCAATCAGGTTCAATTTCATGCGCACGTCGAAGTCGCGGATCAATTGCGACGGCTGTAGGAAGCTGCGCCCGACGTAGTGATTGCGGATGAACGCCATCTCAAACGGAATGCCGGACTCCTCGGAATAACCCAGCGCCGCGCAGACGCCGCTGTCGGGCACCGGGATGACGAGGTCCGCCTTCACTCGGTGTTCGCGCGCGAGCTGGCGGCCCATTTCCTTGCGGACTTCATAAACGCTGCGGCCGCCAATCACGCTGTCCGGCCGCGCGAAATAAACGTATTCAAAAATGCAAAACGCCCGGCGCTGGTGTTCGGGAAACGCCTGAACGCTGATCAAACCTTTTTCGTTGATGATGACGATTTCGCCCGGCTCGACATCACGGATGAACTGGGCCTGAATCTGGTCAAACGCGACCGATTCGCTGGCCAGCACATACGCGCCATTCAGGCGGCCGATGGAAAGCGGGCGAAAACCGAACGGGTCGCGGGCGCCAATCAATTCCTTCTCGGTCATGATGATGAGCGAGTAGGCGCCTTGGAGATGGCGGAAAGTCTGCACCAGCGTGTTTTCGACGCCGCCGATGGACGGCTGCGCGAGCATCATGATGATGATTTCGCTGTCCACGGTGGTCTGGAAAACGAGGCCACGGCTTTCGAGTCCGTCGCGGAGCTGGGCGGCGTTCGTCAGGTTGCCATTGTGGGCGACGGCGATCTGGCCGCGCATGCAATCCACCGTGAGCGGCTGCGCATTGCGGATATGCGACGAGCCGGTGGTGGAATAGCGGGTGTGGCCAATGGCCATGTTGCCCACGAGGTCATGGAGAATTTTCGGATTGAAAACCTGCGGCACGAGCCCCATGCCGTGATGCTTGAAAAATTTTCCCTCGTGGCAGGTGACGATCCCGGCGCTTTCCTGCCCGCGATGTTGCAGCGCGTAGAGACCGTAATAGGTGAGCTCGGCAGCATTGGGATGTCCAAAAATGCCGAACACGCCGCAATAATGTTTGGGATAGTTTTGCATCACTTCTTGCTCGCGCCCGCCGCTGAATTGTCGCAAAGGCGGGCGGGCAGCGCAAGGCGGAACAAAAATGGGCGTTGTCCTAATTTGAAATCCCGCCTTCACTTTTTACCCCTCACTTCTGCCACGATTGCCACTTTAACGGCTGTTTCCGGAGATACCACGGGCGGGATTTCCAGCACGGTGACAAACCGTTCGTCTGAATCGCCCTTGCCGTCATTGTGCGACCATGCGAAACACCGCTTGGCTTTTGGGTGACTGGTTGCCATATCGTTTTTAATTGTTGACTTAATGTATAGCGAAATGTATATTCTGTCAACAATTATTTTCGCTATACACAAAGTATTTTATGAAACCAAAAATGGGCAGACCGAAGCTTCCAAAGGCAAAAGTGCGCGGAATCCTTATACTGACGCGGATTTCGCAAGAGGAAAACAAAGTGATTGAAGGCGCAATACGCCGTTCAAAACTGATAAAATCCGAGTGGACACGGAAAGCGTTGCTTTCCGCTGCGGCGAGTGATAAATCAGCGTCATGATCATGTGGATGCGGCGATCCTCGGACTCGCAATCTGCGATTGTAAGGAACGCCCAGTTTGCCAATTAACTTACGCACCCAAAACGATTTTAAAATTGCACGCATTTTGAAAATGTCAAATGGTTCATTTTGGTGGCTTCTGCTTAAGCCATATCAGCCAAAAAATTGAGGCAACTAAAAGAATCAATTGAACGCAACAATAAATAAACGGTGATGTTTTCATGGTTTAATTCATCAGATCAGGTTGATACCGCCTTGGTTTATGTGGCTGTCATCGGTGCAGTTATAGAAGCCGGCGTGGCTGTAGCGGCAGTTTTTAACGTCCACAAAGAACTTGAGGAATCGCGCAAAGCAAAACTGGAGAAATATATTGAGGTCTTTGCTTGCGTTGCGGCTTTCTTCTTTTTGGCAGAGGCAATTCTTGGCTGTAGGTCGTCTTCGCTTTTGGGGATACAAGTTGAAAATTTGAAGCAAGGCAACTTGGTGTTACAAACTAATGTTGCTTCATTGAATGGCGCAGTAATACAACTCGCACACCAATACGATTTATCCACAAACGCATTAGGGCCTGTTAACACTAAAGCGTAATGCTTCAACAATCAGGGCAAAGACGATGAATCCAGCAAACAACACATCGAGCTTGTCGAAACGGCAAAAGACGCGGCGGTAGCCTTTGATACTAACTTGCAATCA
>PLAY01000189.1 GCA_003134375.1 Limisphaerales bacterium | reverse complement strand
AAGTTCGTCACCGATATCGTGTAAACCAGGTTGCTCGTCGCGCTCACCACGGCTGGGGCCGATTTGCCGATGCCCACATCCGCCACTGCCGTCACCGTCGTGATGACGGGAGAACTGGTGTTATTGCCCGAATTTGGATCGGCTGTGATTGAAGTCACGGTTGCGCTGTTCGTCACAACTCCGCTCGCCGGGGCTGTCACCATTATCGTCACGTTTGTCGCCTTGCCGCTGGCCAGAGTTCCCAAAGCCCAACTTGCAACTCCGGCATTGGTTATCCCACCGCCGCTCGCGCTTACGAAGACGACGTTCGTCGGCAACACGTCGCTGGCCACGACATTGCTCGCCGTCGAAGGTCCGGAGTTCGTCACCGTGATCGTGTAACTGTAATTCGTCCCCGCAAAAACATTGGCCGGCCCGGCTTTGATCACGCCAACATCCGCTGACAGCGCCAGGGTTGTTACCCTGGAAATTACGGGCGGGCTGGTGTTGTTGACCGAATTGGTGTCAAGCGTTGTCGTACTCACGCCGGCGACGTTGGTGAGAAAGCCGCTGGCCGGAGCCTTGACGATCACGGTCAGGTTGCTCACCTGCCCTGCACTCAACGTGCCCAAAGACCAACCGACCGCGCCGGCATTGGTGACACCGCCGCCCGAGGCGCTGACAAAGGTCCCGGTGGTCGGCAGGACATCCGCAACCACGACTCCGCTGGCCGCTGACGGGCCGAGATTGGTGACTGAAATGGTGTAGGTTAAATTGCTCGTGGCGACGACCGAGACCGGTCCACTCTTGCCCACCGCCATATCCGCCACCGGCGTCACGGTTGTCCCAACCTGCGAACTGGTATTGTTGCCGAAGTTGGAGTCAGGTGTGCTCGACGCGACGGTGGCAACGTTTGTGACATTGCCGCCGACTGGCGCAGTGACCGTCAAAGTCAGATTGGTTCCCACGCCGGCCGCCAGGCTGACCAACGCCCAATTAACCACGCCGGCATTATTTGTCCCACCGCCACTCGCGCTCACGAAGGTCACGTTCGTAGGCAAAACGTCGCTGGGGATGACGTTGCTCGCTGTCGCAAATCCAAAATTTGTGACTGAGATTGTGTAGGTGTAATTCGTTCCTGCATAGACATTGGCCGGCCCGATCTTGAAAATGGCCACGTCCGGAGTCGCAAGGGCGACGTCCACATCCGAGGCGGTGTTGTTCGTCAGCACCGGATCTGTGACACCCGACGGAACGGAGCCGGTGGTGAAATTGGTGAACAAACCGGTCACATTGTTCAAAACAGTCGCTTGCAGCGTCAGGATCGCGCTGTCGCCCGCAGACAAGTTCAAACCGTTCCAAACTCCGTTGGCTGGATTGTAATATCCCTCGCTCGGCGCAAAAGTGAAATTGGTCAGGAAAGCCGAAATGGAATTGCTGACGGTGATACTCGTGAGTGTGCTCGGTCCAAGATTAATTGCCGTGATGGTGTAGGTGAGGGTGTCGCCCTGATGCACATTGGTTACGCCGTCGCTGATGGTCATGGCCAAATCCGCTGATTGCACAACAGAATTTGAAGCCGTCGCCGAGTTGTTGTTGGTAACGGTGTCGGCGACTCCCGGAGGCGGCGTGACGGTGACGGATGAAAGGATGTTGCTCGCGACGGTGTTCGGTGAAACCAGGCCGGAAATGGTCAAGGTCACCACGCCGTTGGATGGAAGACTGATGCCCGACCAGACGCCGGTGAGCGGGTTGTAGGTGCCGATGCTCGGAGTATAAACCGGCGACAAAACGGAAGCCGACAACGGCAATGAGAATGTGATGAAATTCGTGACGGTGCTGACGGAGTTTGGCCCTTTGTTGGTAACGTTTACGGTGTAACTGATGGGCGCTCCGGCAGCGACGGGGTTTGGGCTCCCGACAATTCCGACAGCGAGATCAGAATTAACCGGCGGGATATTTGCGTCGCCATTTTGACTGGTCGTCGGGTCGGAGCCGTTCACATAAACCGTTGCGACGTTGTTGATTTGTGGCGGGGGATTTGTGGAAATTTTGACCTGAAAGGTGACGACCGCCGTAGCGCCCGTATTGATGACACCAGCCGGGCTGCCCGGCCCGTTAATTTCCGTTGCGACCGTATAAGGCATGTTCGTCCCGCCGATGTCGGGAACACCCACTCCATTCAACGTCGTCGTGTTGGTGACATAGGTTACGCCCGCAGGTATTGGGTCAATCAAAGTCGTATCGGTGGTGTTCGTCGTTCCGACGTTCGGGACATTGATCGTGTAAGTCAATACCGCACCCGGAACCATATTGGTCAGGCTCGCCACCTTGTTGACGTTCAAAAGTGGAGCAAGAGTTTGTACGTTGGCGTTCACCAGCGTCCCGTTGATGATCGGGCTTTGGGCACAAGCTCCGGCATACTGAAAATTGAGCGTGGCAGCCGTGATAAACTGGGCCGAGGAGGGGATTTGATCAACCAGAACCTGATAAGTGATCGTCAGATTGGCATTTTGTTTGATGATGGGAATGAACACGCCGTTCACCGGATTCGCCCCCGCCACAGTCACGCCGTTGGTCGTAAATGAATTGGTGATGAAACTCGTGCCGAAGGGCAACGGGTCGGTGAAAACAAGATTCACCGCATCGGCATTTCCCGAATTGGTGACGGTAACGGTATAGGTCAAAGTGTCGCCAACGAAAGTGCTGGCCTTGTCCACGGTTTGCGTGGTGGCCAGCACGGGCGACCCGACATCAATCTGGAGCGCGAGTGCGGAGACAGTGTAGCCGTCGCCCACCGTGATGTTTTGCGCGTAAGCGCTCGTGATGCCGTTGGTCAAACCGGAAGAGGCGTCCACACTGGTGATGTCCCAACCTTGCCGCGCACTATATGCAACCGTTGGCGGAACTGAATTGCTGAAACCAAAAGTTCCCGAGGTGTCCAGCAAGCCGTTGTCGCCATTGATCTGGCTGGCGAAAAAATTATTAATTATATTGTTGGTGCCGGAAAGCGCCTGCAAAGAATTGGTCGTTGGACCGAACAACATTTGATCGCCGGTTTTGCTGGGGTCGCCTTCCATCGCGGTGACGAACAAGCGCGCATTGACCGTTCCCGTGGGCGGCGAGCAAAATCCGACGACGGCGGCAGGATTGGGAGTAGCTCCGCCGGCTATGGCAATCGAGCTGCCGACGAAAAGCGAAAGGTTCCGCTGGTGCAACGAGGAGTTGCCATAAACCACCGCCAGCGTCCAACCAGTGGTGTTGTTATTATCCTCGGTGGCGAGCACCGTGCCCGGCACCCCGGCCGCCGAATAAGTTCCTGCCCCGGCGGCTTGCACCAGCGCGGTCACATTTGCCGAGCGCACATAAAAAATCGCCGACGTACCGTTGGTTACAAAACTCGCCGTGGCAGGGTCGGGCGTGACACTGTTCGTTGAACCGTTCGGCAAAATGAATTGCACCGGCATGTTCACATAGTTCAATACATTGCCCGCCGCAGTGATTGATGCGGCGATTTGCGCCGAACCGCCCCAAATTAATTCCGCGTAAAGAATCGTGCTGTTCGTCGGAATCCGCAGCACCGCCGCCGAGGAATTATTTGTCCAATTCAGGGTCGTTCCCCGCGGATAAGTCCCCACCTGCGAATTGGTGTTCAAGGTGATGAACGTGCCAATGCTGTCGTATATGCCGGGCTGGTTCTGCCCGGTCTGCTTGGCCAGGCCCAGCGTGTTGCCGGTAAATGTCACCGCGCCGGCAGCCGTATTGCCATAGCGCAGCAAATAATTTTGTGCCGCAGCCTCCCGAACCCAAACCAGCAGAAAAAAGATAAAGAAAACCCCACAGCCACGCCGCCAAAATGACGAACGATTCAGGTTATAACACCTCATGCTCATGCATATTTTAGGACAATATCAAACTTAAACGCGAATTTACCGCAGTTCTTATGCCGCTTTTGCTGCTATGGAAAATAATGTTCACAAGCTGTTCACATGTTATTCACAGGCTGGATAAGGCGACGCTATCAAAACCCCGGGGGCAGGCAAGCAGTTTTGTTCCCAAATTAGACCAGCCGGATTTGTGTCCGTTCCAGCAGTGTTCGTTCCAGCACAATTGTTTGACTGCTTCGGGGACAGATCATTTCGCCAGATGTGCAAGTTGCTTGACATGAACAAGATTGACATAAAATGAATTTAAACGAAACAAAGCAGGGACATAGTGGGGCATTTAAGGGGTGGATTGCGTCAGGCAAGGGGCGGAATTCCGGAAGAAAATCAGGACCTCAGGATCGGTTGGCTTGGGCAAGGACGCCAAACCGGCGGAGTTGTTCCCGATAACATGCGGGTTTATCTTGGCCCGAACCGGTCACCGTCGTGACCGATGCCTATTATGTCGCCGGAAAGTTCGCCCGTCGCCTCCTCTAATTCGGTTATCATCTCCGCTCGTTGATCTCCTGCAAGCTGTCGTAGTAGTCCCGCCGCGCTACTTCAAAAAACGCGGACAGGTAGAGCGGTGGTCTTGGCAAATGGCTGTTTTCACGAAAGCGGAAAATCGGGTCGTGTGTGATTAGATTGTTGATTATTCGGATTGATGGATTTTCGGAATGGGCAGTTAATCCGGAAGAAAACCACCACATTCCTATGCAATTAGCACCTGACGAGACGCCATTGTATCCCTGTTTTGTATCCCTCACGCAATTTTTGGAAGCAAAACGAGCGAAGACCGGAAAACGTGAGAAATTAAAACCTATATTTCCCAAGGGTTTGATAAGGTGAGCAAACGCGGAAATGAGCCAGAAATTTTCTTTTTGGTTTTTCAGTCCTCTGCTCTACCAACTGAGCTACCCAGCCGACCACGGTTGCGCATTAAACCTTGCGTCTGACCCGTTGGCAAGGTGAAACGCAAAGGCGACACGGTCGTGGGCGCAACTTCGCACCACCGCCAACCAGGACAAAAGTCTCGAAAAGGAACGCCGCGTTCACGCGGCAGCATGGCAGAAAGGGAGCCTCTGCCGGCTGAAGCCGGCGTTCCCCGGCGGCGGGGTCAAGTTGCGCCCCACAGTCGTGTATCTGTGCGTCGCCGATACAGTTTGTTTTTGGGACATAAAAACGAACGTAAAACCTTCAAAAACTTCCCAATTATCAGGCATTTTCTGAGTTGGTATGCACGATGCTTGGAATCGGCCGTGCCGAAAACCGAAGCTTCCAACCTGTTGCTCCTCCCGTCTGGATCAAAGAGTTTCCGCCGTTTTCTCACTCTCCTCCTGGCTCTAACCGCGACTTTGGTATTTGGGCTGGGATCGGCGGTGACTCCGGCGACGGTCAGTCACAATCAATCACCGGCGCGGACGCCCGTAGTGGCCCGCATTGATTTGACAACCAGTTCCTTTCCTTGCGCTTCCGCTCCCCGTCTCCAGTACCCGGCAGCGGTGTTGAAACCCGACAATCAAAACACCGCCGATTTCCGTCTCGAAAAACAGAACGATTCCAATCAGCGCGATTGGTTTCAGTTGGTTCACAAAAAATTATACGCGGACGGGCGGATGGGCAAGTGGATGGATGTTACAGCCGGATACGGACAAGTTTGTCAGTTTGAATCTGGCATCGCGAAAAACACAGCGGAATTGCAGCAACCGGGTTGTGCCTACCTCAAGGCCAGTTTCAGCTTTTGATTCTGCGAAATAGTTGCTCCCCCAGCGAGACGCCGGTTTCCGCGGGCGCCGGGACCTGGTTTTTCATCGCGCCGACGACTCATCCATGTTAAATGGTTTCCATCCGTGGGCAAAATTCTCAACAACCGCGCGCGCGAATTTCTCAACTCCACCGTCTGGAGCAACGCGGCCTGTGAACCCCTCACCGGCGATGCCTCCGCCCGAAAATATTTCCGCCTGCAAAAGGATAAACAAAGCGCGGTTCTGATGGATGCCTCATCGATCCTGGAGAGCGTGGCCCCTTTCATCCAGATCAGCCAGCATCTCCATCAGCTCGGTTTCAGCGTGCCAGCCATCCTTGCCTGGAATGAGAAAAAAGGCCTGCTGTTGCTCGAAGATTTTGGTGATGCAACCTTTACCCGCCTGCTGGATAACCCATGCGAACCGGAAAAGCTTTATACGCTGGCCACCGATGTCTTGATTGCCCTGCACCAGCATCCCCAAGCAATTCCAAAGGGCCTGCGGACGTATCATCCGGAAAAAATGCTGGAAGACATCGGGCTTTTTTTGGAATGGCGCACCCCCATGATTTCAGAAGCAGGCAAGGCGGAATTCAAAACCGTCTGGCGGGAAGTCTTGCCTGTCGCCCACCAAGTCCCCGCCTCGCTCCTGTTACGCGATTATCATGTGGCCAATTTGATGTTGCTTCCAGAACGCGAGGGCTTCCGGCAGGCCGGGCTTCTGGATTTTCAGGATGCGTATCAAGGCCCGATCACGTATGACTTGGTGTCGTTGCTGGAAGATGCCCGGCGCGATGTTCCGGATGAGCTTAGGGAGAAGATGGTAGCGCGTTACATGGCCCGGTCCCCGGCCCTCGACCGGACAACTTTTGAAACTTCTCTGGCCATCCTGGCGGCGCTGCGGCACACCCGCGTGCTGGCCATTTTTGAAAAGTTAAGCCGGCACGAGGGAAAGCATGAGTATAAGAAACTTCATTCGCCGCGCGTGGAACGCCTGTTGCAAAGGGCTTTGCGCCATCCCATGCTGGCCAGCGTGAAACAATGGATGGAACGTTATACCGATTGCAAAATATATTTATAATTAAAACAGGTGCCCCTCGCCCCATCCCTCTCCCCGCTCGGGCGGGGAGAGGGTGTCCGCAGGACGGGAGAGGGGTTCAGTCACATTCTGGGAACTTATCCTGGCAACCACTTTATGCAAGGTAAGATCAAAACAGCCATGGTTTTGGCCGCCGGATACGGCACGCGCCTGAAGCCGTTGACGGACCGGATGCCCAAACCACTGATCCCGGTCGCGGACAAACCGATGATTGAATACGCCCTCGACAAGCTGCGGGCATACGGGATCAGGAAAGTCATCATCAATGTCTCGCACCTCAAGGACCAATTGACCGCCTATCTGTCTGCCTTCAATGACCTGACCATCAAAATTTCTGAGGAAACCGAACCTTTGGAAACGGGCGGCGGACTGAAAAAGGCGCTTCCACTTCTGGGAAATGAGCCTGTTTTCACCATCAACAGCGACATCATCTGGACGGATGAACAGGAAAGTGCGCTGGATCGTCTGACCCGTTATTGGGACGACTCCAAAATGGATTTTCTGCTCCTTACACAATCCAAGGCCAAAGCCATCGGGCATGACAAGGGCGAAGATCATCTTTTCATCAAACGCGGCAACACCATTGATTGGAACGAGCGGGAGGCGCCTTACATCATCGCCGGCATCGGGATTCTGCATCCCCGCATTTTATTGAATGCTCCAGACGGAAAATTCACCGTCAAAATTCTCTGGCACGAAGCGCTCAAGCAAAACCGCCTCTTCTGCCTGCCGCATCACGGCCAATGGTTCCAAACCGGCACCATCCAGGACATCAAAACAGCCGAAAAACATTTGATGAGGCATGGAGGCGTCCCTAAAATGAGCGGGTCAGGCGGCCAGGTTCCAGCTTGAACCGCGGTAAAATGGAAACTCAATCATCATTGCCGCAAACGCCAGCCGCAGTTCCCGCAGGGAAAAAGTGGCTTCGCCTGTCGGTTCTCGCCCTGTTGTTGAGCTTTGTCACCTTGTGTGTCACGAGTGTTCTGCAGAAATCCGCCACCTATGATGAAACCCATTACCTGGGCGCCGGGAATTACCTCCTCAGAACCCAACGTTGGGACCCTCTCGACAGTCTGCTGCATCCGGTTTTTTGGACCGTCTGGCATGACTTGCCGTTGTTAACGGTCTCCTGTCCCAAAAATGTCTGGACCGAGCTGAACGGAACCTTGCGCGGCCAAAAAATCATCGCCTTGCGCCCGGATGATGCGTTGTTGAATGCCTGCCGGTTCACGTTGTTGCCATTCGCCATCGCACTCGGCCTCATTGTCTTCCGCTGGTCGCAGACACTTTACGGGGATGCGGGCGGGCTTGTGTCCCTTGTGTTTTTTTGTTTTTGTCCGAACTTGCTGGCCCATGCGCCGTTGATCACGCCGGACCTGACGTTGAGTTGTTTTGCCGTGCTGACCGCCAGGCGGTTGTGGAGCCTGGCGAAAAATCCCAACCGACCCAATCTGTTGTACGCCGGTTTGGCCTTGGGGTTGATGCTGTTGAGCAAACATACCGCTCTGCTCCTGCTCCCGTTTTTCTTCGCCACCGATTTTGCGTATCGCGCCGCGACCGGCCGGATCCACTGGCAATCCGGGCGAAGCCTCTGGCGGGAATTGCACCACTGGCCGGCGCTCTTGGGCATGGGTTTCCTTCTGGTCTGGGCCGCATATGGGTTGCAGTTCGGCGGATTTGCGCTGCCTTCGGGTAAATGGCTCATCCTGCCGGCCGCTCCGTACTTTCAAGGGGCGCTCTTCCAATACCTTGAATCCCGGTCAGTCCATTCATTCTTCCTGATGGGCATGCATTCCAGCACGGGCTGGTGGTATTATTTCCTTGTCGTTTGCCTCATCAAAATTCCCGTCGCCATTCTCATCCTGCTCGCGGGGCTGGTGGTGGCCCGCCGCAAGCTGGGAATGCCATGGCGTCCGGACGAACTGTATCTGGTCATGCCATTTGTCTTGATGTTCGTCTATCTTTCCGTTTTCAACACCATTCAAAATGGGTTCCGCTATCTGCTGCCCGTTTATCCTCTCTTGCTCGTTCTGCTTGGCAACTACGGAGCCGCCTGGCGACGGAGTGTTGGGATGCGCCTGGTTGTTGGTTTTTTGGCCGCTTGGACCATTGTCGGCTCGCTCCTGACCTGGCCTGATTACCTCGCCTATTTCAACGAACTCATTGGGGGCCCCCGGAACGGATATCATTGGCTGGGCGATTCAAATGTGGATTGGGGGCAGGACCTGAAGGAATTGAAACGCTTCATGGTTCAGCATGGCATCACCCGCGTCCGGCTGAGTTATTTCGGAACGGCGGATCCTGCCCACTACGGCATTGATTACGAGTATCTTCCCTCGCCGTACAGCGGCTTGCCCCATTCACCCGCCCGGCGCGAAGGTGAATCGCCATCCCGTTTCGTCGCCCTCAGTGCCAGCGAATATCAAGGTTTCATTGTTCCAGACGCGGGCATCTATCAGGCCTTTTATCAATACGAGCCTAATGACTTGATTGGCCATTCAATTCTTTTGTTCGATCATCAGGCGTTGATTACCCGGACCCGGGCGCCATTGCCGCTCAAGTTACGTCAGCTCGTGGGGCTGGCAACCAATGCCGCCCCGATTGATTCCTGTCCTTGAAACGCGGCGGAACGCGGTTTTCCCGGTTGACTCGCCGCCGGGGCGGAATAGCCTTGCTCAAAATGGGCCGGGCCGGGGCGGTCAGGCCTGTCTGAATCACGGCAAACTTGATACGATTTTGAACCGGTTTATTCCTGCTGGTGGCAGAAGTTTCCAGTACGCAGCATGGGGAGTCGTGCTGTTGGTGCTGATTCATCTGGGCTGGTTGCAATTGCAGCCGGGATCGGAGTTGCACCGGCTTTGTGCTTTCGCAACGCAATCCCCGGCCAGCCGCGCGGCATTGATGCCGTATGAGCAACTCGACCGGATTACAGGTCAGACGGTCAATGGCAACGTGCTGTTGAAGCTTGCCGGATACGCAAAGACAAACCCGGTCGTCGAAAATTCCCTGAGCTTCGCTTATTTTCGGGCAAGTTACGCTTTATATCCCAGGCGGATATATGCTGCCCCGGCTGACCAAGTCATCAACAACGGCCGGGACATCATGCGGATCGAATTCAATCCCAGCCCGCAATGGTTGCAAGCGCATGATATCCGTTCCGTATTTACATTTGGCAACGACAACACCGGCGGAGAGACGCTACGGTTGGAGATCCTTCCACCTCGTGATGATCGGGCTGGGATGCCGACCGACAAATCAGGAGGCAACTGATGGCACTCTTGGACTGTTGCTTGTATCTGCTGCTGATTGTGCTGACAGGATACACCTTGCTCTCGGCCATCCATCACTCAAGCCGGATGACGATTGTTCAATTGTTTGGGCTTGGCCCAGCCGTCGGCGCGGGAACCACGGGTTTGCTGCTGTTTTGGGCGTCATTGATCGGGTTCGCACCCTCGCGGAGCGTGTTGGCCATTATCGGCGTCCTGACGCTGGCCAGTTTGCTGGTCATGAAAAAAAAACATCGGCTGGCGCGGATAAATATCCTGGCCTCCGATTGGGAGAAAGGTGACGTGTGGATCGTCGTGCCGTTGGTCGTAACAGCAGCCGCACTGGCGATGATCGCGGCGGGCGCCCTTTCCACGCCGCTGGTGGAGTGGGACGCTTTCGCCATTTGGGGATTCAAGGCAAAGGTGTTGACTCACGAAGCCCTGCGCCCGACCCCGGCTTATTTCCATGATCTGACCCTGAGCTACAGCCATTTGGATTATCCGCTGATGGTCCCGTTTCTGACGGCGGGCGCGTATGCCGCGATGGGAACAGTTGATGACCAGACCGGGAAATTGGTGTCGGTTTTTCTGGATGTTCTGATTGTGCCGATGGTCTATCTGGGGCTGCGATGGAAACTGCGGCGGCTGCCGGCAGCGTGCTTGAGCGCCATCCTGGCCATGCTGCCGGTGATGTTCCGATACGGAGGCGTTGGATGCGCGGACCTCCCGCTGGCGATGTTTTATGCCGGCAGCATTCTTTACGTGGCCAGATGGATTGACCAGCAACAATGGCCGGATCTCATTCTGGCAATCCTGTTCAGCGCCTTCGCTGCGTTCACGAAAAACGAAGGGACGATATTGGCGTTGATGAATGGCGCGGTGCTCCTGGGATTTGGACTTTGGGTCGGTCGGCGGCGCGCCTGGGTTGGAGCAGTGGTTTTTTTCGCGGGTTTGCTGGCGATGGATGCAGCCTGGTTGATCTGGAACCGCGGTCTGCCACGCACCCACGAAGATTACGGATCGAAATTATTGTCATCGGTTTTGGTGACCCATTTGCCAAGATTGAAGGAAATTATTCCGGCGATGCTGGTGCAAATAGCAGAATTCCAGGTTTGGGGTCTGTTATGGATCATGGCGGGGGTGCTGGCGCTGTTGGGATGGCGGGCGTTGGCACGGCCATACGTGCTGGCCATGTGGATTTTGCTGGTAATGCAGCTAATGATTTACGCACTGGCGTACAGTGTGACACCTTGGGATCTCACCACGCTGATGCCCATGACCATGGATCGGTTGCTGTTGCATACGGTTCCCGCGGTCATTTTTCTGGCTGGCTGGCATTGGGCTGAGATGGAAACAAAACGGTCAATTGCAGGAAGCACCCTTCGGTGAAACCGTATGTAGCAGTCCCGCAATGCGGGATGAGTCCGCTCATTATTCCGGCGGGAGTAGTTTGAGCCGACTCACGTCGGCTGCTACGATGAATGGCGGCGAGACTGGCCTATTGACATCCCCTGCCCTGTTCCGGGGTTGCACAAGCTCAAACAATCTGCGGCTGCACCTTTTCCGAGTTCACGCCTAATTCTTTGATGGCTTTCTCGACTAGTTGTCGTTCGACGAGCCCTTTCTCAGCCAAGGCATAGAGCGTGGCGATGACGATGGACTCGGCATCCACTTCAAAAAAGCGGCGCAGGCGGGCACGGGTGTCGCTGCGGCCAAAACCGTCCGTGCCCAGCGTCATCAATCCACCCGGCACCCATGGCGCAATCTGGTCGGGCACAAGCCGCATGTAATCTGAAACCGCTACGAACACCCCCGGCTCTTTCGCCAGCAACGTCTCGACGTATGATTTCTTCGGCGCCGCCGTGGGATGCAGCATGTTCCAACGTTTGCAGCGCAGCGCGTCGGTGCGGAGCAGTTTGTAGCTCGTTGCGCTCCAGACATCGGCGGACACGCCGTAGCGTTCCGCCAGGATTTCCTGCGCCTTGAGCGCCGAGTTGATAATGGTTCCGCTGCCGAAAATGTGGGCCTTAAGTCCTGGGAGCGCCGGCGTCCCGCCGGCGAGTTTCGGGTGTGCCGGCGAGACGCCAGCGCTCCCAGGTTGGGAAATCTCCGGTCCCACTTTGAATTTATACAATCCTTTCAAAATGCCGTCTTCGGCGCCCGCTGGCATCGGCGGCATGGAATAATTTTCGTTGTAGAGCGTGAGGTAATAGAAAATGTCCTCGCCCTCGGCATACATCCGGCGCAGGCCGTCGGCCACAATGACGGCGATTTCATAAGCGAATGCCGGATCGTAGGCCAGCAACGTCGGCACGGTGCCGGCATGGAGCAGGCTGTGGCCATCCTGATGCTGGAGTCCTTCTCCGTTGAGCGTGGTGCGACCGGACGTCGCGCCGAGCAGAAAGCCTTTTGCCCGGATGTCGCCAGCCAGCCAGAACAAGTCGCCCACGCGCTGTGGTCCGAACATCGAATAGTAAATGTAAAATGGCACCATCGGCACACCGTGGGTCGCGTAAGACGTGCCCGCCGCAATGAACGACGCCATTGAACCGGCCTCGGTGATGCCTTCTTCTAGAATCTGTCCGTCCTTCTTTTCGTTGTAGTAAAGCAACGACTGGCTGTCCACCGGGTCGTAAAGCTGTCCCTTGGACGAATAAATGCCGATATCTTTGAACAGCGCGTCGAGGCCGAATGTGCGCGCCTCGTCGGGAATGATGGGCACGATGTTTCGGCTCAAACCCTTGTGCCGCAGCAATACGCTGATCAGCCGTACGAAAGCCATCGTCGTCGAAACTTCCGTGCTCGAGCCTTTGAAAAATTCGGCGAAGAAATCGAGTTTGGGCACGTCGAGCGCCGGCGAACCGGGATTGACCTGGCGCGCGGGCAAAAACCCGCCAAGCGTTTTGCGTTGTTCGAGCAGATACTTCGCCTCCAGACTGTCCGCCGGCGGACGATAAAACGGCGTCTCGGCAATGATGTCGTCGCTGATGGGGATGTTGAACCGCGCGCGGAATTCGCGAAGCTCCTTTTCGTTCATCTTTTTCTGCTGATGCGAAATGTTGCGACCCTCGCCCGCTTCGCCGAGCCCGTAGCCTTTCACCGTTTTGGCCAGAATCACCGTCGGCCGGCCCTTGTGCTCCATCGCGGCCTGGTAGGCGGCGTGGACCTTGCGCGTGTCATGGCCGCCGCGCAGCAGCTTGCGAATCTGGTCGTCGGTGAGGTGATTCACCAGTTCGAGCAGCTCGGGATATTTGCCGAAGAAATGTCGGCGCGTATAGCTGCCCGGCTCGACGGAATACTTCTGGTAATCGCCGTCCACCGCCTCGCCCATGCGCTTGAGGAGCAGGCCGGACTTGTCGCGCGCGAGCAAATCGTCCCAATCGCTGCCCCAAATGACCTTGATGACATTCCAGCCGGCGCCCAGAAATGCGGCTTCGAGTTCCTGGATGATTTTGCCGTTGCCGCGCACGGGACCGTCCAAGCGCTGCAAATTGCAATTAACAACCCAGATGAGGTTGTCGAGGTTCTCGCGCGACGCGAGCGTGAGCGAACCGAGCGTTTCCGGCTCGTCTGATTCGCCGTCACCGACAAAGCACCAAACTTTCGGTTCCTCCGTCCATTTGGCCAGCCCGCGCGCCTGGAGGTAGCGATTAAACCGCGCCTGGTAAATGGACAGGATCGGGCCAAGCCCCATGGAGACCGTCGGAAACTGCCAGAACTCCGGCATCAGATACGGATGCGGATACGACGACAGACCGCCGCCGTCGGCGAGTTCCTGCCGGAAATTTTGCAGATGTTTTTCGTCCAGACGGCCTTCGAGAAACGCCCGCGCATAAATGCCCGGCGCAGCGTGACCCTGAAAATAAACCATGTCGCCGGGAAAATTTTCCGTGCGTCCGCGGAAAAAGTGATTAAACCCAACCTCGTAAAGCGTCGCCGCCGAGGCATAGGTTGAAATGTGGCCGCCGACATTGGTGGTGGAGTTGGCCTTGACCACCATCGCCATGGCGTTCCAGCGGATGTAGCTCTTGATCCGGCGCTCCATCTGCCAGTCGCCTGGAAACGGCGGCTGTTGCTCCGGCGGAATCGTGTTGACGTAAGGCGTGTTGAAGCCGCGCGGCAATCCGTCCTGCGACGCGTGCAAACGGTCGGCCAGTTTGTTCAGCAATTGCGCCGTGCGTTCCGGTCCTTGATTTTCCAGGGTCAGATCAAAAACGGACTGCAGCGACTCCGCCCACTTGTCGCTCGAACTGTGAGTATCCTTTTTCTCCATGTTAACTATTTTACTGTGTCACCCATCATTTTTCTAATTTCACAAAAAAAGCTCGGTAGAATTAAATCGGAACCATACACTCAATGCCAGCAAAATCAGTGCAACTGTAAAATGAAATTACTCGATCTGACACTCCCCTCGCCCGCCGAAAACCTGGCGTGCGATGAGGCTTTGCTGGACACTGCGGAAGCCGGCGACGGCGAAGAGGTGCTGCGCTTTTGGGAACCGCGTGAACATTTTGTCGTCGTTGGTTATGCGAACAAGGTGGCGACGGAAGTAAACGTCGCGGCGTGCGAAGCGCGAGGCATTCCGGTTCTGCGGCGCTGTTCCGGCGGGGGCACCGTGGTGCAAGGGCCCGGTTGCCTTAACTACACGCTGGTTCTGCGAATTACCGCCGACGGCCCGCTCCACAACATCGGCGTTGCCAACCAGTTCATCATGCGCCAAAACCGCGCGGCAATTGCAACTCTCAACCCTCAACCCCTTGGCGCGGCGAAGCGGGGCGGAGACGGCTCAACCCTCAACGTGGCCATCCGCGGCCACACGGATCTTGCGATCAGCGAACGCAAGTTTTCCGGCAACTCCCAGCGCCGCCGCAAACACTTCCTGCTGTTTCACGGAACATTCCTGCTGAACTTCGACCTTGCGCTCGTCAGCCAGCTTTTGCCGATGCCATCGAAGCAACCCGATTACCGGGAGCATCGCCCGCACACCGAATTTCTGACCAACTTGAACGTGCCCGCAAATGAAGTGAAGGCGGCGCTAAAACAGGCTTGGAAAGCGGAAGAATCATTGAAAAATCCGCCCTTGGAAAAGATTGCGGCTCTGGCGCGAGAGAAATACGCCACGAGGGAATGGAATTTTAAACTGTAGCGCAGACTGGCAGTCTGCTGTATCGCGGGTTGGCAACCCGCAAGAGACAGGTTGGCGATAAAGCACGAATCGGCCCGAAGGCTGCCGACTGCCAGTCGGCAAAACAGCAGATTACCAATCTGCGCTACAACCGTTTCGCCAGTTCCGCCTGGCTCTTCGCGAAGACTTCCTTGTGCAACGAATTGCCGTGGGCGTCCATCGTGACGACGGCGGGGAAATCCGCCACTTCAAATTCCCAGATGGCCTCAGGCGCGCCGAATTTGTCCATGAGATAAACATTGCGCACTTTCTTGATGCAATCCGCCAGCACCTGCGCCGCGCCGCCGACCGCGTGTAAATACACGCAGCCGGATTCCTTGCACGCCGCCAGCGTTTTGTCACCCATGCCGCCCTTGCCAATGACGCCGCGCAGGCCGAATTCCTTGATGATATGCGCCTGGTACGGCTCTTCGCGGATGGACGTCGTCGGACCGGCGGCGGTGGCCTTCCAGGAACCGTCGTCCTGCTTCATCACCACGGGGCCACAATGGTAAAGAATCCCGTCGCGAAAATTCACGCCCGGCGGCAGCTTGCCGCCCTCGTGCAGGTATTTGTGGACCGCGTCGCGCCCGGTGAACACGACGCCGGAAATCAGCACCTCGTCGCCGACTTTCAGCGCCCGGATTTTTTCTTCGGTGAAGGGGAAACTCAATTTGGTCATGGCTGGTTAAACTGTTAAATGCGCAATCGTTCCGCCAAAGCGTCAAATACCTGATTCATTTCTGTTTCGTTCAGAACACCCAATCTGCGCTCCAGTCTTACGGTCGGAACGCTCTGGACTTGTTGCAAATGAAACGCCCCTGGTTTCAAAAACGATTTGGGAATTGAAAGCTCCCAACGATTGCCGCGCAAGGAAGTCGTATGCAGGAGAACCGTAACCAAGTCGAGTTCATCATCGGCAGGATTTCCCGTGAGCAACAAGGCGGGGCGCACCTTTGCCGCCATTCCGAAATCCACCTGCCAGACCTCACCCCTGTTTATGGCGGGCATCTTCCTCCTCCATCCGGTCGAGCATCATGGCGCCTTCCAACGCGGCCTGGTCGCAGAGCGCAATCTCCTCATTTTCCGCCGCCAGTTCGGATAATTTGCATCGCACCGCCCGGCGCTCGGCCTCGGTCAACTTCGGCAATTCGCTCAAGATTTCAGCCGCGCTCATGTCGCAAATCTACCCTCATTGAGGGTGACTGGCAAGCCCTGCGGCGTCACCTGCGGCGTCACGTCCGGTGAACACGACACCGGAAATCAGCACCTCGTCGCCGACTTTCAGCGCCCGGATTTTTTCTTCGGAAAATGGAAAACTCAATTTCGTCATGTTCAAGCAGCAGCCAAATCAGCTTCCAGCGGCTTGTCTTTTTTGAAACGGCTCACGCCCATGACACTGAAACCGATGACATGGCCCTCTGCGTCCACGCGCTCCATCACGGCGTCGTGTTTGGTTTCCTTCTCATAACCGGCGGCGTCCGAAAATCTCACTTCGAGATAATCGGCTTCCGCGTCGAACCAGATTTTTACTTTGTCGGCCATAAATCTTCTCCGGCTTTCGGTTTGTCGGTCAGGTAAGCCGTGACCACAAACGCATCGTTCTCTACATATTTAACCACAACACACAGCCATTTGCCACCCACAATCGTCTGTGCGTAAAACTCGTAAAACAACCGCACCGCCTCATCCGAACGTGAACGCCGCACCAATTGCGGCTCGCGCAGCACCCGCTCAATCTCCGCCGCCATCCCCCTCATCTCGACGTGCTCCAGGATGTGCTCCAGCCGCTCATCCGTAAGCCGCACCGAATGGCCGAAACAATCTTTAATCGCCCTCATGCAGGTATTTGTGGACCGCGTCACGTCCGGTGAACACGATGCCGGAAATCAGTGTGAAAAGGGAAAGAATGTCTTTCGCCGTGTTATCGCCAATTTTCTTTCCTTGTTTGTTGCGCGCAGAACCCAATCCAACTTCTTTGCATTCAGACATCCGAATCAATGTTTCGACAGCTTGTTGTTGCTTGCCAGTTTTTGAGAGATAACCAAAATGATTGAAGGAACTGACCAACGCAGTGTGAAGGGCTTGGTCTTGCTGAGAAGGAGATTTCCACAGTAAGAATGGATCGACATACAGCGGTATGTCGTCATCAAGGAATGGAATTGCGAAATCAACTTCCTCTTGCGTGAAGGCAAGTTCGTAATGATCATTCAATCGTGGTCGGATTAAAGCCATTTCCACCTTTTCAATACAACCATTTCCCAATTTTCCCATCTACATCCAGTGTCACGCCCTGGCGGCGGTAGGCCCAGCACATGTAGCTGATGCTGACGAAATAGGACGCGGGCAGGCGGTTCGCCGCGCAAATCTTCACGCCTAGCAACGTCGTCCTGCCGCCGAATCCCATCGGGCCGATGCCCAGTTCGTTCGCCGTTTTCAAAATGTCCTGTTCCAGATTGTCTAGTTCCGGGTTCGGGTTTCGGTCGGGAATCAACCGCAGGAACTGCGTCTTGCTCATCTCGTAGCTGGTCGCGCGGTCGCCGCCGATGCACACGCCCAGGATGCCCGGACCGCAGCCCTTGCCCTGCGCCTGCAACACCGCATCGAGAATCGCCTTGCGGCAGCCGTCGAGGTCGCGGTTCGCGTTGAGTTTTTCGTTCGGCAACGAGTATTGCACACCGACGTTTTCGCAACCGCCGCCCTTGAGCACCAGCCGCACGCTCAATTCCGGCGAGCGATGTTGATGAAAATGAAACGTGGGCGCGCCCGGCCCAACGTTCGTGCCGTCGTTCACGCCGGTGAGCGAATCTACCGAGTTCTGACGGAGAAAACCCTTTTTCGTCGCCAGCTTCACGGCTTCCTTCGCGGTTTCCTCAAAAGTGATCTGGTCGAAGCCAACCGGGCAATCCACGTAAAACAGGATGCTGCCGGTGTCCTGGCATATCGGCTGCGACTTGCGTTTGGCGAGCTGGATGTTCTGGTCAATGATCTTCAGCGCGCTCTCGGCAATCGTGCCCTTTTTTTCCTGTTCCAGCGACGCGAGGATGGCCTGGTTGACGTCGTCGGGAATTTCCGCCGAGGTGCGCCGGATCAATTCCAGCAGGGAAAATGGCAGCGCGTTCATCACCCAGAAGCTAAAGGTACGCAAAAGCCAAGTCAATCTGGACACGGGTTTGGTGGCACAGGCCTCCGGCCTGTTGTTTTCGGCGTCCCGCCGAAAACCTTTGCCGACGCACGAAACTCGACCATTGAACAATCCCTTGCATTTGTCCGTTCCTCGACGAAATTCGGCGGGACGCCGAATTTAACCCGCGAGACGCGGGTGCTACCCACCAAATTGCGCGCAGTTGCATTTTGCGCCGCCGCCAGTTTTAATCTGCGCGTGCAACAATCCGTTGGCAAAACCGGCAACCCGATTGACCCAGGATTCACGCCGTGGCGGTTTGCGCTGCTGCTCGCGCTGCTGATTTTCGCCGCGTTCCCGCAGGTCCTGCTTGGATTGGAAACGTTTGTGGTGCGCGACTATGGTTTTTTCGCTTATCCCCTCGCCCATTTTCAGCAGGAATGTTTCCGGCACGGAGAACTACCTTTTTGGGATCCCTACAACAATTGCGGCGTACCGTTCCTCGCGCAGTGGAACACCATGCCGCTCTACCCGCCGTCTCTGATTTACCTCCTACTGCCGCTGCAATGGTCGCTGGGCTTTTTCTGCCTGCTGCATCTGTGGTTCGCGGGCTTCGGCATGTTCTTCCTCGCGCGACGATGGACGGGCCTTCGCCGCGCCGAAGTATCGTCTGTTTTTGGCGCATACAACGCCTGGCCGGTTTCGGCCCAGCTGTCTGGCAATGGAGCTACGGCCACGCAGGCGGCCAACTCGTTCGCGGCGGCGTTCGCAGGCGTGGCCTTTGCGTTCAACGGTCTGACGCTCAACCTGCTCATGTGGCCGAGTCACATCGCCACGCTCAGTTGGATGCCGTGGGTCGTGCTCGCGGTCGAACTGGCGTGGCGCGAAGGTGGGCGAAAAATCATCCTGGCCGCGTTTGCCGGCGCGCTGCAAATGCTCGCCGGCGGCCCAGAAATCATTTTTCTCACGTGGATTTTGTTGCTGGCACTGTGGATTCAACAGTTCGTGAAAGGCGAATCACCCCGCATCTCAATGCTCTGGCGGTTTCCATTGGTCGTGGCGCTGGTGATTGCGCTGGCGGCGGTGCAACTGCTGCCGTTCCTCGATCTTGCCGCCCATTCGCAGCGGAGCGCCGGCTACGCGGACACGCGCTGGTCCATGCCCGGCTGGGGCTGGGTGAATTTTCTGGTGCCGATGGCTTTCGGCCGCACCTGGACCGAAGGCGTGTTCTTCCAAAACGGCCAGTACTGGACGTCGTCCTACTATCTTGGCATCGGCGCGCTCTGGCTGGCATTGCTGGCAATTTGGACGATCCGGGAAAGGCGCGTGTGGTTGCTGGGGGCGATTGCGCTGGTGTCTTTGATATTTGCGCTCGGTGAAAACACTTTCGTCTATCCCGCCCTGCGAAAAATCATCCCGCAACTGAGCTTGATGACGTACCCCATCAAATACGTGACACTCACGGCCTTTCTTGCGCCACTGCTCGCCGCATTTGCCCTTGCACACCAGCAGAATTTGCGAAGCGAGGAAAAATCGGCCTTTAACAAGCGTCTCGTTCTGGCCGGAGCCATTTTGCTGGCGCTCATCGCGGGAATTCTTTTTTGGGCGTGGCGATTCCCGTTTCCGACGGATGACGTTCACGCGACATTGCTCAACGGTTTGTCACGCGCGGTTTTTTTGATTTTGACCGGCGCATTGCTGTTCGTTTTAACGCGTGAAAACGCGCCGGGTCTGCGCCGCATCGCGCCACTCATCCTGATTATCGTCGCCTGGCTCGACGTTTTCACGCATGAGCCGGCGCAAAATCCGACGGTCCCTTCGAGTGTGTATGAATTGAATCTCGCGCGCGCCAGGCTGGCCATGCAGCCACAGCCGGCGCTGGGCGAATCGCGCGCGATGGTCACACCGAAGGCGGCGATGAACTTCATCCGCTTCGCGTTGAGCGATCCGAAAAATAATTACCTGGCGAAGCGGCTGGGCTATTGCGCGAACTGCAACCTGCTCGATGCCGTGCCGAAAGTGGACGGATTTTTCTCGCTCGTGCCGCGCGAGAGCGACGGCCTGATTTCACTGCTTTACGGCGCGACCAATGCAAATTTCCCAAAGCTCAATGATTTCCTGGGCGTCTCGCAAATCACCGCGCCGGATGAATTTTTCCACTGGCAGGCCTGCAAAACTTTTCTGCCACTTGTCACTGCCGGACAACAACCGGTCTTCCTCGACAACACGAACACGCTCCGCGCGCTGGGGCAAAACAGTTTTGACGGAAGTAAAATTGTTTTTCTATCACCGGAAGCAAAACTGCTTGTGACCGCCACGAATCAAACGAATGCACGGGTGCTAAATTCAAAATTCACGCCGCAGCAGGTGGATATTGAAGTTGAAGCTTCTGAACCGTCGCTCGTCGTCGTGGCGCAAACCTGGTATCACAACTGGCGCGCTTACGTGGACGGCCAGCCGGCGCCTTTATTGCGGGCGAATCACGCATTTCAAGCCGTTCAAGTTCCGGCTGGGCGGCATTCCATCCGGCTGGCTTACGAAGACCGGGCGTTTCAATTCGGCGCGGCGGTCTCGATTTGCATGGTGGTGAATTGCTTCATTTTCCTCCACTTGCTGAGAAAGCGAACTCCTCCGGCAACATTGAAAAACTCTCATTAACACCCTGCTTTTGCGGGATGGCCAGGGAACGTGGCGGTCGCGTAACCGTTTCAACGGTTTCTGTGGATGGAAACCGCTGAAGCGGTTTAAACACATCCTCACCGTTCCACACCCAGCTAAAGCAGGGTACTAATGAGAATGGCAAAAAGTTGTTCTCGACAAATAACCGCTTTTTTCGGATTCACATGTGGCGAAGACCATGACCAAGACCAAACGCATTGGCATTTTGACGGCCGGCGGCGACAGCCCCGGTCTGAACGCCGCCATTCGCGGCGTCGGCAAGACCGCTCTCGGTTTTTACGGCATGGAGATCATTGGCTTTCGCGACGGCTTCCGCGGCCTGGTCACGGACCGGCGGCTGCGGCTGGATCGAAATGTGCTGGCCGGAATTCTCACCGTCGGCGGCACAATCCTTGGCACGAGCCGCGACAAGCCGCACCGCATGAAGATTGACGGCCGCTCGCGCGACATGACTGGCGTCATTGTAAAAAATTACGCGAAATACGGGCTCGACGCGTTGGTGTGCCTGGGCGGCGGCGGCACGCAGAAAAACGCGCTGCGCCTTTCCGAAGCCGGTCTTAACATCATCTCAATCCCCAAAACCATTGACAACGACGTGGCGATGACGGACTCATCCATCGGTTTCGCCACGGCGCTGGACATTGCCACGGAAACCATCGACCGTCTGCACAGCACGGCGCACAGTCATCATCGCATCGTGGTCGCGGAAATCATGGGGCATCGCGCGGGCTGGCTGGCGCTGGGCGCGGGCATTGCTGGTGGCGCAGACGTGATTTTGATTCCCGAAATTCCCTACCACGTTGATAAAATTGTTGAAGCCATCCGGCGTCGCAGCCGGCACGGAACCAATTTCAGCATTGTGGCCGTGGCCGAGGGCGCGATGGGCGTGGAAGACGCGCGCGCCTTTGCCGCCGCCGAAAATCGCAAGGAGAAGGCGCGTAACCCGCACGAACGGAACGAGGCCAAACTCGAACTTGCCGCGCTCGACGCCAGGCACGCCGGCAACACGCTCCGGCTCGCAAAAACGCTTGAGGAACTCACGCACCTCGAATCGCGCGTCACCATTCTCGGTTATGTGCAACGCGGTGGCACGCCGTCGCCGGCGGACCGGTTGCTCGCCACGCGGTTTGGCAGCGCGTGCGCGGATTTGATCCACGAAAATGTTTTTGGTGTGATGGTGGCCTCGCGGGGCAATGGCACGGAACCCGTGCCGCTGGTAAAAGTCGCCGGCAAGCGCAAAACCGTTCCACCCAATCATTCATGGGTGGAAACCGCCCGCCGCGTGGGAACCTGCCTGGGGGATTAAGCCGGCACGGACACACGCGCGCAAATGTTCGTGCGAACAGATGGGCTGCCTGAGCCGTTGTTTTTGATAACCGTCGCGCCGGCTGCCGGCCGCGAAATAAAAATGGTGGCTTCGATTCCGGTCTTTTTCTTGTAATCCGCCGCGATCTTCTTCGAGATGGCGTCGATGGCGTCGGTCTTCACCAAAGCGACGGCGCAACCGCCGAAACCGGCGCCGGTCATGCGACAGCCGAACATTCCGCCTTTGAGGCCGATGACTTTGGCGATGTCCACGACGGTGTCCAGCGCCTTGCAACTCACCTCGTAATCGTTGCGGAGTGAGCGGTGACTGGCATACATGAGCTGGCCAACGGCCGGCCAGTTCGAGGCGCGAATGTCGTCGGCAGCGTGCTGGGTGCGCTCGATTTCGCCGATGACATGGCGCGCGCGGTGATAAACATCCTTTTCCATCCTGCCCTTTGCGTGTTCGAGCAATTCGGTAGTGGCGTCGCGAAGCGAAGGCACGCCGAGAATTTTTGCGGCGGCCTCGCACTGTTTGCGGCGCATGGGATATTCACTGCCCGTCAGTTGGTGCCTCACGTTGGTATTGATGATAAGCACGGTCACCGACGGGTCGCTCATCGGTACCAGCTCGGGTTTCCGCGAGCGGCAGTCGAGCAACAAGACCTGGTTTTCCCGGCCCATGATGGAAATGAACTGGTCCATGATGCCGCACGGCATTCCGGCATATTCGTGCTCGGCCTTCTGGCAAAGCAGCGCCTTTTCAACCAGATCGAGTTTTTTGCCGGTGATGACTTCGAGCAGCGTGGCGGTGGCCACTTCGAGGGCTGCGCTGCTGGACAAACCGCCACCAAACGGCACGGTCGAATGAATCATCGCATCGAAGCCGCCGGGATTCAGTCCGCGGGCGAGAAAAGCGGCAATAACACCGACCGGATAATTGGCCCACGAGCCTTTCGGAAGGGGCTTCAACGGTTTCGTAAGGTCCACGACGGCGGGTTTGTCGCCAAGGGTGGAGTAAAGCCGGATTTGGTTCGTCTCTTGGGTCGAACTATCAGCGGCGATGACGGTGTAAAGCTCAATCGCCATCGGGAGCACAAACCCATCGTTATAATCGGTATGCTCACCGATGATGTTAACACGACCAGGCGCGGCAACAATCCAGCGCGGCTGACGGCCATACTTTTTAACGAATTCCCGGACTGTGTGGTCGGTGAGTTCTTTCAGGGTCATATTTGGTACAACATTAGCGGCAATATAACGTACAAAAACGTCGCTGGCAAAGGATAATTTTGGCTGGTCAGGCCGGTGGTGGCGTTTTCCGGCTCCGCATCGCGCCGAGCAGCATTAACACACCAAAAACGAGCAAAACGACTCCCCACCAGAGGTTTACGTTGATGTTGAGTGAGCGCGCATCCGCGCCATTGAGCAGACCAGTGATCACCAGCAGCGCGCCGATGAGCGAGAACATAAGGCCGATTGGCCAGCGAATATCGAGTCCCATAAATTTTCCTTTCTACCAAAAGATGACGTTGAGAATGACACAAACTACAAGCAGAATCGTGCCGAAGACCGCCGGACGCAACAGCCAGTTTTGATCCTCGTCCTTGAGCTTCGGTGTCAGCGAATACACCAAGCCTTTAAGTTCTTCGTCGGTTTTCGTCCGTTTCGTCGCCAGTGAAATTACCAGGGTCAGAACAAAACAGACAACGAACGCACAGATCGCCAGCCAGAAATTTTGGGCCATGCTGGAGGGGAAGGTGTATAAAGCCGACCCCAACCAACCGCCCTTGCCTTCGGCGATGGTGAGACCATGAACCAATGTCGATGTGGAAATACCGGCCAAAAGACCGAGGAAGGCCCCCGTGCCGGTCGTTCGCTTCCAAAACATCGCCAGCACGAACGTGGCAAACACCGGCGCGTTCACGAAACTGAACACCAGTTGAATCACATCCATGGCATTGTCATACCTTTTGGCGAAGTAAGCGCAGGCAATGCTCAACAAGATGCCGACCACGGTAATCCCCTGCCCCATTCTAAAATAATGCTGGTCGCTTTTGTTCGGCGCAATGTAGGCCTGGTAAAGATCGTAGGTCCAAATCGTGTTGAACGCCGTGACATTGCCGGCCATTCCGGACATGAACGACGCGAGCAGCGCCGTCAACGCCAGGCCAAGCAGCCCCGTGGGGCAATACTTTTTGACCAGCGACAAAATCACGCCATTGTAATCATTTTCGACAACGGCGTCCTGCAAGCGGTCCTTGATGGCCTTGTCATCCAGCGAAGACGCATCTTTAACGATGGCATCCACTTTGGCCTCATTCAGCTTCATCCCGATGGCGGCGCTGATATTCTTGAAGGCCGTTTGTTCGTCTTCCTTCTGCATGACGGCCTCCTTGACGGCGGGAACCGCCAGTACATAGGCGCTGTCGTTGACGATCTTGGGCGGCAGGCGATACCCGTCCTTGCCCGTGAACGCGAGGGCGGCAGCAATCAATCCGGGGGAAACGACGAGAATCGGGAAAAGCATTTTGGGCACCGCGGCGATGAGGGGTGTGCGGCGGGCGGCTCTCATGTTTTTTGCCGCCATCGCGCGTTGGACGACCAGGAAGTTCGTGCACCAGTAACCGAAGGAGAGCACGAAGCCGAGGCCGAAAGCCATCGCAAACCAGTCCACTCCCATGGGATTGGCTTGTGGCCCGGCCAGCACCGGCTTCCACACGCTCGTCCAGGCATCCGGCTGAAAGGTTTTGCTGCTCAAGTCCAATGCCGCCGGGTGTTGGGCCACCAATCCCAGCGTCCCTTTCAATTTATCCCAGCCGCCGACATCTTTGAGGCCGAGATAAATGACCGGCGAGAAGCCGAGGACAATCATGAAAAACTGGAGCACTTCGGTGTAAATCGCCGAGGTCAGCCCGCCTTTGATGACGTAAAGCAGCACGACCGCCGAACAAATCCAAAGACTTATGTTGTAGTCCCAGCCGAGCAGCAGATGCAGCAGCCGGGCCAGGCAATCCATGGAAATGCCCGAAGAGAACACCGTCATGACCGCGAACGAAATTGAGTTCACGCAGCGCACGCGCGCGTCGAAGCGCATATTCAAATATTCGGGCACCGAGCGCGCCTTGGAGCCGTAATAAAACGGCATCATGAAGACCGCCAGAAACACCATCGCCGGAATCGCGCCGATCCAGTAAAAACTGGCGGTGGCGATGCCATATTTGGTGGTGTTGGCGGCCATGCCGACCAGTTCGAGCGCGCCGAGGTTGGCAGCCATGAAGGCCAGTCCCGTGACCCACGCGGGAATGGAACGCCCGGACAAAAAGAAGTCCGTGGACGTTTTCATGTAGCGCCGCAGCGCAAAGCCGATGCCGATGACAAAGCCGGTGTAAGAGAGCAGAATTGTGTAATCAACCCAGGAAAGGTGAATTGGTTGCATAAATGTGTGGCGCAGTTTTTATACATTCTCATCGGAGTTGTCAATCTGTTTGCTTTTCATTTGTTGTTGTGATTTATTATACCGCTCTTGCGCCGGGATAAAGGCCGTGCGTTCGAAAATAGCACCGAAAATTGACACATTTTATGCCGACTCAAATTGAAGAAAATCCCGTCACGCAAAAGACCCGCGAACTGTGCCAGACTATCGTTGATCTGCCGAACCTGCGCGCCGCCCGCCAGCAGATTGATGCTTTTCTGTCCAATGAGACAGCGCGCGGCCAATATGAAGTGGTGATGAGCAAAGGGCAGGCGCTTCAGGAAAAACAGCAGAACTCCGTGCCGTTGGACGGCAAAGAAATCGCCGATTTTGAGAAACATCGCGACACGCTGCTGGCCAATCCCGTCGCGCGCGGTTTCCTTGATGCCCAAGAAGAGCTTCACCACCTTCAACACTCGATTCAGAAATACGTCTCCAAGACGCTCGAAACCGGCCGAGTTCCCACCCCCGACGACCTCAGCGACTCTTGCGGCGGCCACGACTGCGGCTGCCATCATTGATGTTGATGGCGACTGCCAGTTCGCCTTCACCAGGATTTTAACTGCGCCATCGCCGTGAAACCGGATCCCTCCGAATCCGCCTTGCGCTGGCGGGGTGTTTTGGAATAACACCAGCCCGTGGCCGATAGTTTACAATCGCACGATCCGAAACGTTTCGAGGACACACTGCGCCGGTTCGATGAAGTAAATGCGCGCGACCCAAATTGCGAGGTTACCCGTGTCTCCCTCGGCTGCCTCCGGTTTAATCAACTTCGGTTTTCAGTTACAAATTACTCGGCGGCGGGACACAACCATGTTAAGTTCTTTCCGGCGATTCGCCAAATCAGCGGGTCGCCCCAAAGCCCAACGAAAGGGAAATTATGGCACAGGCAATCATGGATCCCGAAAAAGTGCGGCGGTTCGCCGACGAACTGAACCGGTTCAACACCGACCTGGAAAATCGGCTGGTTTTGCTGCAAGCCCGCTTCACGTCGCTGGGGGACACCTGGCAGGACCAGGAACACGAGAAGTTTGCCGATGAATTCAGGACGGCGATGAAGGCGCTGAAGAAGTTCGTCGAATTGTCCAAGGAGCACACGCCTTATCTGTTGCGAAAAGCCCAGCGCATTGAGGAATATCTGAACCAACACTGACCGCCGACGCCAAACGATGCCAATGAAACCTATTGAAACATTGGATGGCTGGATGATTGGATTGTTGGATTGTTGGTATGTCCGACCGTCCAGTACATCATCAATCCATCAATCCATCAATCCATCACCCCGTTTCTTCTGACCATGGCCGACCGCGCCCAAGTCACTTCATTTGATGCCGTGGAATCTTTCCGGGCCGACCTGATTGTATTCCTGAGCCGGGCGCGCGCCGTTTTGGAGGAGGCCACCGATGACGTCCTGCGCACCCGGCTTTGGGTGCAAAATGATCAACGCCGCCTCTGGGAAGGTGAAACGCGCGTCCGCTACCAGAAACTGGAGGAGGTGCGGGCGGAGTTGTTCAGCGCCCAGCTCTCCCAATTCCATGAATCAACGGCCTTGTGCCTCATGGCCGTGCAACGGGCGGAACGCGCCAATCGCGAGGCCGAAGCCAAAATGGCCGTCCTGAAAAAATGGGACCGGGATCTGGAGAACCGCACCGACCCGCTGGTCAAGCAGGTCACCCAGTTTCACAGTTTTTTGGCCACCGACATGAAGCGCGCGGTCGCCTATCTGGAGCAGGTGGTGAAGACCTTGGAAGCGTATGCCGGCGTCCCCACACCGGGCGCGGGCACGGCAGCGGCCCAGACCGAAACCAAACCGGCCGGCGAAGAGGAAAAGCAGCCATGAACCTGAGTGGAAGCAAAAACCGGCTGGTCGCCATCACAAAAGAGCTTTCCAAGCGGTGGGATGAAACCAAGAATCACTGGCGCGACGCCAAAAGCCAGGAATTCGAACAGCGTTACATGACCGAACTTTTCGCGAACGTGGACAAGACCATCAACGTGATGGACAAGCTGAATGAACTTTTAACCAAAGTCAGGAAGGACTGTGAGTAACTTAAGTGAGGACGGTCGTTAGTGCGGAGGGTGAACTGTCAGCGAAGGCAACTATTCGGAAATTCCGAACAGTTGGATTTGAGGGCAAGCGGCAGGTGACACGGGAATCTGAATGCTACAAAGGAAACGGGTGGACTGGTCGCGCCGAAATCCTGGCGTAGCGGCGTCTCGGCAGAGCGCCGCAAACCGTGACAGAAATTCAAATGACGTTTGAATCTCCGGCGTGCTTGTTTTGAAAGACCTGCTTGTTTTGAAAGACCTTGCCTGCCGGTTCAAACCCACTAATCTTGCCGCATGAAGCCTGTTCGCTGGACGCCGCACGCCTTGCGCGAGCTTGCCAAACGCGACATTGACCGTGCCGAGGCTGAATTGACCCTTCGCCAGCCGGACGCGACCATTCCCGCGCCGCCAGCGCGTCATTTTTACCAGCGCCGATACATTGACAAAACGCTCAATGAAACGATGCTGTTGCGTGTGCTGGTCGAGGAAACCGATTCGGAAACGGCGGTAGTCACCCTTTACAAAACATCCAAGTTCGGCAAGTATGAGAAAGGACCGGGCGCATGAAGATTGAATACGACAAAGAGACCGACACGATCACCATCACGTTTCGCGACGCGCGTGTGAAGGAGAGCGACGAGGTGCGCCCCGGCGTCATTGCCGATTTCGGCTACGACGGCGGCGTGGTGGGGTTTGAAATTCTTCAAGCATCCAAAGTCGTCGAGCAAACGTGCGAAATGCAGTTCGCCGTGGCCGAATGACCAAAGACTGCCGCTTTCGCGCACCCCAAATCCGCAATCTGGATTCCGCAGGGGAAACGGGCGGACTGGTCGCGCCGAAATCCTGGCGTAGCGGCGTCTCGGCAGAGCGCCGCAAACTGTGACGGGAATTCAAATGGCGGCTTTCTCCCGAAAGCCGCTACGCCGAAGGCGGACGGAGACGCACCCGCAACCTGCGTCAGTTGGATTTTGAAGTTTTTGTTGCGACGACAATCCTTGATTGAAATTCGCAAATCTGCTTTCATACGCTGGTGGCGTTGGCGTGGCGAAGGACGAGGTAGAAGCAGCGAAGTGGTTTCGTAAAGCGGCTGAACAAGGGTTTTCATCATACGCACAAAATAATCTCGGCATTCGCTACGAGACGGGCAACGGAGTAGCGAAAGATTATGTAGAGGCAGATAAATGGCTCAATCTTGCTTCGGCTCAAGGTTCTGAGTCTGCCAAGGAACATCTGTCTAACGTCGAAAAGAAAATGACGCCAGAGCAAATCGCCGAAGCTCAGGAATTGTCGCGCGAGTTCAGACCGCGTAAAGAAGGTTCTAAAAATTCTACTTCACCCGAAAATCCCACGGCCACCGGCACAGGCTTTTTTATCACGGAAGATGGTTGTTTGATTTCAAATTATCATGTGGTCAAAGATGCCACGCAGGTTCGTTTGGTCACGAGCGCAGGTTTGATTAACGCAAAAGTGGTTCAAGTGGATGCGGCCAATGATTTGGCTTTGCTAAAAGCGGAGGGGCGGTTTGCACCGCTGCCCATTTCACCCAGCCGGACAGCGCATTTAGGCAGCACTGTGGCCACAGTCGGCTTTCCCAATATCGGTTTGCAAGGCTTCGCGCCCAAGTTGACCAAGGGAGAAATCGCAGCCTCTCCGGCGTCCAAGATGACCCGCGCTATTTTCAGATCAGCCTGCCGGTGCAGCCGGGCAATTCGGGCGGCGCGTTGGTGGACGAGCGCGGCAACGTGGTGGGCGTGGTGTCGGCCAAGCTGAATGCGTCGGCAGCGCTCGCGGCGAGCGGGGCGTTGCCGGAGAATGTCAATTACGCGGTCAAGAGCAGTTTGCTGTTGAGCTTCCTGGAATCCGTCCCCGCCGTTTCGGCCAAACTCAAACCGCCTGTCACGGCAGACCGGAAATTTTCGGATGTGGTGAAGTCGGCTCAAGACGCTGCCGTCCTCGTCCTCGTTTATTGATGTAGCAGTCCCGCGTTGCGGGATGAGTCCGCTCATTATTTCAGCCGGAGAAGTTTGAGCCGACTCGTAGCGCAGGTTTCCAAACCTGCTGTACCGCCGACTTCCAAGTCGGCAAGGCGTTTTGAATCACACAGTTTGCGGGTTTGGAAACCCGTGAGACAGCAGACTGGGAAGTCTGCGCTACGGCGGCAGTGCCAGGTTGCGCCCGATCTGGATTGGCGCTCATAAACACACTCGCGCACCGGATGGTTTTCGTTTAGCTTTGAGGAACAAAGATTGTGAGCAGCCACTTGGGAGCCAATGAAATGCTCGCGCTTTTGGACCGGTTCCAAAGCGCCCTCCAGGATTTTGCCGGCCGGGAGGAACAATTAAACGGCGAGTTTCGCACCCGGACCTCCGCCGAAACGAAGGCATTTGAAGCCGCAACCCAGCAGCAGGCGGCGCGGTTATCCGAACGCATCGCCGACGCGGAAACCGGCCTGGCAGCGGAAAGGAAAAATTACCGGGCCAAATTCGAAAAGCGAAAAGCCCGCATCACCCAGGCCCATCTCACCTGCACCCGGCAGGTCATGGAGGGAACCGACCGCGAAGGACGCCGAAAGCACCAGCTTCAGACAAGCTCAATGGGAGTGGAACGCAAACGGGACGCCGACCTGGCCAATGCCGCCGCCACCTTGGACAATTTCAAAATCAAGCTGGCCGCAAGCCGGGAAATCTTCGTGCTTCTGGAAAAAACGGCCCGCAGCGCTTTTCGCGGTTACGGCAAATTCCGCAAACTGCTTGCTCCGCGCCGGCAATGGCCGGAACCGAATCTTCCCCCGGATGAGAATCAATTGTTTGACGAGTTTCATCGCCTGGAGTTACAAACGCGCGACGAGTTGAACCGGTTCAAAAAAATCCCGCTGCCACGGTTTTTCAAATATCTGCCGATGTGGCTGCTGACCATTTTATTGCTGGGATTTGTTGTATTGGCTTTTGGTCTCTCACTTCCCGTGCTCCCGCACCCGCGATTCAACTCCGGCCCTTTCGCGGTACTGGGCGCGGTCTTTGTGGCGATTTGGGTGGTTCTGCTGGTGATTCATCATCTGGGGAAACGCCAGGGTGCGCCAGCCGCCAGTGTAATTGCCGCCAATCTGGCGAAGGCGCGCCAGCTGCATGACGGCTCGCTGGACCAGACCGAGGCGCGATGCCGGCAGGAACAGGAACGAATCACAAAAGAGTTTGAGAATACCAGCCGCACCCTCAATCAACAATGGAAGCAGACCTTGAAGGAGGGTTATGACACGCGTGGCATCCGGGGGCAGCAAGTTGATGAAGAAGGGTCACGTGCCCTGCAAACGAACGAGCGGCTCCACTTGGCCAGACTCAAACAGATTGAACGCGATTACGAGGACACCGTCGCGCATTTGCGCCGGGAGGCAGACACACAGGCGGCACAACTCGCGGATGCGCGCGCGGAGAAACTGGTGAAACTGAACGCGGACAACCAGACCCGCTGGCTGGCGCTGGAAACGGTGTGGAAAGATTGCCTCCAGCCGATTTATGAATCCTTCCGCGCGGCCAACGCCGCCGCGGAGGAACTTTTCCCCGACTGGCAGTCACCCGCCTGGAAAAAATGGACGCCGCCGCAGGATTTCAAAAACGCGGCGAAATTCGGGCGCTTGGAAGTGGACGTGGCGAAATTTGCCGAGGTGATGCCGAAAGACCGGCGTCTGGCGCTTCCGGGACCGGCCACGTTTTCCGTCCCGCTGGCGCTCGCCTACCCGCTCGCAGGCTCGATCCTGTTTGAAGCGGCCAAAACCGGTGGCGACGAAGCGATCGAGACGATCAACAACGTCATTTTCCGGCTCCTTTCCACCACCCCGCCGGGAAAATTGAGCTTCACCATTTTCGACCCGGTCGGTCTCGGACAAAACTTCGCCGCGCTGATGCATCTCGCCGATTACGAGGAGAGCTACATCAACAGCCGCATCTGGACGCAGACGAATCAGATTGAGGAAAAGCTCGCGGAATTGAACGAGCACATGGAAAAGGTCATCCAGATGTATCTCCGCAACGAATACGAGACGATTACGGAATACAACGCGCAGGCGGGCAGCATAGCCGAGAAATATCATTTCCTCGTCATTGCCTCGTTTCCGGTGAACTTCAGCGACACGGCGGCGCGGCGGCTCCGGAACATCGCTGCCAGCGGCGCCCGGTGCGGAGTGTACACGCTCATTCATTGGGACCAGCGGCACGCCGTGCCCCCGGAATTCGTTCCCGACGAACTCCGGAAAAACAGCATCGGCCTCGTCCGCACGGAAAAGGGTTTTGAATTGTCCGGCTGGCGCAAGGCCGGAACGCGATTGGTCCTCGACCGGCCTCCCTCCCCGGAATTCGCGACGCAATTCCTTAATGAAGTCGGCCAGAGCAGCAAGGATTCCAACCGCGTCGAGGTGCCTTTCGAGCAGGTCGCGCCCCCGCCCGACAAGCTTTGGACGGAGAAAACGACCGAGGAACTCACCGTGCCCATCGGGCGTTCCGGCGCGACCAAGCTGCAACAGCTCGCCATCGGCAAAGGCACGCGCCAGCACGCGCTGGTGGCCGGCAAGACCGGTTCCGGCAAGTCCACCCTGTTCCACGTCATCATCACCAACCTCGCGCTCTGGTGCAGCCCGGAGGAGGTCGAGTTCTATCTCGTGGACTTCAAGAAAGGCGTGGAATTCAAGTGTTACGGCAACCGCCGGTTGCCGCACGCGAAGGTGGTGGCCATTGAAAGCGACCGCGAGTTTGGATTGAGCGTGCTGCAACGCGTGGACGAGGAACTGCGCCGCCGCGGCGATCTGTTCCGCAAACTGGGTGCGCAGGACGTCGCCGGTTATAAACGGGCGGGCGGCACCGAGCCGATGCCCCGTTCGCTGCTGATCATTGACGAGTTCCAGGAGTTTTTCACAGAGGAAGACCACGTCTCACAATCCGCCGCCGTTCTGCTCGACCGCATTGTCCGGCAGGGCCGCGCCTTCGGCATTCACGTGGTGCTCGGTTCGCAAACTCTGGGTGGCGCCTACACGCTGGCCCGCGCCACCATCGGCCAGATGGTCATCCGCATCGCCCTCATGTGCAACGAGGCCGACGCCTACCTGATCATGGATCAGGACAATCCGGCCCCGCGCCTGCTCACGCGGCCCGGCGAAGGCATTTACAACGATGCCGCCGGTTCCATCGAGGGCAACAGCCCGTTCCAGACCGTGTGGCTGCCCGAAGATGTGCGCGACAGTTACCTTGCAAAAATCCGGGCGCGGGCCGATCAAAGCCAGAAACAATATCCGGGGCCGTTTGTGTTTGAGGGCAACGCGCCAGCGGACGTGAAGGAAAATTATTTACTAAACGCCTTGTTGCGGAGTGCGCCCGTCCCGGGCACAGCAGCGCAGAAAGGCAAACCCGTTTCAAATATTTCAGAGCCGCAACCAAAATCGGGAGTCGCTGCGCCCGGGGACGGGCGCACTCCAGCGCAAGCGCGCATCTGGCTGGGCGCGCCCAATTCCATCAAGGGACCGACCGAGGCCGTTTTCCAGCGGCAAAGCGGCAGCAACCTGCTGATTGTCGGGCAGAGCGAGGAACGTTCCGTGACCCTGCTGGCCATCGCGCTCGTGTCCCTGGCCGCCCAGTATCCGAAAAAATCCGCGCGGTTCATCCTGCTCGACAGCTCACCGCCTGGATTCCCCCAGCGTGAATTCCTGCAACGTGTCATCAAGGCGGTTCCGCACGAAATCGTGCAGGTCAACAACAGCAACCTGGCGGAAATCATGAACGGCCTGGCGGCGGACTTGAAACACGATGAAAAGGACCGGACTCCGGAGACGTTTGTATTGATTCAAGGCCTGCAAAATTACAAGAAGCTCCGGCAGGAGGATGAGTTCAGCTTTTCCAGCAGCGACGCCGGAAGTGCTGTCAACCCCGCCACCGCGCTGATGAGCCTTATCAACGAAGGCTCCAGCCAAGGGTTCCATGTCATCGCCACCTGCGACACCTACAACAACGTGAACCGTTTTCTGGGCCGGAAGACGCTGACCGAATTTGAGATGCGCGTGCTTTTCCAAATGAGCGCCAGCGACTCCGCCAGCCTGATTGATGCTCCGGATGCCAGCACGCTCGGCCTGCATCGCGCGCTTTATTACAACGACCGGGAAGGATACATCGAGACGTTCCGTCCGTACGCGTTTCCCGGCAATGATTGGATCGAGGAAGTCGCGCAGCACCTCAAGCGGCTGCTCTCATAATAGTTGGCCTTGGAGCCAATTGAAAAATTCTAAAATCTGTTAGTCATTGATTTTCAAATGATTAACAAAACTTTGTCCCACGTGGGACAAAGTTTTGTAAGCAAACGGTGCGGTATAATTTCGAAATTGGTCTTGCAGTTAATTCAACGAAAAATGATCCCAACTCTTAGACGTACAGCGCGCTCTGCAAATCGCGCACGAGCACGCTCATGAACGGATAGCGTTTGTCCGGGTCGCGCGCGAGGCACTTTAAAATGACCTTTTCGAGCACAGCGGGAATATCCGCGTTGTGCTCGCGTGGTGACATGGGGCCGGAAGTGTCCATCTGTGCGGCCAGGATTTCCGAGGGGGTCTCGCCGGGAAATGGTTTTTGGTTGGTCAGCAATTCGTAAGCGGCGACACCGTAGGCAAAAATGTCCGCACGCGCATCAATCGGCTGCTGTTTCAATTGCTCCGGCGACATGTAACTGGGCGTGCCCGGATTCTTCGACATTTTCTTCGGCTTTTCGGGGATCGGTTGGGCCAGGTCAAAATCAATCAGCCGCACATTGCTGTTGCGCGTTACGAGAACATTTTCCGGTTTGAAATCGAGGTGCATGAAACCGCTCTCATGCACGTGGCTCAGGCCGAGCGCCATATCTATCAGGATTTGCGCGACGTTTTCCGTCAGCACCGGATCATGCTTGGCAAACAATTCCTTCAAATTCGCCGCCTCGATGTAATCCATGACCATGTAAAGCGTTCCATTCTGCCGCCCGTGCTCAACATAGCCGACGACATAATCGCTTTCATTGATTTTGGAAAGCACCTCGCACCCACGCAAAAACCGGCGGCGGGCCAGCAAATTAAACCGCAACCGGTCATTCAATTTCCGCAGCGCGTAAGGTTTGCCGCGGCTGTCTGTCACCAGCCAGATCTCGGCCATGCCGCCGCAGTTGATGAGTTCCTGCGTATAAAACCGCCCGAACCGTTCCTGCGTCACCGGTTCGGCCACCACTATTTCCTGCGATTCACGCACCATGTTGTCTATTCCTTAACACGTCGCGCCCGCCAGCGCGAACAAAACTTTTTTCACCGCTCGAATTTTCAGACGAAATGGGATCGCATCTGGTGACGAAAAATTCACGCAATGAACCTCGCGGAGTGACGCTTGATTTCTTTACCGGCGTTGATTTCAACCGTCGCTCCGCGGCTGCACAAAAACTGAGATGCGCCCCGTGCCGGGCTGGCGCCGAATTCGCGCTTGGCTTGAAATGGGTGAAAACGTATTGTCGCGCCATGCGACCGCTCCGGGCGTTGGTCATTTATCTGGTCGTGGTGTTTATCGGCGGCGCCTTGCTCGCGCCGTGGCTTTACCGGCTCGCGCAAAGCGTCGGGCATTCGTTCCCTCAAATCGCCGGTGTGCCGTTTCACCGCTTTGTGAACCGCTCGCTGCTGATACTCGCGCTGGCCGGACTCTGGACGTTGCTGTGTGCGCTCGGCGCGACCTCGTGGCGCGAAACCGGCCTGGTCCAAATTCACGGCCAGTGGAAAAAGCTTTTCGGCGGCCTGCTGCTGGGTTTCGTTTCGCTGGCCGTTGTCGCCGGAATCGCCATCGGCGGTGGTGACCGCGTTTTTATTCAGGGCCTGACCGCCCACAAAATCGTTGGAATCATTTCCAATGCCATCGCCACGGCGGTCATCGTCGCCACCATCGAGGAAATTTTATTTCGCGGCGGCATTTTTGGCGGATTGCGGAGGATTCTTCATTGGTCGCTCGCTTTGATTGCCAGCAGCATGATTTACGCGCTCGTCCATTTCCTGCAACACGCGGAACTTGCCGGGCCGGTCGCCTGGAATTCCGGACTGATCCTGCTCCCGCGGATGCTGGGCGGTTTTGCGGATTTCCACGCGCTCGTTCCCGGCTTTTTCAATCTCACGCTCGCCGGCGTCCTGCTCGGCCTCGCGTATCAGCGCACCGGCAACCTCTATTTTTCCATTGGCCTGCACGCGGGCTGGATTTTCTGGCTGAAAACTTACGACGCATTCACCACCAGCGCGCCGCGCGCCGCGACCTGGTTTTGGGGCACGGGCAAATTGATTGACGGCTGGCTCGCCTTGATTGTACTCGTCGTCACGCTCGTGGTTTTCAAATTTCTGCCCCTCAAACCGGCGCGCGAACCGTTTGCGATTTCGCGATGACCGCGCTCGTCGAACCATTTAAAAAGTGGTTCAGCATCGGCCTCGGTTTTTTCTATCCCGAAATCTGCCAGCTTTGCGAAACCGAACGCGCGACCGCCCGGGACGGTTTCGTTTGCGCGCGCTGCGGGTTGCAGGTGCGCTTCATCAAACCGCCGTTTTGCGGACGCTGCGGATTGCCGTTCGTGGGTGACATCACGACGCCATTTGAATGCACGAATTGCCGCGAGATGGAACTGCACTTCCGTTCCGCACGCTCGGCGGTCGTCGCCCGGGGCGTCGTGCTCGAAGCCATCCACCGCTTCAAATACCAGCGCCAGTTGTGGTTTGAACATTTCCTCGCCGGCCTGTTTTTGCGCGAAGCGGCGCCCGCGCTGCGCGGCCAAAACTGGAATCTGATCGTGCCCGTCCCGCTACATTCAGTGAAACAGCGCGAACGCGAATTCAACCAGGCCGGACGTCTCGCCGCACACCTGAGCGCCACCCTGCAAATTCCGATGAACGAAAAGCTGCTCCGGCGGGTCATCCCCACGGCGACCCAGACCTTGCTGACGCGGCAGCAGCGGGCGGCGAACATGCGCGGCGCGTTTGCCGTCCGCCCCGGCGTGCGTTTGAACGGCGAGCGGGTGATTTTGGTGGATGATGTTTTCACGACGGGCGCGACGACGAGCGCGTGCGCCCGGGTGCTTCTGGCCGCAGGGGCGGGCGATGTTTGCGTCTGGACAGTTGCGCGCGGACTTTAGTATTATATTATTCAACAACCCATGGGCACGACTACTTTCACCAGGAAATCGCTCGGTCTCGAAACGGTCGAGCCGGCATTGACTCCAACGCCGACTGACAAGGCGACAACGTTGCCCAAAAAGCCCAGGCTCAGCACAGGAAAATCCAAAAAACGCGACATTCCGGAAGGGCTTTGGACGAAATGTCCCAAGTGCCAGGCGATGGTTTTCGACAAGGAACTGGATGAAAACCTGAAGGTTTGCCCGAAGTGCAGCCACCATTTCCCCATCGGCTCGCGCGAACGGATCCACTCGCTGGTCGAAACCTGCACGTTCGAGGAAATGGACGCCAAAATGACGAGTGTGGATGTGCTCAACTTCACGGGCGTGGACACGTATGCGTCCAAACTTGAAGCGCACCAAAAAAAGACGGCCTTGAAGGAAGCGGTTGTCACCGGCATATGCAAGATCGGCGATGAACGCGCCGCGCTCGGTGTGATGGATTTCAGTTTCCTCGGCGGTTCGATGGGCTCGGTCGTTGGCGAAAAATTGACGCGCCTCATCGAACGCGCGACGGAAAAGGAACTGCCCGTCATCATCATCTCCAGCAGCGGCGGCGCACGCATGTACGAAGGCATGTTCAGCCTCATGCAAATGGCCAAGACCGCCGCCGCGCTCGCCTACCACGCGCAACAACGCCTGCCCTTCATCAGCGTGCTCACGCATCCCACAACGGCTGGCGTGATGGCCAGTTACGCGAGTCTGGGCGACCTGATTCTGGCCGAGCCGGGCGCGATGATCGGTTTTGCCGGTCCGCGTGTCATCAAGGACACCACCCAGGCCGAATTGCCGGCGGGATTTCAGACCGCCGAATTTCTCCTCGATCGCGGTCTCATTGACGCCATCGTCCAGCGCACGGAGATGAAACAGCAACTGATCGAGTATCTGAACTTCCTCTCCGTCCGGAAAAAGGCTGCTGCCGCGGCGTCTTGATATTTTCACCGCCGGCCGTCATACCACAAAGTGCAGGATTCGCGGCGGGTCAGCGCCCGGCGGTCGAAGAGTATGCATACCAGCAATTTGAGGTGATCCCGAATCGTGTAAAGCCGCATCTTCCGCGCGGAAGATATCAGCGGATGATGGTGCAAAATTACAATTTTCCGGTTTGTTTCCCGCGCCAGTTTTCGCAGCCGCCGGCTCAATTCCAATTCCTCCGCCGCGAATAATTCGTTGCTGAAACCGCCGATTTTTCGGAACGCCGCCGTTTCGCAAAAAATAAATGAACCGGCGAGCAACCGCCCCATCCGGCTGGCACAGTTCCAAAGCCACGTGGCGAACCCGGCAATCAGATGTTTCTCATCCATCCGGACCGTCACCCCGCCAGCCAGACAGCGACCGGAACTGATTTGCCCCGCAACTTCGGCAAACAGTCTGGCATTCGGATGCGAATCCGCGTCCACAAAAATCAGCCAGTCGCCGGTGGCCGCCGCCGCGCCGGAATTCCGGGCGCGGGCGTTTTGATTGACCGGCTCGAACACAATGGTTGCGCCCGCCGCTCGCGCGATTTCGGCCGTGCGGTCGGTGGAATTGTTGTCGCACACAATCAATTCAAAGTCCCAGCCGCGCTGCGCGAATGCACTGGCCGCTGATTTGATTTGCGCCAGCGATTCGCCGAGCAACCGCTCCTCGTTAAAGGCTGGAACAATGATGGAAATCTTCACTGCGCGCAATTTGCTTCATCCCCCGCCCCGTTTCAACGCGGAATCCTGGGAGCGCCGGCGCTCCCAGACTGGAGTGGGGGTAAATTTTAGCGTGCTTTTTTCGCCAAATGGTTTTTATTTGTGCGTATGACCATTTGGATTCTGGTTTCGGTAATGATGCTGTCGCTGGCCGCTCTCGGTTACCGGCAGGGCGCGATTCGCGTGTCATTCTCGCTGATCGGCATTATTGTTTCCGCGTTGCTGGCCGGGCCGCTCGCCAAATACGTCCAGCCGATGCTGCCGCACGTGGGCATTCATGACCCGACCGTCATCTGGCTGGTATCGCCGCTGATCGTGTTTTTGATTCTGTTGATTCCGTTCAAGTCGGTGGGGTTTTTTGTGCATCGCAAGGTGGAGGTTTATTTCAAATACAAGGAAGACGGCATCCAATTGATCCGGTGGAACCGGCTGAATGCCCGGCTCGGTCTTGGTCTCGGCCTGATGAATGGCCTCGCCTATCTCGTGCTGATCTCGTTCATCATTTTCGATTTGAGCTACTGGACGGTGCAAGTCGCCACGTCCGACGACGAAGGCACGCTGGTCAAACTGCTGAACCGAATGGGGCATGATTCGGAAACCACCGGGTTCGTTCAGATTGCGCGTGCCATAGACTCGATGCCGGACAGTTTTTTCAAGTATGCCGACTTCGCCGGTCTGCTCTGGCAAAATCCGCAGTTGCGCGACCGGCTGGCGGATTATCCGATGTTTATTTCGCTGACCGAACGCGATGATTTCATACAGCTCGGCCAGAACTCCGAGTTTCAAAATGCGTGGAAGCAACATGCGCCCATCCGGCAATTGCTCGACAACGACCAGTTCAAATCCATGTGGGAAAACCGGGAGACGGCCGACCTGGTCTGGGGCATTGTCCAGGACAATTTTGACGACCTGTGCGCCTATCTGCAAACCGGTCAGTCGGCGAAATATGGCCGGGAAAAAATCATCGGCCGTTGGGATTTCAACATCGCCGCGACCACGAGCGGACTGCTGGAGACGCGACCGGTCATTTCGTCGCGCGAAATGCGGACACTGCGCGCATGGGTGACGCAGTCGTATGCCAAGACCGCGTTCGTCGCCGGTGCCGATGGCCAGGCGTTCCTGAAAAATCTGCCCCATGTGACAACACAGCCGGGCAAGCCGCCGACCACCGAAACCGCCACGTGGCAGGGTAAATGGAAAGGTGACGGGGCTGATTACGAATTAACGCTCAACAGCAGCGGCAAAAAACAATCCATGCCCGCCCAGATCAACGACACGCGACTGACCATCAAGGACGACAAAACCACGCTGGTGTTTGACCACGAATAATTAATTGCGGATGGCAGGGCCGTGCTGCCGCGCGGCCATCATACCCGGCGACGCATCCGCTTACATTTTACTTCAGCGCGACAAGGCTGCGCCGCTCCACCCCGTTGCAACGATTGTCTCTGGAAATGGGTATGAAATGGTCGGGGCGGTGAGATTTGAACTCACGACCTCTTGCACCCCAAGCAAGCGCGCTACCAAGCTACGCTACGCCCCGAACCATTAAATCTATTGGACAAAACAGCTTTTTTTAAATTTGCAAATTGCGTTTTCTATACTGATGTTCTATACTATCGGCATGAAGACCAATTCATCCGAAAATACTGATTCACGCTGGCAGAAAACGCCGGTGGCAAATCTTGTTCGTCACGTCCAATCTGGAAATTATTATGCCCGAATCCGAGTGCGCGGCAAGCTCATTTGGAAATCTCTCAAAACCGACCGAATCAGCGTAGCCAAATTGCGCTTGGGTGATTTCCACAAAGAGGAGCGACAGCGTGCCTCCGCACACGCGGCAGTTTCGAGGGGAAAAATGACTTTCGGTGATGCTTTGGCAGCCTACCAGCAAAAGCTCCAGAACGACCCAAACATCAAACCCAAAACGAAAGAGTATTACGAATTCCGCATCAAAGCCCTATTGGAATCGTGGCCGGAATTGAAAGGCAAGGATGTCAGCAAAATTTCCCGCTCAGAGTGCGAATCCTGGAGCATAACCAACGCAAAGTTGACCAGCTCATCCTCACACAATCACACAATCAGCATTTTGCGCCATGTTTTTCAAATCGCCATTGAAGCGGGAGCGCGTTATGACAATCCAGCATTGGCCGCCAAGCGCGTCAAGGAGCGCACCAAAAAACAAATCGTGCTGCCTGAATCCAGTCAGTTTGAAAAACTGGTCGAGGAAATCAGAAGTTCAGGAAGCGGTTTTGCCAAGCCGTCTGCCGAACTGGTTCAATTTTTAGCCTTCGGTGGTTTTCGTAAATCGGAAGCTAAATACATCACCTGGGCTGACTGCGATCTCGCGCGGGGGAAAATAATTGTGAGAGGTTCGCCGGAAACGGGATTGAAAGGACGGCTCGTTGGCGAAAGTCGCGTTGTGCCGATGATTCCAGAAATGCGGCAGCTTTTGGAAAAAATAAAAGGCGATCAATCACCTGCGCCGAACAGCCCGGTCATGCGAGTTTTTGAATGTAAGAAATCCATAACGACGGCTTGTAAGAAATTAGGAATTGCCCGTTTTACCCACCATGACTTGCGCCATTTATTTGCGACGCGCTGTATTGAAAGCGGCGTGGACATCCCGACTGTTTCCCGCTGGCTCGGTCACAAAGACGGCGGCGCGCTGGCGATGAAAGTTTATGGACATCTGCGCGACAACCACTCCACGGCGATGGCGCAAAAAGTTCGGTTCATCAAGAATGAAGAAAATGCAGACGAGCCAAATGCGCAACTGGCTACGAATTAAAAAATTGTTCAACTGTGGTCAAGCGATCAAACACCGCGAAAGAATCTTATTCTCAGCATACCTGCCAAGCCTCTGGCGCAAGCCAAGCTCAAATGTGGCAGGTTTTTTTGCTGCCACGAGAAACAGAAGGCCCGTTGAGCAGCAACGCATGAAATTTGACCTGTGCGAAAGCCAATTTCAACGAGGCTTGCGGGGCAGTTCGTCACCCAACAACCAGGCGATGGCTGGCTGCCAGCGCAACGGTGCAGGCAGCGGAGGCCGGGGCGGCAGCGTATCGAACGTGAGCAGCAGCGGAATGGCGCCTGAATATTCCGCAGCGGCAGCGGTCAGGGCGCGGACTTCGCGGGCGTAAGTGTCAGCATCGCTGACATCGGTGCAAACTTGGATCAGGGTCACGCCGCCTGCTGGGCTGCGGGCAAAAAAGTCCACTTCGTAACCATCGCCAGTGCGAACGTAGTCTATCTCACAGCCGCGACGTTCCAGTTCGAGGAAGACCACGGTTTCGAGGGCGTGGCCTAGATTAGCGCGGTCAGTGCGCTCGTAAAGCGAGATGAGGCCAGGGTCTATCGGATACGCTTTGCGTGGATTGACCATGCGCTGGCGCTCGGACGCGGTGTGCAGGGAGACGGTGCGCACCAAAAACGCATCCTCCAAATAAGCGAGGTAATCGTGCAAGGTGTTCTTACCGACGGGCAATCCCTGGGATTTGAGAGCATCAAAAAACTTTTGCACACTGAAGGATGCCGCAGGGTTTCCGAGCAAGTGACGTTGCAACCAGCGCAGAGCGGCCGGGTTGGTCACTCCATGTCGTTCGATTACATCCCGCAGTATGGCCACGTCCACGTAAGTGCGCAGCAAGCTGGCGCGGTCCCGCATGGGCACACCTTGGGATTCTGGGAATCCGCCTTCCGAGAGATAGGCACGGAAATATTTATCGAGAGCCGAGCGAGCGGCCTTGGGCAGATCGGTCCACGGCGACTTTGGTTCCGCCCCGCGATGGCGCAAAGCCTCACGCAAATTGAAGGGGTGTACGAGCACTTCCATGGCCCGGCCACGCATGCTGGTGGCAACCTCGCGGCTCAACAAACGGGCGGACGAACCAGATAGAAATAGTTCCACTTTTTCCGTGTCCAGCAGACGGCGAACGAAAGTTTCCCAACCCGGCACTTCCTGGATTTCATCGAGAAAAAAAGTGACGCTCTTGGAATCGCGCCGTTCCGGGTGCAGGTTAAAGTATTCCTCGACGACCAATTGTAGTTCTTGGGCGGTCATCTCGGCCAGACGTTCGTCCTCAAAGTTGAAATAGAGCAGAGCGTCGCGCGGCGTGCCAGCCTCCTGACGTTCGGCCAGACATTGCCAAAGGAAGGTGGTCTTGCCACTGCGCCGCATACCTATGACGGCCATCGCCTTGCCCTTGATGCCGGGCAGATGGACATCACGACGGGTATGCCCGGGCACCGGGGCGGCAAGCGCGTCAATGATCTTCTGGCGGATGATTTGTTTAAGTTCTCTTTCCATAAGAGACAACTTTATGCAATTACGTCTTTTTGGAAAGGATAAACTATACAGGCTTGAGGGCGGCAAGTATGCGCCGACGATGTCCTGTCACGACTTTGTGGACAACCAGGTGGAGCTGCAACTGTTCGTGCTGGCCTACAACTTGGGCAACTTCCTGCGGCAGGCGGTATTGCCCCAGACGGTGCGTCACTGGACTATGACGACATTGCGGGCGGCGTGCGGGAGAAATTGATCAAGATTCCGGTTGAACACTCTCAAAGTTGGCAGAAGTATGACGGACCATCCCAACAATTCTGTTTTTTCCAAACTGATGGGTGCGAACAGAAATAAGCAGTTGCGCTTTCGTTGATTCCTTTGATAAATCCTAAATCTGATTTTTTTAATGAAGCATTTTTTTTAACGCTCCATTCTTCCCAATTAGTCAAAAACCTTTTAAGTTTTGAGTCGTTTTTAGATTCATCATCAAACCATGCCCAACTTCCAGCAAAAACCACTTTTAATTTGGGATTTTTCTCATTGGCTTGGGCCAGAACGTTCGCCCAAACCGGAAATGCTCTTGCATGAATGAGATCACCCAAATAACCACATTTACATTTGCCTGCTTGATCCGATTTGCCTGCTTGATCCGATTTGCCTGCTGGGTTCGGATTTGCTGGGTTCGGATTGATTCGCAACCCCCAAACTGCGTTAGTAATAATCCATTTTGGATTGTCGCCCCAAATCGCACTTTGCCACTCGCTTTCGGCGCGTTTTTGAA
>PLAY01000094.1 GCA_003134375.1 Limisphaerales bacterium | reverse complement strand
ATTGATTCAAAAACGCGCCGATGGCGTGCTTTTCTTGCTGATTCTTGCCTTTCTCCCATTCTTTCAAATAAAGGTTGTGTGCCGATTTCATAACGTGGTAGATGAACCACGCAACCCATAACGCAACAGGAACAACGGCAAGCCAGTAGTTCATGCGCCCCTCCCAGCCTTGTTCATTAAAATCGCCGTGATGCTTGGAATACCAAGTAAGCCCCAAAATCCCAAATACGGCCAATGCGAGCGTGATGTCAACGGCCAGCCCGAATTTCTCTCTTGATTCGGTCCAACCCTCGGCAACGGAAATACCCAAAAACCTGATGAAAGAATGGGGTGGCTTTTGATTGTTTTCCGACATGCAGCCAAAGCATCCCAAAACTTCCGAAATGCGTAAAGACCGCAAATCTGTGAATAATTGTGGTTATTCACAACCCACCCCAGACAGGTTGTGGGTTTGTGAAGTATAACATCCCGAAAATCTTTTACCTTGGACAGCCAATGTCCAACCCCCTCTGCCAGAATGTCGCGCAAAGAAAGGTTCACTATGACCAATGCGACAGACAATCAACTGGAACTCAGATTCAATGGCATCCAACCGCGCCCGAACGCAGTACGGCGCGAGGGGCGCATCGCCCGCGCCGGCTGGTGGTTCGCCCAGATGCGCGACATCGTGGGGCGCGCGATGGAAGCCGCCGGCGAGCCGCGCCCGGAACAAATCTGGATTCCCGGCGCCAACCGCGAAGTGAAGGTGTAGGGTTGGAGTCCAAGCTTAAACTTGCTCCTTGCAGACACACTGAAGCGTGAACTCCAACGCAAGCGGCGCGGTGCGGAGACCGCGCCCTGCCAAATCGGTTCTTCCCTCCCACCCTGCGGGACTCCGTGTCCCTTTGCGGCGACACGGGCGCGCCGGTTATTTCCCCACAACACCGGATAACCGGCGCGTTTTCTCTTACGGTGGCGGTGGCCTGAAGGTGCGGCGATGAGATGATGACTCTGAGGTGGATGGCGGCGTGGGATTACAGATCGCCTGTTCTGCCAACGTTATGGCCACGTCGGAGGACACAACACCGTAGCCGAGCCTGCCTTCCTGCCGGTCAGACGCTCGCCACCAATCCGCCGTGACGTGGCCAAGGTCCTCGTCGTAAGAACGTACAGTGATGTGGTAAACGTCGCCACCAAACTTAAAATTACGACTCGTAATTGATTTTGATGCCATATCGTCTCCTGGTTGGAACTACGAATTAGCCTAACCCTGCCCACTGTCAAGCCGATTGATTTTGAATATCAACGAAAACTATTTATTTACAGACGGACAAATACCCGGATAGCCGGCTTGCACAAAATTGCGGATCACGGCGATTTCCTCCTCGCCGGCGACGGTGTGCGCCTTCATAAATTCGTGCCACTCCAGATTCAGGCCGGCGGCCTTGAGGAGGGGAATTTGCGGGCTCACCTTGTCAATCGGAATCATGGGATCGCTCGTTCCGTGCGTCATGAGCAGGCGCTGCTGGCGCGCGATGGGCGAAAGTTCCTGCACCAGTTTTTCCGCCTCAAAAATCCAGCCGCTGATGCCGACGATGCCCGCCAGCCGGTGCGGATAATGCAGGCCGGTTTCAATGGCCATCAGGCAGCCCTGCGAAAAACCTCCGAGCGTGATTTGCTCCGCCGGAAAACCCTTGGCGCGCAAATCGTCGAGCAGGTCGAACAACAATTTCCGGCTGCGCTGGACGCCGGGAACCATGTTGTCCAAATCGAACCATGAGTAGCCGCCGTAGTAGTCGTCCGGCGCGTTGACGAGCAGATAATTCAGCCACGGCAGGTTCATCACCTCCGGGAACCAGCGCCAGCCATCCACGCTGTCGCCCAGCCCGTGCAACATCACCATCAATCGCCGTGTCCCGCCGGGGCGGGATTCAGTGGCGGGAACCAATTCACTGTTCAACATAAAACCAAAAGCATGTTTGGCGGGTTTGGTTCCGTCAATGTCCAAACGAATCGAGGTTTGATTGGAGCGCGGTGCATTGCTCCGCAAGTTGCAAACCATGATTTGCGCGGAGCGATGCTCCGCGCTCCGGTCAAACCGCCCCGCCCCGGAACGCCGGATTCATCCGGCAGGCGGGCAAGCGCATGTGGGGCTGCCGGATGAATCCGGCGTTCCGCTGGCAGTGTCCGGCCATGTCCGACGGCCAATCACCCATTATTCATTCGTCGTCGCCGGTTTCAACCGTGCGGCTTCCTGGTCCGCCCAATGCATCAATTGCTGGCGCTGGCCGGCGGTGAGCCGGGCTTCGGGGTGCAGCAAAGTATATTTGGCCGGCGGCATGTCCTGGTAGTCCACTTCTTCACTGATCCGCTCCAGCCGTTTGGCCGCGCGTTCGGGCAATGCCCGCGGCCAGTCGGAAAAATTCAGCCGCTCGCGCCCGCGCGTGACATCGCCGGCCACCAGCCACGACACCGGCGCGATGTGGCTGTACCACGGCCACCGGGTTTCGTCGGAATGACAATCGTAACACGCGCTGTGCAGCAGCGTGGCGATTTCCGGCGGCGGCGGATTGGTGGCCATCAAATCGTGCCCCGGTGCGACCGGCGGGTTCGTGCGCGGCGGGTTCGTGAATTGCAACAACGCGAACCCCGCGACCAGCCCGGCGAAAATCCATTTCAACCATTTCAATTTTCTCTTCATCCCATTCAATCAGACGCGGAAGCAATAGGGAAAGTTCCAATCCGATGCAAACTCGAAACCATTCTCGGATTATCGGGGCGCACCCGGATACTACCACCAATGCATGATGCCGCGTCTGCGAGGAACGCCGGATTTATCCGGCAGGTGTGCAACCGGCGCGTGTTGCTGCCGGATAAATCCGGCGTTCCGGTAGTGATGTCGAGGTGCGCCCTGATTGGTTTACGCCCAAACTTCCGGCTTTCATTTTTCCTGGAAATTTTTAAGCTGTCGGCCAATGAAAGGAATCATTCTCGCCGGTGGTGCCGGGTCGCGGCTCTATCCGCTGACGCGGGTCGCGAGCAAACAGCTCCAGCCCGTCTATGACAAGCCCATGGTGTATTACCCGCTGACAACGCTCATCGAGGGCGGCATCCGCGAGTTATGCGTCATCTCCACGCCGCAGGACCTGCCGCGCTTCATGCAATTGCTCGGCGACGGCAAGGCGTGGGGCCTGACCATCGAATATCGTGAACAATTGAAACCGGCGGGCATTGCCCAGGCGTTTCTCATCGCCGAATCGTTCATCGGCAGTGACAGCGTGACGCTGATTTTGGGCGACAACGTATTTTACGGCGGCGATTCGTTTCATCGCGCGTTTGCCGAGTTCAAATCGGGCGCGACGATTTTCGGTTATCATGTCAACGACCCGGAACGTTACGGCGTGGTGGAATTCGACGCGCAGGGGCAGGCGATTTCAATTGAGGAAAAGCCGAAGCAGGCCCGGAGCAATTACGCCGTGCCGGGGCTTTACCTTTTCGACAACAGCGTCGTGGCCATCACCAGGGCGCTCAAGCCGTCGGCGCGCGGCGAACTGGAAATCACGGATGTGAACGTGGCGTATCTGCGGCGCGGGCAGTTGCGGGTGCACCGGCTGAGCCGCGGTTTCGCGTGGTTGGACGCCGGCACGAGCAGCAGCCTGCACGAGGCGTCGGCCTATGTGCAGACCATCGAGAAACGTGTTGGCGTCAAAATCGGCTGCCCGGAGGAGGCGGCGTATCGCGCCGGCTTTCTCAAGCTCGATCAACTGGAAGAGCTCACCCACAAAATGCCGAAGTGCGAATACCGCGAATACCTGGACAAGGAAGTCATCGCGGAGGCCCGGCGGCTGGCCGCATCCCGCCCTTGAGCGATGAACGTCATCACCTGCGACATTCCGGGATTGGTCGTCGTCGAACCGAAGGTGTTTGGCGACGCGCGCGGCTTTTTCATGGAGATATGGAATCGCGATCGTTACCGCGAGGCGGGGCTGGACTGGAATTTTGTGCAGGACAACGTGTCGCTTTCGCGGCAGGGCACGCTGCGCGGGCTGCATTTCCAGAATCCAGCGCCCCAGGGCAAGCTGGTTTATGTGCTGCAAGGCGAGGTGTTTGACGTGGCGGTGGACATCCGGCGCAGCTCGCCCACGTTTGGCCGTTGGCATGGACTGCATCTCTCCGGCGAGAACAAGCGGCAATTTTTCGTCCCGCCGGGTTTCGCGCACGGATTTGCGGTGTTGAGCGAGACCGCATTGTTCGCGTACAAATGCACGGAATTTTACACCCCGCAGCATGAACTGACGCTGGCGTGGAACGATCCCGACATTGGCATCCAATGGCCGCTGGACAACCCGCAACTTTCGGAGAAGGACGCGCGCGGGCCGCGGTTGAAGGATTTGCCCAAGGACTGCCTGTTCGCCTGAACAGCTCGCCCCATGAAGATTTTGCTCATCGGAAAAAACGGACAGGTCGGCTGGGAATTGCGCCGCACGCTCGCGCCGCTGGCGGAGGTGATGGCGGTGGATTATCCCGAAATCAATTTTACCGACGTGCCGGCGCTGCGGCAATTCGTGGCTGCAACCAATCCGGCCGTGGTGGTGAACGCGGCGGCCTACACGGCGGTGGACAAGGCCGAGACGGAAACGGAACTTTGCCGGCAGGTCAACGCGGTCGCGCCGGGAGTTTTGGCCGAGGAAGCGAAGAAGCTGGGCGCGCTGATGGTGCATTACTCGACGGATTATATTTTCGACGGGACGAAGACGTCGCCCTACGTCGAGACCGACGCGCCGAATCCGCTGGGCGCCTACGGGCGGACAAAATTGGAAGGCGACCGGGCGGTGAAGGCTTCGGGCGCGAACCATTTGATTTTCCGGCTGTGCTGGGTTTACGGCGCGCGCGGCCAGAATTTCATGCTCATGATGCAACGCCTGGCGCGCGAGCGCGAGAAACTGCGCGTGGTGGGCGACCAGTTCGGCTGCCCGACGTGGTCGCGGATGATTGCCGAGACCACCACGCTGGCGCTCAAGCAGGTCTTGGCCGGCGCGGATGCTTCCAAGTACAATGGCGAATATCATCTCGCCGCCAGCGGCCAGGCCAACTGGCATGAGTTCGCCTCCCGCATCATCGAGTTGATGCCGGAAGCGGAACGGAAATGCCGCGCGGTGGAAAAAATCACCACGGCCGAGTATCCGACGCCCGCGAAACGGCCGGCGAATTCGGTTTTGGATTGCGGCAAATTGCAGAAAACTTTCGGGTTGCGGCTTCCGGATTGGGATGCCAGCTTGCGACAAGTCCTGGATAAACCATGAAACTGCTCATCACTGGCGGCGCCGGCTTCATCGGCTCCAATCTCATCCATCACGTCATTGACCGTCCGGAAATCGTCAAACTGGTCAATCTGGATTGCCTGACCTACGCCGGGCATCTGGAGAATCTGGAAAAGGTGGCCAGGCACACAAAATACGTTTTTGAGAAGGTGGACCTGCGCGACAAGGCCGCTGTGGCGCGTGTTGTCGAGCAGCATGCCATCACCCACGTTATGCATCTCGCGGCGGAATCGCACGTGGATCGTTCCATCACCGGCCCTGGCGATTTCATCACCACGAACATCGTCGGCACGTTCAACCTGCTCGAAGCCTGCCGGGCCTGTTGGTTGAGTCCACAGTCTAAAGTCCAGAGTCCAAAGTCGGAAGTGCGTTTTCATCATGTTTCAACCGATGAGGTCTATGGCTCGCTCGGCGCCACCGGCTTTTTCACGGAGGCGACCCCGTACGCGCCGAACTCGCCGTATTCCTCCAGCAAGGCTTCATCCGACATGCTGGTGCGGGCGTATCATCACACTTACGGGCTGCCGACGGTCATCACGAATTGCTCGAACAACTACGGGCCGTATCAATTCCCCGAAAAGCTCATCCCGGTCGTCATCCAAAGCATTCTGGCGCGGAAGCCGGTGCCGGTTTATGGCGATGGTCTGAACGTGCGCGACTGGCTTTACGTGCGTGACCACGACGAAGCGCTCTGGCTGGTGCTCACGCGCGGCAAGCTGGGCGAGACCTACAACATCGGCGGCCACAACGAATGGGCGAATCTGCACATCGTGCAATTGATTTGTGACACCATTGACGAATTCGTCCCCAAGCTCGGCGGCGATTCGCGCAAGCTGATCACGTTCGTCAAGGACCGGCTCGGCCACGACCACCGTTACGCCATTGACGCGTCGAAGATTCAGCGCGAACTCGGCTGGACCCCCGCGCACAAATTCGAGGACGGCATCCGCGAGACCATCCGCTGGTATCTCGACAACCAGGCCTGGGTGAAAACGGTTCTGGCGAAGACGAAGGCGTAATCACAGGCTGCCAATACATCGGTTGCGGTGATATTCTACAATAGTCGGGACTGACACGAATGGCCCTTAGTTAAGCCT
>PLAY01000025.1 GCA_003134375.1 Limisphaerales bacterium | reverse complement strand
ATTGATTGCAAGTTAGTATCAGTCACTTCGTAGCCACGCGAAAAAATCAATTTCCATTTGTTTTCAGGCGTTTTCTTGCGAAATAGCGGCTACAGTTTTGATTAAACCGCTCTAGAGGCCGGTATTTAAAAAATGTTTTGAGAAGCTGACCGCTTTGGCATCATTACAAGCAGCCCATGATGACCGAATTTGTAAAATTATTCCTGACCGTTGAGTTTGCGAAAGTTTTGTTGATAATTCTTGGTCTGGTTGCAGCTGTATTCGTCTGGATATGGTTTACCAATGCGATGGCGGCGCAAATGGCCGGCTGGAAAAATCTGGTTGAAAAATATCCCGCCCCGGAAATCGAAAGACCCGGGGAGATTTTCAAGAGGTTGACCGGCAATATCGGCAGCACCGAATTCGGACGAGGTTTTACTGTGCAATTAATTCAGGAAGGGCTGCTCGTTCGTCCCGGTTTTGGCCGCCGTTTGCCGATTTTGATTCCGTGGTCCAAAATCAGCGAGGTCGCCGTGTCGGAAGGAACTGTTTTTGGCCGGGAGCAAAACCTTCAGTTGACGGTGGAATGGGAAAAGCGGTTGCTATTTTCCCTGTCACCACAGGTTTTGCCGGCCCTCGAGAAAAACGTTCCGGCAGACCGGTTCCGCAAAGTTAAAGTCCCGCCGCTGTCGTTGCGGGAACTGTTGAAGGAAGGCTGGAAGAATCGGAAGAGCAGATAGGTTTCGCTTTCGCCACGGTGTCGGATATCTTAAATTTTCGCATGGCCTTTCTGCGGCAATGGTTTTTTATCGCGTTCGTGCTCCTGCTGGGCGGCGGGCAGGTTTTCGCCGCCAGCGCGCGGGAAGACCGCGCCTATGCCGCCGCGGCGAGCGCATTTCAGGACGGGATGTGGAGCCGCGCGGAAACGGAGTTCGCGCAGTTCGCCCAGAAATATCCAAAATCCGACCGCCTGGCCGAGGCGGTGTTGATGCAGGCGGAGGCGGAATTCAAGCAGGGGAAACTCCCGCCCGCCATCGCGCTGCTCAAGACGCGCAAAGCCGAAGCCGGGAATCTCGCCGACCAATACGTCTATTGGACTGGCGAAGCGCAGTTTCAAAACGGGGATTTTTCCGCGGCGGCGGAAACATTTGTTTCGTTGACGCGCGATTTCCCCGAATCATCGCTGCGGCTCAGGGTGGTGGTGGAGGCGGCGGTGTCGCTGGCACAGACCAACGAGTGGCCGCGGGTGGTGTCGTTGCTGGAGGAAACGAACGGCGTGTTTCAGCGCGCGGCACAAATGGACCCGGGGAATGAACTGGTTTCGCGCGGACGTTTGCTGCTGGCGCAGGCGAAATTCGTGCAAAATGATTTTGCCGGCGGGTTCGTGATTTTGGAATCGGTAAACCCACAGACGCTCGACCCGGGATTGGAGTGGCAGCGGGCGTATTTGCTTTACCAGAACCGGCTGGCGGCGGGCGACACCAACGCGGCACTGGCCGTCACGACCAATCTGGTCCAAATCGCGCGGTCCGAAAAAGACAACGGCTTGCAGGCCGAAGGTCTGGCGTTGCGCGCGGGCGTGCTGGAACAACTGGGGCAAAAGTCCGATGCCATCGCCGCTTATCAGGAAATTCTCACGATGAACGCGCCGGTCGAACGGCAACGGCAGGCGATTTTGAAAATCACGGAACTGGCCATCGCGCTGGACCGGTTTTCCGATGCCGAGGAATCGCTCCAGAAATTCCTGGCCCAATTCCACGCTTCGGCGGCGGCGGACCTGGCGTTGTTGACGCTCGGCGAATTGCATTTGAAGGATTACATCCTGCAACCGGCGGCGACGAACCAGTTGCCGGCGGCGCAGACATGTTTTGAGCAATTTCTGGGCGCGTTCACGAATCCCGCCTCGGCGGGACTCGCCGGCAGGGCGTATCTGGACCGCGGCTGGTGTTTGTGGCTCGCGGGCCGGGCCCCCGAAAGCTTTGAGGCCTTCCAGGCCGCGGCCCGACGGTTGCCGCCGTCGGAAGACCTGGCCGTGGCGCGTTTCAAAATGGGCGACGCCCTGTTCGTGCAAAAGGATTTTACGAACGCCCTGGAAAATTACCGCGCCGTGGTTGATGATTTCGCCAATTTCCCCGCCGTGGCGCAAACGCTTGGCGACCGCGCGCTTTACCAGATGCTGCGCGCCAATCTGGAATTGAAGGACCTGGCTGGCGCCAGCAACACACTGTCGCGGATTTTGAAGCTTTATCCCGCCAGCGATCTGGCTGACAGCAGCCTCCTGCTGGTGGGCGAAGGTCTGGCGGATGCCCGCCAGCCCGCCGCCGCGCGCGCCCTTTTCCAGAAATTCGCAGAGACGCTTCCCAATTCACCGCTGCGGCCACAGGTGGAACTGGCCGTCGCGCGCACTTATGAACGGGAACAAGACTGGCCATCAGCCATCGCTCAATACGAAAGCTGGCGGAATGATTTTCCAACCAACGCGCTGCTGCGGCCTCAGGCGGATTATGCGCTCGCCCAGGCGAATTTTCAGGCGGGAAACGAGGCCAACGCGCTCGCGTTGTTCACGAATTTCGTCGCGCAGTTTTCGACCAATGACCTCGCGCCCTTGGCGCAATGGTGGGTGGCGGACCATTACTTCCGGCTGGGTGGGACGAATTACGTGGACGCGGAAAGGAATTATCAGATGCTTTATCAAAACACCAACTGGCAGGGATTGCCCCTGGTTTACACCAACCTGGCTTATCAGGCGCGCATGATGGCCGGGCACGCGGCGATGGGCCGGCAGGGTTACAAGGATGCCATCGACCATTTCACGACGCTGACGAGTGACACGAATTGTCCGGTGGACTTGAACGCGCAGGCCTTGTTCGCTTACGGCGGAGCCTTGATGCTTTGGGATTCGCCGGACACCAACAATCCGCTGGCGAATTTTCAACTGGCCACGAACGTGTTCAACCAGATTTGCCAGTTGTATCCAACGAATGAACTCAACGCGCAGGCGTGGATTGAAATCGGCGACTGCGATTTGCAACTGGGCGCTTTTGACGCCGCAACGAATATCTACACGCAGGTTTTTAGCCCGACCGCGCCGGCCAGCATCTCCGCGCGCAGCCGGGCGCAAATCGGTTTTGGCATCGCGCTGGAAAAAAAAGCGGCGGCGGCCGGCGGCGACCAAACCGCCCTGCTCCAGCTCGCGTTGGATAATTATCTCGACGTGTTCTACAGCCGCGTCGGGAAAAATTTGCGCGACGGCGAGGTGGCGGACCCCTTCTGGGTGAAAAAGGCCGGCTTGCAGGCGCTGCCGCTGGTGGAATCGCTCGGCGTGGACGACCCGCCGACATTTTTTAACCACCTGGAAGGGTTGTTTCCCGAATTAAGGGATTCGCTCGAAAAGAAACGGGCCGTCTTGCCGTCAGCAAAAAACTGACGTCCCGTTTGATACACGCGCCCGGCGGGTCGAGGTTCTCCTGGCGAACGACCGGCAACGCCTCCTTTCAAAGAGCGGCTGGGGATGGAAAGGATTTAGAGCATTTCCAGTTATTACGTAGCGCAGGCTTTCCAGTCCCGCATTGCGGGATTCAGGCGACTTTCCAGTCGCCTCTTTCGTGAGGATGAAACACGGGACAAGAATGTCCCGCAAACCCGCAGACAAGAATGTCTGCGCTAC
>PLAY01000129.1 GCA_003134375.1 Limisphaerales bacterium | reverse complement strand
GATTGAATGCAAAATAGTATGACATCTGATCACAACGACTATTTGCCACCAGGGCCTGACTCACCTGGGTTTTTGAGGGGTCTGGAGTACCTTGGATGTTTGGATGACGGCATTAAATGCGGGTTTGGGCTGGCCGTTGCGGCCAAATAACAGCGGATACGCGGTGCGGCCTTTCACCGGCCAGTTGTTGAGCCAAGAATCGCCGTCGGTCACACCCCAAAAGGTCACGCGGCTGACCACGTCGTGGTGTTTGACCAACACCGCGAACAAATCGGCGTACCGTTGAGCGAGCTGCTGCTGCACGGCCGCCGGCAGGCCGTTGGTGTAGGGATTCAACTCGGCCCGCAATGCGAAATTCATAGAGACTTCCGCCGCCTGGGATTGGGTCGCCGCCGGCAGCATGTTCAAATCCAGTTCCGTGATCATCACCTTCACGCCGAGCGGGGAGAAGGCGGCGATGGTTTCGTCCAACTGCGCCGGGGTCGGCCAGTCCATTGTGTAATGGCCTTGCAAACCCACGGCGGCGACCTGCACACCCTGTGCCTGAAGTTTTTTTATCAACGCGATGGCGCCTTCACGCTTGGGCGCGTTTTCCAATGAATAATCGTTGTAGTAAAGCTCAGCCTGCGGATCGGCCTCGTGCGCGAATTGATACGCCTTGAGCAGATAATCCTCGCCGATGATTTTCTTCCACGGTGAGTCACGGAGCGTGCCATCCTCGTTCAACGCTTCATTGACCACGTCCCAGCCGCCGATTTTTCCCTTGTAACGCCCGACCACGGTGGAAATGTGATCCTGCATCCGTGTCAGCAACGTGTCACGGCCAACGGGGTTGCCCTTGTCATCCTGGAAGACCCATTTCGGCGTCTGTTGGTGCCAGATCAAATTGTGGCCGATGATGAACATTCCATTCTTTTGACCGAACTCGACGTACTGGTCCGCCGCCGCGAAACCGTACTTATTCGGCTGGGGATGGACGGACTCCCATTTCAAAACATTTTCCGGACTGATGGTGTCGAACTGAGCCTTGATGAGGGCGGCGACGTTGGAATTCTGGCCGGTGAACTCCGCTTCGTTGAGCGCCGCGCCGATGAGAAAGTCGTTTTTGAAGGCCTCTTTAAGGGTGGTTTGCGCGAAACCACTGGTGGCCAGAACAATTCCCATGATTCCAACTGAAGTTATGATTTTCATAAATATTTTCAAACGGTGGCGAATTTTTTGCGCCGTTCCGCCAATTCGTCGGCCATCTGGATGGTCAGGCGTTTGTTGAGCTGGTAAACAATCAACAAGACGGTGCAAATGGCGAAAAGGATGGCCAGGTAAACGCTGGAACTTCTGCGGATGCACTCCAGAGTTTGATCTGTTTGGGGTTGGTTGGCCTGATACCCGGCCCAAGACATCAACCAGAGAAACATCGCGCCGCCAAGACTCAGGCCCGCTTTAAGCGCAAAACCAATGGTTGCGAAAATGATGCCGGTGGCGCGGCGGCCATTTTTCCATTCCGAATAATCCGCCACGTCCGCAAACATCGCCCAGAGCAACGGGATGGTTGGCGCATAAACGAAAGACGTGAGCACGGTCATGATGGCCATGCCGGTGATGTTCGTTGGTTTGAGCGCGTAGAACCCGACGTAAGCCAGCGTGGAGAGCGCAAAGCCGCCCACCATGACAGCCTTTTTGCCAAATCTCCGAGCAAGGAACGGCGAACCGACAATGACGATGACCGTGACGACTTTTCCGATCATGCTCATGATGCTATAACCGACAAAGGATACATTGGAATCGGCGAGGTTCGCCCGGTCGCCATGCACGATGTAGCCCATCCATTCCAAAAGGCCGCCGGGTGCGGGTGCGCCTTGGGCCAACGCCGGCGCCGTCAGATGTAGCTTTTGCAACCAGTCGAAGAACGCGGCCTTGTCGGCATAATAATTGTAATAACTGTATTGCGCGCTGCCCATGAGCGCGATGAGGCTGAAAAGGAGGAGCGTTGTGCAGAACATGACCTTCCACGGATCGTTCTTGAACAGATCGGCAAAGTCTTGTTTCGGGGGCGTTTTCTGTTCAGGTTTGGGATGAATGCGCTCCTTGGAAACGGCAAAAGTAATGAGGAACAGGACGAGGCACAGGGCAGCCCAAAGGCCCATGGTCATTTGCCAGCCGAGTTGCCGGTCGTGAGCGGGGCCGCCGAACCTGAAAACCAACGGTAGTGTCACGCCGACGACTACGAATTGCGCGGTAATGGCCGCGATGAAGCGAAAAGAATTGAGCTTCGCACGCTCAACCATGTCGCCTGTCATGACGGCGCCGAGGGCCGAGTAAGGCATATTGTTGGCCGAATAGAGCGTCATCAACAGAATGTTGGTTACAAACGCGTAGGCGATCATGGCTGGCTTTCCGAAGTGGGGCGTCGTGTAGGCGAGAACCATGGCGACCGCCCAAGGAATCGAAGTCCAAAGCACCCACGGGCGGAACCTGCCCCAACGCGTGTTGGTGCGATCAGCCAGAACACCCATGATGGGGTCGAAGAACGCGTCCCACAAACGCGCCACCAAGATGATGGTTCCGGCGGTGGCTGCGCTGATACCGAACACGTCCGTGTAGAAGCTCGCCTGAAAGCAGACCATCGTCATGAAGACGAAGTTCGCGGCGGCGTCACCGCCGCTGTAGCCCGCCTTTTCCAGGAAGGAAAGTTTCTGGTTTTGACTGGACATATTGGGGCGTCTGGTTTGAGGTTGTTACTTCACCGTCAAAATCACCGTCTGCAGGTCGCTGTCGCACGAGGAATTGCCAACCATGATTTCAAATTCACCCGGTTCCACAACGTATTTCATGTGGATATCGTAAAATGCCAGCGACTCCGGCGTAATGTCGAGCGCCACGGTCCGGGTCTCGCCCGGCCGCAATGAGATTTTTTGGAAGCCCTTCAATTCCTTGACGGGGCGGGTTACCGAACTGACGCAATCACGAATGTACATTTGCACCACCTCGGCGCCGGGACGCCGGCCGGTGTTTTTCACGTCCACCAAAAGGCGGGTGGATTCGTTCCGGCGGATTTTATTCTTCGCCAGGCGCGGGTTTTTAAAGGTGAAGGTCGTATAACTCAGGCCAAAACCGAAGGGATAGAGCGGGGAAACGTCGTCAAACAAATAGCCCCGGCGTGCGGAAGGCTTGTAATTGTAAAATGCAGGCAAATGGCCCACGGAACGCGGAATGGTCATCGGCAGCTTGCCGCCCGGATTGAAATCGCCGAACAACACGTCCGCCACCGCGTGGCCGCATTCCTGGCCGAGATACCAGCATTCGAAAATGACCGGCACGTTCTCGTGTAGATATTGGATGGACAACGGGCTGCCGTTGAAAAGAAACACAATGACGGGTTTGCCCGTTGAAAGCATGGCCGTGACCAGTTCCTGCTGCCGCCCGACCAGGTCGAGATTGGTGCGGTCGCCCATGTGCTTGCGTGACCAGGCCTCGCGCGAGGTCTGTTCATTGCCGCCGATGGCCACCACGACCACATCCGCCTGCTGGGCCACCTTGACGGCCTCCTGGATGAGTTTGCGGTCCTCCTCTGGATGGCTGGGCGTCACCAAATCCTGGTTCCAGGATCCGCCCACGGTGATTTTGCAACCTTCGCAATAAGGCACCTGCACCCGGTCGCCCACCTTCGAACGGATGCCCTCCAGCAATGAGGTGTAAAATTTCGGGCGGCCGCTGTAGCCGCCGAGCAATTCGCGGTCGGCGTTCGGTCCGATGACGGCGATGGATTTGATTTTGCTCGGATTGAGCGGCACCAGGTTGTTTGTGTTTTTCAGCAGCGTGATGGTCTCGCGCGCTGCCTGCAAAGCCAGCTTGCGGTTCTTTTCACTGCCAACCAGCCGTGCGGCTTCGTCGGGATTCACGTAGGGATCATCGAACAATCCCATCTTGAACTTCCAAAACAACATCGGCGCCACCAGCTCGTCGAGCTGGGATTCCTGCAGCACGCCCTTGCGGACGAGTTCGACGAGGTGCAAATAGCAATCCGGCTCCGGGAATTCGATGTTCACCCCCGCGCGCACGGCCAGCGCACAGGATTCTTTTTTGTCCCTGGCCACAAAGTGACCGTGCGTGTCCGGACGGTAACCCAGCTCCCAAATCGCGTAATAATCCGAAACGATAAAACCTTTAAACCCCCATTCCTTGCGGAGCACGTCGCGCAGCAGCCATTCGCTGGCGTGCGACGGCACACCATCAATTTCGTTGTAGGACGCCATCACGCTGATGGCATTGGCCTTTTGGATCGCCTCCTTGAACGGCTGCAAAAAAGTTTCGCGCAGCAGACGCATGGAAACATTGGTCGGCGCGCAATTGATGCCGGATTCCGGCTGGCCGTGCGCAGCGAAATGTTTCAAGGTGGCGATGATGTGCTTTTTATCCTTGAACGACGCATCGCCTTGGAATCCGCGGACGGAGGCAAGGCCGAGTTGGGTCACCAGATGCGGATCTTCGCCGAAGGTTTCCTCAACGCGGCCCCAGCGTGGATCGCGCGCCACGTCCACGACGGGGGTGAGCGCCTGGTGCGTGCCGCGGACGCGCGCTTCTTCGGCGGTCATGGCATAAAGCGATTCCACCAGCTCCGGATTGAACGTGGCGCCCAGGCCGATGGGCTGGGGAAAGCTGGTGCCGCCGATGGCCGCCTGACCGTGCAGGCATTCCTCATGAAACATGACCGGGATGCCGAGCCGGCTGTTTTGAACGAAAAATTTCTGGATGGCGTTGGTCAGTTCGGCCATTTCGCGCGCATTTTTGCCCTTGCCCGCGTCGCTGGGGCGGCCGACCTGGCCGAGTCCGTGCCCCTTTTTGAAGGTGGCTTTGGCCTTCCGGAGATCAAAGCTTCCGTCGCCGTTCACGAGCGTCTCGGATTTTTTCTGCCAGACGCACATCATTTGCGCGGCTTTTTCCTCGAGCGTCATGCGCGACAACAGGTCTTTGACCCGCCGGGCGGCGGGCAACGCGGGATCTTTATAAATTGGCAGGTTGGTGGCGGACGATTTTTTCATGTTATACTTCGCAAAACTGGCCGGACATCTTTGCCACGTTCCAAAACGGCGCGCAGTATTTCAATCACAATCTGATGCAGGAATGGACGATGCTACGATTCACATGGAGAATCCTCCAATTCAGAGCGGACTTTGTCCATTAGTCGAATGGGATTCAAACAACGACATCTGAAATTCAGTCCATCTGCACGGAAGAAAACAACGGCGAACCACTGCCGCCGCCAATTCCAGTCCTGCCGGGAAACGCACCTTTCCGGGACCTCAATCGCCATTTCATCGAAAATTGAACTTCCGCGCGGGTGAGGGTTTCGTAAACAAAAAATCGGCGGTCTGCCGGCCGGCAAACCGCCGTTGCGAAAACTGGAACTGTCTACGCCGTATCTTTAAGCAGCGTCAGAAATTGTTTCATCGCCGGCGAAAGCACCTTGTTCTTTTTGTAAATCGCGGCGATCGGACGGTAAAAGCTGCCGTCCTCAATCGGCACGGCGGCGAGCGTTTGCTTGGCGACATCCTGTATGACCGTGCCCTGCGGCACAATCGAAATGCCCGCGTCAATTTCCACCGCGCGCTTCACCGTTTCGATGTTGTCGAATTCCATGGCGTATTTCGGGTCCACGCCATGCTCCTTCAAAATTTTGTCCAGCGCCTTGCGCGTGGGAATGTCCGGCTCGAAACCGATGAATTTCTGCCCGGCGAGCGCCTTGAACCGGACGGATTTCTGCCGGGCAAACGGATGCTGCGGATGGCAGATCAACACCAGGGGATCCTTGCGCAGCGCAACGATTTCGAGTTTGGAGTCTTTGACCGGATAGGCGATCAGCCCCATGTCCACGACGTTGCTGAGCACGTCATCATAAACCTGGTTGGCGCGGCGGTATTCGACATGGACGTTGACGGTGGGATAGCTCTTTAGAAACTTTTTGATATACGGCGGCAAATCGTGCAGGCCGATGCTGTAAATGGTCGCCACGCGAATCGTGCCGGATATAATGTCCTTCAATTCCTGCAATTTGCTGTGCAGCGATTCATAGGTCTGGATGATTTGTTTGCTGAAATCGTAAAGCATCTGGCCTTCGCGCGTGAGGCGGAATTTTTTCTTGCTGCGCTCGATGAGCAGCGATTTGAACATGCGTTCCAGCGAACTGATTTGCTGGCTCACGGCTGATTGCGTGACGCCGTTGATTTGTGCGGCTTTGGTGAAGCTTTCCGTTTCAGCCAAATCACAGAATACTTTTAGACTTTCAATTTGCATAATAAGCAAAGTTAACCATAACCTTACCCTTTAGTCAACAGCAGGTGTTTGCATCAGCACTTGTTTCACTTTCGCCAGCAATTCGTAGCTCGTGAACGGTTTCTGCAGATACGGTGTGCCGGTTTGCTTGTCCGCCGGCATTACGTAGCCGCTGGTGCTCAAAATCCGCGAGGTGGGCACAAGTTGCCGGGCGCGCTCGATGAATTCGCGCCCCCCCATCGTCGGCATGACCAAATCCGTGATGATTAGGTCAACTTGCACGTTGTCGCGTGAAAGTATCGCCAGCGCCTTCTGGCCGCTGTTCGCTGTCAGCACGCAATAACCGTATTCGGACAGAATTGTTTCGGCCATGGTTAGCATCAGACTTTCGTCGTCCACCACGAGAATGGTTTCCGTCCCGTGTAAATCTTCATCCGTGCCGGAGCTTTCAGGGATGAATTGCTTTTCCGCCTGCAAATAAACCCGCACCGACGTGCCCGCGCCCGGCTGGCTGGACACTGCCACGCCACCGCCGTGATTCGTCACGATGCCATAAACCAGGGCGAGTCCCAATCCACGATGACTGGCGTCTTTCGTCGTGAAAAACGGCTCAAAAATTCGCGGCAATACGTCCGTCTTAATGCCCGGACCACTGTCGCCAATCTCAATGCACACGTAAGCCCCGGCGGCCAGATGCACGTTGCGATCCTGCGTCGGCTCGGCCAGATCCACGTTGCGCGTTTGCACGAAAATTTGACCCGTCTCGCCGCCGATGGCTTCCACCGCGTTTTCCAAAATTTTTGTCAGCGCCTGCTGCACTTTTGCCTCGTCGAATCGCGCCGAGAACAATTCCCGCTCCAATTGCGTCTTCCACGTGATTTTTGCACCATGCTCGCCGCGGAAAAAATCCACGCAGCGGCTCACCACCATGTTCAAATTTCCCGGCGGCGAGCGCTGCGCTTCCTTTTCCTGACGGCTGAACACGGAGAGTTCGTTGGCGATCTCCGCCGCGCGTGACGCCGATTTTTCCACCTCCATCAGCGAATGCCGCCACGGATGCCCGGCCTCGGCCTTGCTCAACAGCAACGAGGTATGACCGAGAATGCTCGTCAGCGCGTTGTTGAAATCCAGCGACACCGACCGCGCCAGTTGCAACGCGCACTCCAGCTTTTGCTTGAGCATCACCCCGCCCGCGTCCGGCGCAGTTTTGGTTTCGCCCGGGGCGTGGGCAATGGCTGAAACTTCCGGGGCGGTTGCCGGCCCCGGCGCAGCCGCGGGCAATAATTGCAAAACGAACCATTTGCGGCCCTCTGAATTGAAAGTGCAGATCGCCGCTGTGAATTTAATCGTTGCGCCGTTCGCAACGCGAAATTTCATATCCGCCGTCACGGTCGGCGATTGCTCCCAACGGGCAAAAAATTCCTCCGGCTTTTGTCCGTTTTCCGGCGACCAAATTGCCGACAACGGTGGTGCTTCGCCGGCCAATGCCACGCCAAACGTGTTCGTTCCCGCCGCGTTCGAGCGCAACACCGCGCCGCCCGCGTTCAACAGCAACGCCGGCCATGCCGCGCCCTCCAAACCGAATACAACTTCAGGTTTCATTCAAATCAACCAGAGCATCGTAGCCTACCGTTCTTTTGAGAAATTTCAAGGAATGACAAACGCCGAGGGCAACAGTTCCCGCACCGTGAATTCCCTGATTTTGGCCAACGCGCGGCTGTCCGCCACCCATACTTTTGCTTCCGGCGCATATTCCGCCAGCAACTGCCGGCACGCGCCGCACGGCATCGGACCGCCGGGTGCACGTGCCACAACCGCCACCGCGACAAAATTTTTCTTTCCGCTCGTCAGCGCGTTGAACAAGGCCACGCGCTCCGCGCAACACGTCAAACCGTAACTCGCGCTTTCCACGTTCGCGCCCGAAATGATTTCGCCATTTTTTGCGAGCAATGCCGCACCGACCTTGAATTTGGAATAGGGCGCCACCGCACGTTCCCGCGCCCTTGCCGCCGCCCGCACCAACTGCTGTTTGTCAATTTTGCCCATATAACCCGCAGAAATATTTGAGCAGTTTAGCTGCCAAAGTCTTCACCCGTTCAGCGGTTTCGAGCACCTCGGCGTGTGACAATTTCTCCTTGCTGATGCCCGCCGCCAGGTTGGTAATACAGGAAACCGCCGCCACGTTCAACCCGCATTGCCGCGCGACGATGGCTTCCGGCACCGTGCTCATGCCCACCGCATCCGCCCCCAGCCGGGCAAACGCGCGGATTTCCGCCGGTGTTTCGTAGCTCGGCCCGCTCACCGCCAGATAGACGCCGCGTTGCAGCTTCAAGTTGCAACTTTTCCCGGCGCGGAACAACAACGCGCTCAACCTCGCGTCATAAACCCGCGTGAGGTCAACAAAATGCGGCGCTCCCCGCAGTGGATTGGCGCCCATGAAATTGATGTGGTCGGTCAACACCATGAAATCGCCCGCGTGGAATTTCCGGTTGATGCCGCCCGCCGCGTTCGTCAGCAGCAAATCACGGATGCCGAACGCCGCCAGTGCGCGAACCGCGAAAGTCACGCGTTCCATCGAATGGCCTTCGTAAAAATGCGCCCGCCCGCTCAACACCAGGACCGGCGTGCCGCCGAGCCTGCCAAAATACAACTCGCCGGCGTGGCCGCTTACACTCGGGACCGGAAAGCCGGGGATTTTAGCGTAGGAAATATTCTTTTCCACGCGCAGTTCCGTCAGCACGTGATGAAATCCGCTGCCGAGCACGATGGCGAGCGTCGGGCGTAGCGGAGAAAGTTTTTTGAGCCGCGCAGCGGCGGTTTGGAAATTTGGCGAATCCATTTGCTTCGAGTCTAATCTCCAAAAGCCAAACCTACAATCACGACTTGAATTCGTGCTAAAGCCTCCGCACTAGCCAGCTCGATTTATGGAACTGAACAACGACGAAATCCGCCGTTACTCGCGGCACCTGATTCTGCCCGAAGTCGGCCTGGCAGGCCAAAAGAAAATCAAGGCCGTTAGCGTCCTTGTACATCGGCGCGGGCAGATTGCCGGTTGACACCCATTCGCATCGGATTATTTTGATTACATGAATGTTGTCCTGCCAAGTAACCTTGAAAGCTATGTGACCGAACTGGTTCAAACCAGCGGTTACAAAGGGTCGGACGAAGTGGTTTCGGAAGCGTTGCGCGAGCATCAATCCCGTCGTCAAGGCATGGAAGTGGTGATGACGCCGGAGCTGGAGCGGCTGCTGGACGAAGGGCTGGAAAATCTCGAGCAGTCCAAAACGACAGACGAATTGCGCCGCCGGTCATGATCCGGGCCAGATTCAGTCCCAAAGCCACGCGCGCGACTTGGACGAGGTTTCCCACCACATTGCCGCTGACAATCCTGAAGCGGCGGAGCGTGTCCGTCGAACCATTCTCAACACCGCCGATTTTCTCGCACAATATTATCCGGAACTTGGAAGGCGCATCCGCAATGCCGCTCCGCGTCACGCGCAAATACGCTGATTCGTTGTTCCAAGATTTCACAACTACCTGATTTTTTATCAACCATTTCAAGAAACGGTCATGGTGGTTCGTGTTCTTCATGCAGCGCAGGACTGGACGCGCTTCTTTCCAACTTCACAAAATCAACCCGCGTAGATTTCGCGCTGCCGATGGCACGGCTGTCGATGGCACGGCTTGATTTATTCACTCTTTGCAATATCCTTATCCACTCGATTTATGGAATTGAACAATGACGAAATCCGCCGTTATTCGCGGCACCTGATTCTGCCCGAAGTCGGCCTGGCCGGCCAAAAGAAAATCAAGGCCACCAGCGTGCTGTGCATCGGCGCGGGCGGCCTTGGCTCGCCCATCGCCATGTACCTCGCCGCCGCCGGGATAGGAAAATTAGCCATAGTGGATTTCGACACCGTGGATTATTCCAATCTCCAGCGCCAGATCCTGCACACGGATGCCGACGTTGGCCGCCCCAAGGCGCAGTCCGCCAAGGAAACCATTCACGGCATTAATCCGAATTGCGAAGTCGTCATCCACAACACGCGCATCACAAGCGAAAATGCGTTCGACCTCATCCGGCCTTACGACATCGTGGTGGACGGCACGGACAATTTCCCGACGCGCTATCTCACGAACGACGCCTGCGTGCTCCTCAAAAAACCCAATGTCTATGGCTCGATTTTCCGTTTTGAGGGCCAGGCCAGCGTGTTCGCGCCGCATCTGGGCGGGCCATGCTATCGCTGTCTTTTTCCCGAACCGCCGCCGCCCGGCATGGTGCCGAGTTGCGCGGAAGGCGGGGTGCTCGGCGTGTTGCCCGGAATTGTCGGCTGCATCCAGGCGACGGAAATTTTGAAGCTCGCCATCGGCAAGGGCACTTCGCTCGTCGGACGATTGCTGCTGTTCAACGCGCTCGACATGAAGTTTCGCGAGTTGAAACTGCGACGCGACCCGCAATGCCCGATTTGCGGCGAGCATCCGACCATCAAGGAATTAGGCGATTACGAAATGTTCTGCGGCATCGTGCCTGAACCGGCAAACCCCGCTGTGAATCCCGATGAAGTCACCGTCCAGGACATGAAGAAGGCGCTCGACGATCCGAAGCTTGGCATCAAGGTCATTGACGTGCGCGAGCCGGACGAATACGAAATCGCCCACGTGAAAGGCGTGCCGCTGCTGTCGCTGAGCCAGATCCAGCAGCGCTTCACCGAGCTCGACCCGAACCAGCATTATTACCTCCACTGCAAGGCAGGCGTGCGTTCGCTCAAGGCGCTGGGCTTCCTGCGCGAGCAGGGCTTCAAATACCTCAAGAGCGTCAAGGGCGGCATCACCGCCTGGTCGGACGAAATTGATTCCAACGTGCCAAGGTATTGAACGCCGGTTGACTTTTAGGATGATGAAGACAAACTAAGTTGCGAAAGGAAACCAACCGTGAAAACTGTGAAAATACCCATCCTGGAAGAGTTCAGAGAGTTCGCGCTGCGAGGCAATGTCGCCGACCTCGCCGTGGGCGTCATCATCGGCGCGGCGTTTGGGAAAATTGTCACCGCACTCGTTTCCGACGTCATCATGCCGCCCATCGGCAGACTTGTCGGCAATCTGGATTTTACCAATCTTTACCTTCCGTTGTCCGACAAAGTCCGGCAGGCGCAGGAAGTTTATGCGGCAGCTCCGACAACCCTTGGCAAGCATTTGCCGCTGGACGCTGCGCTAAAAGATGGCCCGGTGCTCGCGTGGGGCGATTTCACCACCATCAGCCTGAATTTTTTAATCGTGGCCTTTTGTATTTTTCTGCTGGTGAAAGGCATGAATGCGCTCAAACGCCATGAAGAAGCGAAACCCACGCTGCCACCCGAACCGACCGCCCAGGAAAAACTCTTGACCGAAATCCGCGATCTGCTCAAGACCCGGACTTGATTTCCGATTCCTCGCGCAACTTTTTCAACGCCGCCAGGGCCGCATCGCTCTCGGCGGCCTTTTTGCTTTTGCCGCTGCCGCGCGCAAGTTCGACCCCTTCGTGCTGCACGGTGCATTCAAACACGCGGTCGTGGTCCGGGCCGGTGGCGGAAATGACGTGGTATTCCGGCGCTGCGGACGAGCGCGCCTGAAGCAGTTCCTGCAACTCGCCCTTGGGATTTTCAATGGTTGGCAGCACGCCCAATTTGCCGAAGTCCGCGCCAAATTCGCGCAGGATAAATTCGCGCGCCGCCTCATATCCGCCATCCAAAAAAATCGCGCCGAGCAACGCCTCAAACGTGTCGGCCAGCGCGGATGCGCGTTCACGTCCCCCGTGCATTTCCTCGCCGCGGCTCAAGATCATGTGCGCGCCCAGGCCGAGCGCGCGGGCGTGTTCGCCCAGCGTGCGGCGGTTGACGAGCTTGGCGCGCGCCTTGGTCAGCGGGCCTTCGTCGAACGCGGGGAATTTTTCATACAACTCGTGGGTGAGGACGAGCTGCAACACGGCATCACCGAGGAATTCCAGCCGCTGGTTGTGCGCGGGTCTTCGCTGCGGTTCGTCCCCGCCAGACGCAGTTTCGCCCTGCTCATGGGCGACCGACGGATGCGTGAGTGCCAGCCGCAGCAGGCCCTCGTCGCGGAACGTGTAGCCGAGGCGGGTTTGGAATTCGGAAAGTTCGGACACGTCCAGTGGTTTGATTAAGCTAAACGCCCCTCGCCCCAGCCCTCTCCCCGCCCGGCGGGGAGAGGGTGGTTGAGCGACAGCGAAACCGGGAGAGGGGATTTCATTTGGAGAAATTGTTTTTGTTGGTTCAGTTCACAGCGGGTTGTTCAGTTGATTGCGGCGTGGCTTCGGTTGCGGTTTCGGCAGCGGCCACCGGGGCCGGGGCCGGCGGATTCAGGCCATGTTCCAGCAACCCAGCCACGTCGCGTTGGACGGCTTCGAGTTGATCCAAGCGCAGGTCCGGGTCGGCAATCGTGAACACGTCGCCGGTCCCGGGCTGCTCGTAAATGAACACGCGCTTGCCATCGTTGACGATTTGTTCCTTCACCTTGAGCACACGCTTGCGTTCGAGCATGACGGCGAGGATGTAGCCGGCAGGCGCGTAACGCGGGTCATTTTGCTCAATCAGTTTCCGCAGCAGCGTTTCGGCGGTGTCCTTGTGAATCGGATCGGCGGGCGGCGGCGGCGCTTCGTAAATTCCCTGCCAATGCGAGATGAACCCGGCGCGATTGCGCGTGTCCCCGGCGCTTTGCTTTTGCGAGCACGGCTCGCAAATGTCCGAGCGCCGCAACTCCGGCGGCTCATCGAACAGCAACGTGTGATAAACCTGTTTGTCGGCAAACGGCTGGCCGCACACCTCGCAGGCGTGGGCGCGGGATTGAATGTTCCACTCGTTCATGAATTCAGGCCGGCATTATCGCGCCCGTGACGAAACGCGCAATCCGAAAGCTTGCGCCTGCCCACTGTTCCCTGGGAGCGCCGGCGTCTCGCCGGCCAGTCCCTTGCGAACCACCCGCCGGCGGGACGCCAGCGCTCCCAGGAACTGCCATCCGGCAACCGTCCTGAAAATTCTCGCGGAAAACTTCAAATTCCGGCAACTTCTCCGGATGGTGCGGCTCGTTTTGTTTGATGTTGATGGCACGCTCGTTCACACGGGGCGGGCCGGTTCGCAGGCCTTTGCCAGGACCTTCGCCACGGAGTTCAACGCGCGCGACGGCATTGAGAAAATCAGGTTTGCCGGACGCACCGATGTGAATCTGGTCCGCGAATTTTTCGGCTTTCACAACATCCCGGCCACACCGGAAAATTTCCGGCGGTTTTTCGATCGTTACGTCTTCTGGCTCGACCAGATCGTCGCGCAAAGCAACGGTGAAATCTGCCGGGGCGTGTCGGAATTCTTGAACGATCTGCGCGCGTTGCCCCATCCGCCGATGCTCGGCCTCCTTACCGGCAACATCCGGCTCGGCGCGGAAATCAAGCTGCGGCGCTACGGGCTTTGGGACTTTTTTGCCACCGGCGGGTTCGCCGATGACCACGAAGACCGCAATCACATCGCCGCCGCCGCACTTGAACGCGGACGACGCGTGCTGGGGAAAAATCTGCGGCCCGAAGAAATCGTTGTGGTTGGCGACACGCCGTTTGACATCCGCTGTGGAAAATTCATCGGCGCGAAAGTGCTGGCCGTGGCCACCGGCGGCGCGAAACTGGACGAATTAAAGCAGCACCAGCCCCATTGGGCGGTGGAGGATTTGACACGGGTGACGGCGCGCGAAATTTGTGCAAGGTAGGGTGCGCTCTCCGTAGCGCGCCGCGGCCGGCTCGGAGAGCCAGGCTCTACCAATCAATGTCCGCCGTGGCAATGGCCGCCACAACATCCACCGCCACCGTTCTGACACGACGGCGCGTCATTGCCACTGGAGCCGGCGGAGGCGAACACGGAAAATTTCTTGGACAATTTCTTTGACCCGCAGTGCGGGCACTCCGTTCCCTTCCAATCGCTGGAGCGGACGAGGATTTCGCTGTCGCGTTCGCACTTTTCACAATGAAACTCGTAAATCGGCATAAAAGGAAAATAACCGGTGGGGCAAAAATCTCAAGCGACAAGCAGCGCCGGATTTCGCCTTTTCTTTCAACGGCCAACAACTAGTCTTCCCGCATGACACAATTACTACATGCGATTGAGGAATCGGTCGCGACACTCCGCGAGCTGACGGGTTTGGAAGAACCGCTGGACCGCGCGACGAAAATGATCCTGGCCTGCCTGACCTCCGGCCACAAGCTGCTCGTGTGCGGCAACGGCGGCAGCGCGTCCGACGCCACGCATCTGGCCACGGAATTCCTTTGCCGCTTCCGCGAAGACCGCCGGCCTTACCCGGCCATTTCGCTCACGGCCAACGGCGAATTGATGACCGCCGTTTGCAACGACTACGGCGCCGATGAAATTTTCGCGCGGCAGGTCTGGGGTCTGGCCGAACCGGGCGACCTGCTCATCGCCTTCACCACCAGCGGCAAATCAAAAAACGTTTTGCGCGCGCTGGAAGAGGCCGGACGCAAAGGGGTCGAAAGCATTTGTTTCCTCGGACGCGACGGCGGGTTCACCAGGGGTGTGGCGACTCTGGATTTAATCGTATCGGGTAACAACACCGCGCGGATCCAGGAGGGGCATCAAATCCTTTTCCATGCCCTGTGTGAAATGGTCGAAGAAAAGCTGCCAAAATCTTGAGAACTTGGCGCTTCAGCGGGAACCGCTGTCGGTCACCGCATGATAAATGATGATGGTCAGGATGAAACCCCAAAAAATGGTCCCGCCGGCGGCGCAGACCACGCCCCAAGTCCGATAAGGCTGCGCCGCATTCCACATCTGTTTTTCTTTGCCCCGCACCCGGCCCGAAATCCACAGCGCAGCCAGCGCGAACGGCAGCCCAATCAGCGGGATTAATCCCAACAGTCCGAACACAAAGCATTGCATCGAGCTGTTGAGCATCTTGATTTTGGCGCTGGCATCGGTGTTCATTTTGATCCCGGTTGCGCCGTTGAAATGGCGGTTGTGGTGGCATTGGTTTGCAAGGCATTCAGCCGTTCAACCTGCCGCCGGTCCAACAATTTCAATTCCCGATGCAAATGAAGCAGGGCGCTGCTGTTGGCGGTGATCAGCATCAGCATGATCGCCAGCAGGGTGATAAAAATCAACACGGCTGAACCGCTTTGATGGGAATGCCGGGAAGAATTGAATCGGGAAGTTTTCATGGCGTCGGTTTGGTTGCCGCTTCGAACGTGAACAATAATGGCAGGCGGCCTTCCTTGCGGCGCGATTTCAATTCCAGTTCCCAGCGCCAGGTGCTGACCGGCCCGCGCGCGTCCATCACCATTTGCGATGCCTTGACCGTCGAGAGCAACGACTCCGAAAAATCCGATGACGCCACCTGGCGGCGGACTTCACCGGCATTGAAACGGTAAAGGACCTCGTTGGTCCCGCAGGGAATCCGTAAAGCTTCTTCTTTCGGCGTGGTCTCGACAGTGATTTTTCCCGTGGCGTTGCGAATGTCCGCCCGCCAGCGTTCACCGGCGTGCAAGGCGGCGTTGATGTCATCCGTCGCATAATGCAGCGCCTTCGAGTAATCCCAGCAGACGTAAAACGCCCCGTATCCGATGCCGAGCAGGACGGCGAACACGCTGATATAAACCAGGCACTCGATCAAGAGATACCCGGCCGAAGCGCCAACGCGTGGAATGGACAAGCGTGGTTTCATTTGATCGTGACCTCGCGAACGACCGGGCCGATGCCCTGCCGGTTGTCAGACGTCCATTCGAGACGGAGATGTTTTCCGGTCTTGGTCAATTGAAAATGGCCGGACGGCAGACGGGCGGCGGCATTGGCATGAACCGTGTAAACCTGCGGGCCGTCCGGGAAATCCCGCCATTCGCCGGCGGCCAGAATCTCCATTTCCCCGTCCACAATTTCCATGGCGACGCCGCGAAAATATTCGTTGCGGAGCAATTGTCTTTCATGCGCAAACGGAAACGCCAGCGGTATGATGGCGAGCGTGAGAATCGCCATGCCGACAACCAAATCCACCATTAGCAAGCCGCGCTCGCGCGTTCGCGACCGGTCAAGGGAGGAATTTTGTGAACGAGCGGTCACCATAATAACGCAGCGTTTACACAGGCAATCAGGATGCCAAACATGCCGGTCGCAATCAGCGCGACAAGCACGCCGTTCAAAATCACCAGGCCACTGGTGATGGCGTGGGCGGAAGCCTCCTCCTGTTGAAAGGCTTTGGCGTCGAGCGCCTCGTGCCAGCCTTGCAACGCGCTCAAAAATCCTCCGCGCGCGTGCGTCGCGTTGGTCAGCCGCCAGTGAAACTCGCCGCTGCTGTCGAAGGCGCGGACGGCATCATCAAGTTTGATTCCCTGTTCCAGCGCGGCCAGCACGAGCCGGGTGCGGTGGCGGCAGATTTCATTGGCCGTACAATCGCCCGCCAGCCGGACGGCTTCGCCTTCCGGCACGCCGCCATCGAGCAGCACGGCGAGCATGGCGGAAAACGTCCGTTGCAGCCGCTTTTGCTTCCACGGTATGCGCCACGCAATCCAGTCCACGAACGGCAACCCGCGAAATTGAAACCAGCGAACAAGCTGCGACCCGCCGATATAAATCAGCACGGCAGCAATCAGCAGCAGGGAAAGAATTGTTTCAATGCCAATCAACCAGTTTGTGTGTCCAAAGACGAACTTTGTCACTGGCCACAACTCGACGCCCATTCCAGCGGCGACTTCCTTGAATTTTGGAATAACCATGACCGCCGTCATCATCACCACGAAAATAAAGACCGGCGAGAAGAGCAGAACGACCAAAATCATGTAATGCATGGCGCTGCGAACCGCCGCGGGCCGGTCGCGCAGAATTTCGCGGCAGGCGGGCAGCACGCGCCGGAGGTCGCCGAGCTTTTCACCGACCCGGAGCATGGCGGCAATTTGCAGCGGCAGAAAGCGCGGCACTTGTTCCAGCGCGGCCACAAAGCGCAATCCGCTTTCGATGTGTGCGGCTAGCAAATAAAAACGCACGCCCAGTGTCTGGTCGCGGCTTTGGGCGATGGAAAGAATCATTGCCTCCACGGACTGGCCGCGCTTGAGCGCGCTTTCCAACAAATCAAGGAACAACCGCGCGCGTTCCGCCCGGCGCATCGGCAGGGTGAATAAAAAGTGAAGCAGAAAAATCACCCCTCCGACGACGCCAGCCAGAAGGAGGCATGAAATTGACGCCGCTAAAAATTTCGCCAATGCCGCAAGCAGCAATAGCAAAACAAGCAATGGTGGGATCGGGGTATCAGCCAGCATGGGCGAAAATGTAATTGCGATATTCATGGCCAGCTTCAATCACCGCCGATCCAGGTAATAAATGATGTCAAAGTGACAAACACAGGCAAAATTTGGCTGGCGATCATGGCCGCCAGCGCCAGGACCGAACAAGGCAGAGCCGAGTAAAGCAGCAGTTCGGAGCGATACAGGGCACGGGCTTGATAAAGTTCAGCGGCGCGCTGAAAACCGGAAGTCAAGTCCTCGCCGGATTGGGCAATCGTCCAGACAAACAGCGGCGGAAATACGCGGCTGGAAGGGGCCATTTCTGAAAATTTTCCGCGGCCGGAGGCGAGGCGCCCTTGCCACTCCAAGATTTCTTTTGCCGCAATCGTTCCGTGTTCAAGCTGCTCGACAAAGGACAGCGCGTCGGCCAGTGGCACACCGTTTTTCAACATCAATCCCATGGCTGATGCGACTTGTGCCAGGCTGGCTTCCTTGAAGGCTGGCAGGCGCCAGCGCAACATTCTTCGTATCGGCGGAACGGAAACCGCGACCAATGCCGCCAGCACCGCCAATCCGAGAATGACCGGTGCCACCCACAAGCCAACCCAAACCGCCGGCACGTGAGCATTGTCGGCGAGAAACGCAAAATTCCCCCAAAGAAACGTGCCGAGGATATAAGACAAAAAGCAGGCCAATAAAAATGCGGCGAACAAAACGATGCAGGGATAAATCATCAATCCTTTCAGCCGCGTCCAGAGGCTGCTCTGGCGTTGCAAGTAATCCGCCAGCATGTTCAGCGCCCCCGGCAGATCACCGCTTTTGACGCCGACCATGATCATCCGTTTGTAAAGTTCTGGAAGCTGGCGGCCTTTCAACGCGTCGGCTATCGGCGTGCCGTTGGCGAGGTCGGCTTCGAGCGCCTGCAGTTCGGTGCGCAGCGACCCGGCGCGCATTTCCTGGCAGAGCCGCCGCAGCGCGCCCTCGAGCGGGATGCCGTCGCGCAGCATCGCGGCCAGTTGTTGGTTGAAGAAGGCAAATTCGTCCAGTTTCATAGGCCGAATACTCTTTGGTATTCTGCTTGATTGGACAGACCTTGCTGCAAAAGCTCACGCGCCGATTCTTCCAAAGGCCGGGCCGGCACCAATGCCGTCAATTCCCGCTGCCGGATTTTCGCGCGCATCGCCTCGTCCACCCGCAACCATTCCACCAGCGGCACGCGCCCTTGATAGCCGGTGCGCAAACAGGCATCGCACCCGGCACCGTTGCATGCGGAACACAATTTGCGGATGAGCCGCTGGTTGAAAACCAGTTCGACCGCGCTGGCCACGGCGGAATGGTCGGCGCACATCACCAGCAGCCGCTCGAATACACCCCGGCACGACCCGGCGTGCAACGTGGAAATGACGAGATGCCCGGTCAGCCCGGCGCGCACGGCCAGTTGCGCGGTGGCTTCATCCCGAATCTCGCCGATGATGAGCACCTGTGGGTCCTGCCGCAGCAGGTGCCGCGCGGCGCGGGCGAAATCGAGGCCGATGGCTTCGTTCACCTCGGTTTGCATCGTGCCGGGAACAATCTGTTCCACCGGGTCCTCGACGGTGATGATCTGGCGTCCGCCGGGTTCGACGAGATGGCGGAGGCAGGCGTAAATCGTGGTGGTCTTGCCGCTGCCAGCCGGGCCGGTGAGGAGCAGCAGACCAGTGGATTGACGGAGAAAATGTTCCAGTTCGGCATTGGCGGCAGCGGGCAGGGACAATTCACGGAGCGTTATGGCCGGGGACGAATTGAAAAGCCGCAGGACGATTTTTTCCCCGGTCACGGTCGGGTAAGTGGCCACGCGGATGTCGTTCTTGCTGCCGAGGTCGTCGCGCGCAATGCGGCCGTCCTGCGGCAGCGATTCCTGATACGTCTTCAGCCGCGCCAGAAATTTGATCCGGCCAAAGACGCGGTCGGCCACGTCGGCGGGAAGTTCCGTACCGGGAGCAATGATGCCGTCGAGGCGGAAGTTAACCTCGGCCGTCTTGCCGCGCATCTGGAGGTGGATGTCGCTCGCCCCGGCGCGTTCGGCCTGATGGACCAGTTGCTCCAGAACTTTCGGTGCATCGCCGTTTTGGTTTTCCTCAACCTTCATGGCCTTTCAAAATGGTGTTCCAATCGTTTGGACAAGGCCACATTGGATTTGTTATGAGCCAAATTTGACCGGCCAGTTTCAGAGCACACCCGTGACAATGTCGAGGACGCCCGCTGTTTCAAGAATGCCCCGGTTCGTTGCCGGCCTTCCATTTGATGTTGCAGCCGACGCTGGGCGCTTGAAATGCTGAAGTGGTTTTCCCGGCAAGCACGGCGTCGAGCGCCGCGCGCACATCCTTGCCGGTGACCGGAATTCCGTTTCCGGGCCGGCTGGCATCGAACTGGCCGCGATAAACCAATCGGCGGCCCCGGTCGAAAAGGAAGATGTCCGGTGTGCAGGCGGCGTGATAGGCTTTGGCGACGGCCTGCGATTCATCGTAAAGATACGGGAACAAATAACCGGTGGCTTTGACTTCGGCGGCCATTTTGGCCGGGCTGTCTTCGGGAAAATTCGCCACGTCGTTGGAGTTGATGCCGACGATGGCCACGCCGCGCGGCAGGTAATCGTGCGCCAGTTGCGCGAGTCCGGCGCGGATATGCTGCACGTAAGGACAATGGTTGCACATGAAAACGACGAGCAGCGCGATCTGGCCCTTGAAATCCGTAAGCGAGACGGTTTTCCCGTTGGTGTCCGGCAACCGAAAATCGGGCGCTGTCGTGCCGAGCGGCAGCATGGTGGAAGGGGTCAGTGACATGCGGGGAATATAAGTCCAAAGTTTAAAGTTCAAAGTTCAAAGTTGAAGCACGACAGGCACGAGGCGCATCTTGGCACTGCCTCCGACTCCCTCTCCCCGCCCGAGCGGGGAGAGGGCCGGGGCGAGGGGATTTGAACTTGAATAATCGGCCTCCTCACCCCGCCCCTCTCCTCCTTTGGGGGAGGAGAGGGAGAAAAAACGGGGGCCTGCGGATGCGCCCACAGGCACGAGGCTGCGCAAACTTTTTGAATGGAGCGGACTCACGTCCACTGCTACAAGTATTGAAACCGTGGCAAAAAACATTGTTTATTTCGATCTGGAAACGCAAAAGTCCGCCGAGGAAGTGGGCGGCTGGGGCAACATCGCCCGCATGGGCATGAGCATCGGCGTGACGTTCAGCACCGGGCGCGGCGATTACACAATTTACGGCGAGAAACAGGTGGACGCCCTCCTCAAGGATTTGCAGCGCGCCGATCTCATCGTCGGTTTCAATATTTTGCGGTTCGATTACGAAGTGCTGCATGGTTACACGACGTTTGATTTGAGCCAGTTGCCGACGCTTGACCTGATGGTGGATTTGCAAAACAAACTGCAACACCGGCTGTCGCTGGACTCGATTGCGACGGCGACGTTCGGCGTGGAAAAAACCGCCGAAGGCCTGCAGGCCATCCACTGGTTCAAGGAAGGCAAGCTGGCGGAAATCGCCGAATACTGCTGTTACGACGTGAAAATCACAAAATTGGTCCACGAATACGGCCAGCAAAAGCGGCAGGTGCATTATCACAACCGCTTTGGGAAAAAGATGACCGTGCCGGTAAGCTGGTGATGAGAAATTTCAGGTTTCCAACTTCTGGATGCTTCCATCCCCGGGTTGTGGAACCAAGTGGGACGATGTCCTAACCCGGCGAAGCCGGAACCAAATTATCGTCGAAAACATGTTCGTTGTTTGTGAGAGAGATACTAAAGATAAAAGGCTTGGGATTACGAATTATTCCCGCCGGTCATTTTGATTTTTGTTTGAGGTTGTGAATGGCCCGCTGGGCGGCAAAAGCCGCCTGCAATGCTTTTGCGGACTCGGCATCCTTTTCCTTTTTGTGATCGCTGTCTCTCAACCCCAGGTCAATGTAATCATAGCTTAACCGTTCTTCGTGAATCTTGTCTTCATGGTTTCTGAAAAAGGCCTTCAGGTTTTCCTGCAGTGCCGCATCATTGGCAAATCCCAGGCTTTGCATTTCCACCGCCAGGACCCCAATTTCCGTCTTCGCACAACTGGCGAGCTGCCGCAACAGTTCTTCCTGCGTGTCCCTTTGCGCCTTGGTTTCATCCGCAAAGCCTGACGGTTGATCCAGGATCCTTTTCAAACGCGTGTCAATTTTGTCCAGGTCGTCGTTTATCTTGTGGATATTCTTCGCCTCAAGCTGCTTTTGCACTTCAAGTTTGATTTGCGCTTCTTCTTCCTTCTGCGCCTCTTCTTCCTTTTGCGCTTTGAGGGCCTTTTGTCCATCCACTTGTTGCTGGGCCTTAAGTTCCTGGATGACCCGGTCTTTTTCCTGTCCGTTCGAGTACAGGAGGACGACCACGCACGCCAGCGCGAGAGTAATCAGGAGATTCAACACCAAAATAAAGATATGGCTGGGTTTCATGGATTCCCGAATCGCTTGGGGAAAAAACAGTTTTCTAAAATCGGAGTAAAGACAAAAGTGTCTTCTGATTGTTTTTTCACTGAAAACGAGCCAAATCAGGTCTGGCGGAAGCCCCACCGCCCCTTCGGGAAAAGACTGAATCCCGTCAACCCAATGCCAACATTGGCAATTATCTCTAAAGAGGGAACGGCGAACGGAACTGGCTCGCCGGGTCGAAACTCGAAGCGTTGCCATCGTGTGGTCCGCCTTCGCTTCTCGCTACGCTCCAATTCAAGCTGGCTTGCCGAGCCGTAGCTCGTGGCGAAGCTTGATTTAGGCCCGCCTTCGCTGTGCTTCGGCGCGGCAGCCTTCGCTTTTCACTGCATTCAAAGCGAAGGCTGGTGCCCACGACAGGACTTGAACCTATTAACAGGGTGTTCTCACCACTTCCCACGCTTGCTTCGTTTGGTGTATTCATTGCCTAGACAGTAACAGGCATCTTTAATGATTGCAAGCATTATCTGTGCATTTATGGGAAGTCGTGGGAAGAAAACCGCGTGCAATTCGTGTGCAAGAAAACCGTCTGTGCAAACCTTGTGCAAGCCAATGTCGCCCCGGATTCTGTGCAAACTTGTGCAAAGGCATCCCGACAGGTTGTGCGCCTGTATTAGCGGCTGGTTTGGCTGTGGTGCGGCTGGTGTCACCGGGAAGGTGAAATTACGGCGGGCGGTGACTCGTAGCGCGCCTGCGGGCTTCCTGCGCGTCCGGGCAGCATCCGGGCAACTGCCGGGAAGTTGCGGCGGTTTTGAGCCACACCAGCGGGGAGCAGATCGCGTCCAGCGCAGCGCACGGCAACCGGCATCGTGGCGAGTGCCGGGAGGTTGCGGTCGAGCATGTCAACTGCGCTTCCGGCTTGGCGGTCGTCGTCACGTCACCGCCGACACTGGTCGCGTGCCAGCCACCGGGCGTTACCACCGCCGCCGGTTGCCGGTCGCGTCACGCCGCGTCACGCGCTCGCGCTCCGTGAGACTGTCCGGCAACAAGGAATCCATTTTTTCGTGGGGCGACCCGTCCCACGGATGCCGGGGCACGGGGGGAATTTCACGCCAGCCATGCGCGTATGATTCCCGCTTTTATGCGAAGCCGGTTTTTGAAAGTTCACGGACGCGGCTTGCGAATGTCCATGCGGGAATTTGGATAAAACCCCACAAGGTTTATTGTTTCCCAATAAATTTAGCGTGTGCCTTTTCTTTGTCGTCGGTGTTAATAAGCAGATAATCAAACCCCGGTGACCCTGTGGTAGATTCGACAACAATGATGTTTGAGATTGGCAACCACAGCATTGCATCAAGTTTGTCAATGGGGTCAATTTGCCATAATGATCCATCCTCAAGGAGAATATATGCACCGCTGTCTATATTTTTCTTAATCCAATGTTTAATAATTGCGGTTGGCCTAACAACGGGTGGCCTACCAGTCCACCAAGGTTGGCCGCCGTTTATCCACGGGGGAATGGTTTGGGCAAAAACTAAATTTGCGCCTAAAAGCAGCAAGAGAATTATTTTTAGTTTCATACATCATTTATTTTTTCGCGAGCCTGTCTGTTATTGCCCGGCAGCTTGCCCGGCGGCGCGGTAAAAGCACGCGGGAACATCTTGGGTATTTGTCACGGTAAAGCTCCAGTTGCCGCTGGCATCGGCGGGATTGGTCAAAACGGGTTGCCAATTTATCGGCGGGGCAAGATTGGTGGCCGTTTCCAGAATGTAAGGATAATTCGGCGTGCCGATAAACTGCAATTGTAGCCCGCCGCCAATCGCCGTCAGCGTCATCAATTGCGGCGGGATGGACGCCGTTCCCGTGATTGTCAGTGCTGCTCGTGAACTCCACACCCTGCCGTAACAATTGGACACAACCACGAAATACTTTCCCGCATTGGCGTCCGTCACTGCCGCGAACGACAAATTGCAGTTGGTCTGTCCCGTTAAACTGATGGCCGTGGGCGCGTCAATCTGAATCGTCGGCGGCGTGGTGTAGCCCGAACCTGCATTGCTCATGTTGATGGCCGTCACCATCCGGTTGCTCACGACGGCGGTGCCAACGGCTCCGCTCCCGCTTCCGCCAATAAACCACACCGACGGGACTGCCAGATAGCCAGCGCCACCGCTGGTGATGGTGGCCGTCAGCACAAATCCATTGATGACCACCGGCAGCGCTGTGGCGTTGGTTCGTTGCCCTGTGACCATCCACCATTGATAGCTCAAAGGCGGCGTGCCAGTGGCGGTGACGCTGAAATTAGCACCCCAACCAAACGACACCGTTTGATTTGTTGGCTGCTGTGTGATGCACGGCGGATAGGCTTGGGTCAATGTTGCCATGCTGCTCGTAATGCTCCCGTAAAAATTGGAGATGACGACAAAATAACTTCCGAGATTGTTCGTCGTGATGGCGTTCAAGTTAAGGGTTGCGTTGGTTTGACCAATCAACAATCCATTCGGCGGATCAATCTGAATCGTCGGCGGACTGGTGTAACCCGCACCGGCGTTTGTCATGGTGATGGCCGTCACTTGTCCGTCGCTGACAGTCGCCGTCCCGCTGGCTCCGCTGCCGCCGCCGCCGATAAACTGCACCTGAGGCGGAGTGGTGTATCCCGAACCGCCATTGGTCACGATGCAGCCATAACAAAATCCATACGCCGTCTGCGCCATTGCTCCGGCGGTGGTTTGAAGTGCCGGGTTGCTGAAATACCATTGATAAGTCAGAAGTGGCGGATAGGAGGCAACTACGCTGAAAGCAGCGTCCTCGCCCAAGACTTGCGCCTGATTCTGCGGCTGAACGGTGATAGCTGGCGAAAGTAACAAACGAAACACCGTTCCATTACCGCTGCTGCCGCCGCCATCAGTCGTGCCGTAGAAATTGCCGTCAGTGCCCAATGTCAGGGCAGCAAACGGATAAACTCCGTTGCTGCCGTTGAAAGATACTAACGTGGTCAACACGCCATTGGTCGTCGTTTCATTGGTCGTTACTTTGAATACCGTCCCAACACCATCGGTGCCGCCTTCTTCAGTCGTGCCGTAGAAATTGCCGTCATTGCCCAGTGTCAGCCCGCCTAACCAAGAAGGATATGCTCCATCGGAACCACCGGTGAACGAGTAAAGCGTAGTCAACGTGCCATCGGTCGTCACCTTGAACACCGTTCCCATGCCAGCAAAAGGAAATTCGGAATTAGTTATGCCGCCCCCTTCAGTCGTGCCGTAGAGATTTCCGTCAGTGCCAAGCGTCAACGCGCTCGGATACGTCCCATTGCTGCCGTTGAAAGAAGCGAGCGTGGTGAACCCGCCGTTCATCGAGGAACCCACTTTGAACACCGTCCCATAACCGTTGCCGCTGCCGCCGTTTGCAGTCGTGCCGTAGAAATTGCCGTCATTGGCCAGCGTAAGTCCATTCGGATTTGCCCCATTGGTGCGGTTGAATGAAACCAACGTGGTCAACACGCCATTCGTCGTCACCTTGAACACGGTCCCATAATAGTTGCCGCTGCCTCCGCCCCACGAAGTCGTTCCGTAGAAGTTTCCATCGTTGCCCAACGTCAACCCGGCTTGCGGACACGCTCCGTTAGTGTAGTAGTAAAAAGAAACCAACGTGGTCAACGCGCCATTGGTCGTCACTTTGAACACCGTGCCACCCAGAGATAAATTGAAGATGCCGCCTGAATTGAAGATGCCGCCTGCATAGGTCGTGCCGTAGAAATTTCCATCGCTGCCCAGCGTCAGTGCGGCATACGGATTCGCCCCGTTGGTGCCGTTGAATGAAGCCAGCGTAGTCAACGCGCCATTCGTCGTCACTTTGAACACCGTTCCCATGCCATAAGGATATGTGGAATTAGTAATGCCTCCTTCATCAGTCGTGCCATAAAAATTGCCGTCACGCCCCAGCGTCAGGGCGGCCTGCGGAAACTCTCCATTGGTGCCATTGAAAGAGCAAAGCGTCTGCACCGACTGCGCTGGCAGTTTCACCGCCACCACAGCAAGCGCGATCAATGCAATGAACAGGATTTTAGTTTTCACTTTTCGGAACGCTGACGATTGAACCACAGCCAGCCGTTTTTGCAAGCAGCTTTTGCGCGAGTCAGATTTGACATCCAGCCCAGCCTGTCGGATGTTCCCCTGCCATGCCGCTTTTCACCGCTGAAAATGCCAGAGCCAACGCGCTAAAATCCGCTCAAGTGCGACGGGAACGCCGCGAGCGATTGAAGAACCCGCCGCCACCGCCGCTGCCAGTCCCGCAAATGCCGGATGAACAGGCCAGAAATGCGCGGGTGATGAAGCAACTGGACAAAGTTGACGAATTTCTTGAGCAATGCAAAGACAGTGGTGAGTTTGTGCGTCTGACTGCCGCGAAGGAAAGGCTTTGGAATTTGGTTTTCCCGAAAGCTGGCGTGATGCGGCCACGCTCCGGGTTCCGCCGGCCAGCACCGCCAACAGCAGTTATCGAAACACCTACTTCCGCGTGACGCTGGCCGGGGCGGATGACTGGTGATTTGGTTGGTTTCATGTTTTAAGCCGGTAGTCTTGCGCGTGGCGGAGTTGCTCCCGTTCGCCGGTTTTTTCGAGCTGGCCTTCATCGCAAAGTTTGCGGATGACACGGGCAGCCGTGCGGTAGCTGACGCCCGCCACTAGGCCAGCGTCCCGCGCGCCGATGAAAAAATCATTGCTCTTGGATTCGGCGCAATGCTGGCGGATGGCGAACATAATCTTTTCTGGCGGCATGGCGTTGTGTGGAAAATCTTTGTGCCGCGTCCAGCGAAGCCATTTTTCAGCGGCGGACTTGAACCAACTTTTGCGCCGCGCTCCTTCAATGCTCTGGTGCAACTCCCGCCGGTATTCCTCTTGTGAACCCCGAAGGGCAACACCCTGCTTTTGAAGTTCACGCCACCATGATTCAAAAGCCGAATCAGACAGCCGTGTGGTCACAGGCTCTTGAATCCGGTCGGCGTGTAATGCGATGGCCAAGCCTAAATCCAAAATGTTTTTGTGCGTCTTAACCGTATCGCCGGACACTGGCACAATGTTGGCGAAATTCCGTCCAAACCAATTCCAGCAGGTCAAAGCCAGTTGCCCACCATAGGCAGATGGCACACAGCGAGTAATCCCCCCAATACCGCTGTGTGACACAGGCAGGATTATCGGTAGAACATCGGCAGATGGATTTAACCACAAGCCACGGTCAAAGCTGACGAAGCTGGCGCGGGAAACTTCCTTGCCGGATTCGTCAACCTCGCAGCCGTAGGTGTTGCGGACGTGTTCGGCGGTTTGTTCAAAAGCGATGTAGTGATTTTCTGGCGAGCAAGGCGGGATTCTGAAAAGCAACCGGACACCTTCACCACGGATTGAACGGAACGCGGCAAGACAAAATTTGTCGGCGACGGCGTTTTGAATCGTGCTAACGGCTTTGGCTTCGCCCAGGTCATCCAGATCAACGCCGATTTGACCGGAGTGCTGGAGCAATCTTTCATTGGCGCGGTAGCCGAATACGCCCGCCCATGTCGCATAAGGCAGCAACTTTTTGGCAGCTTTTTGCTCGTCGCTATCATGCGGTAGCGAACGGACGCGCAGAACGGGTTCTTGCCACACGCCGGACTGGATGCCCAGCAACACGTCGCCGGTGGAGCGCGTTTCGAGCTTGCCCGGCTTGGTCACGTCCAAGCCAAAGGAAATGGGCGCGGAGATGTCGGCGGGCGTCGTCATCCGACTTCAACCATTCGCCGCCGGGGCGGGCACACTGGCGTAGTTATCTGCGCATTAGTCGGCGTTTCGTTTTGGGTGTAACGGGCAATCAAACGCCGCGCCCATGCCAGCCCGTGATGAAATTCAAAGGTGCGGAGATAGCCGCCAGCGACGCCCTGCACCACAAGCCGGGAATCACTACGTTGCGAAAGTTTGCGGGCGAACTGTGGCGAGCGGGTTTGCACCCATGTCAAGTTGGGCGCGGTTTGCCACGCGGACAATTCGCGGTTGCCAATGGCTTCGTTGAGCGCGGGTTTCATTGTGCGCCTCCATCCTGCCGCCGCAGTAATGCCGCAATGACACTTTCACGGTGGTAAAGAATTTTCGAGCCGACTTGAATCGAAGGGAGAATCCCCTTGCGCCGCCACTCGAAAATTGAGCGGCGGGACAGCGGGAGAATTTCCTGAAGCTGTTTATTCGTCAGGAATTGCCGGTCGCCGTGCGGCAGGTCATTGCCGGGCGTGTGCTGCGGTTGCGATTTGGCCGCCAACTTTGCGTTGCTCGTGGCGGATTCGGGCTTTGCTGCGCTGTCGTGCTTCATGCCGCAACATTACGCGCGACACTGGGCAATGTTCAAAACAGCATCCGCGCTTTTAGTTTGGGGGTGTTGTCGTCACGCTTGCGCGGGAGAATTACGCGAAGTGTATGCCATCCAGAGCGCGCCGGTATCGGATAAATGCTTGGGATTTTTTGATTTTCTTGTCACGCAGAAGTTCCTCGTTTTCAAATTTAGCAATGAGAGGTAGCCAATCTTTCCAGCGTGCCCTTTGTTTTGGGCTGGCGAACTTGCGCTTTGCGGAGCCATAAACCTTTTGCATCAATGATGCAGCATAGTCCGATTGCAAATCTGGCGCGACGGCCAAAAGCAGATAACCTTGGCGATGTGCTTCAACCGCCCGGTATGCAATAGCAGCTTCCCATTCTTCGGCGGTTGGCGGATTTGCGGCACGATTCGCATTGAGGATTTTTCCCATCTCCAAGCCACGTCTGACTCCCTTCACCTTGTCACCGAGGACAGCTTCCCGCTGGTCGCTGATTTTCCAATCGGCCAATTTGTTGATGGAACGGCATTGCAATTCCTCGTCGCGGAAGTCGAGACCCTTCAAATGGCCGACGCAAAACTTCCAATTACTGCGGTCGGTGTAATCGAGTTGTGCCCATGATTTCAGGCCAAAGAGACACGTCCAGTAAAGGGAATGTGGCACACTGCCGGACTGGGTGTTATTACTAAACCAATGCTCGTCTAAAATAATGTTGCTGAACTTCCCTCCGCCGAAAAATGGCACTCCTAGAGGCACGGGAAATGCGCGGCGATTACTTTTGATTACTGCAATTGCTTTGAGCCACTTCTCCCGAACAAGCGGGTGACGGCGGGCGAGTTCGTATAGAGCCGCAGCAGGTTCAATTTCCTTCTGCCCATTCCACCAATGCGCGCGGTCGAACTTTGCCTTGAATGGCGGGCGCAAGTGCCATGTGTAACGCCTACGAATGGCCTGCCAATTCTCTTTTGGGGCAGTGACTTTTCGTTTCGCGTTCACGAGTTGGCAGGATTTGGTTTCACGGCGAACCATTTTTCTGCCTCCGGTTTTGTCATCAAACCTTTGTAATGCCGGAATAGCATCGCGGGCGACGTGCCCGCCTGTGCGGCCGTCTGGTTTTCGTTCTGGTTCAAGGCGTAGTGCGCGGTCAGGAATCCATGACGCAACCCGTTTTTCCGTGATGGAATTTTCAGCCGCTTGCGTAGCTGAATTAACTGCCATGTGTAAGCGTCGAGCGTGAGGCTCGACACCGCGCCTTCATTCTGGCGATATGGTTCAAGCCACGCGGCCAAAGTCGAATTGATTTCCACCAGCCGCCGGGAGCGCGTCTTGGCTTTGGCAGAACTGATTTCCACATTGCCGGACACGCGCCACACGTCGCCCCAGTCGAGCCGCAACGCTTCTTGCAGCCGCAATCCGCCAAAGGCTTGCAAGGCGATGATGACGGCCAGTTCCGGCGCGGCGTTGTCGAGCATCAAACGCAGTTCTGCCGGGCGGTAATAATCCACGTCGCCGGTGTCCGCGTCCTCTTTCCGCAGTCCATCCGCTTCAAGCAGCCGGTGGTTGGCCGCGAGATAATCGCGCCGCTGGCACCAGCCAAAAAACATCCGCAGCGTGGCGCGGTAGTGGTTGCGGCTTTTGGGCGAAAGCGTCGCGTGAGATTCAATAAACAGATCAAGGTGCTGTTTGGTCAGGTCGCACACGTCCGCGCCAGTGTTTGCATCGGAAAATTCGTTCAACTGCCGTTCGGTGTCTTGGACATATACCGGCGACAGGGCAGAACGCTTGCCGTCCAGTGAGACGCCCTTTGGCCGGCGAGCGTCGCAAAATTCTTTGACGGCTTCCGTCAGCAGCTTGCGCTGGACGGCGGCAATGCTCTGGCGATACACGCGGACGGCCTCTGTGAGCGAGCAGCCTTTCGGCAGTTGTTTGACGGCGGAAAGGTAGTTGCCGGTCAATTCGACAATGGAAACCAGCTTGCCGGTTTCCTGCCGATACGCGGCGAGCATATCGCGGACGGTGAGGGCGTTTTGCGCCTGCTTTGCGGTCAGGGCGGATGATTGCTGGCCTTTGTGAAGTTCCTTCACCTTTTTCTCTGCCGCCGTCTTTGCTTCACCGTAGCTGCCAAAGGTCAGCATCCGGCGTTTGCCAGCCACTTTGAACGCGACGCGGTAGAACGGGAAGTTCTTGGCGGGCGCATAGACTTTGGCTCGCTGGTCGTAAAACTCGACTGTGACAGGGAAGGTCACTCGCTTGTCAGGGTTTCGAGGCTTTCTTTGTGCAAATTCTGTGCAAACAGCCGGACAGTCCCCGGTTTCCTCAACAAATATGGTGCCCACGACAGGACTTGAACCTGTACGGTGTTACCCACTAGAACCTGAATCTAGCGCGTCTGCCAATTCCGCCACGTGGGCACCCTGATTTTACAAGCACTTTCTGCTGTGCCAGTGCTTTGATATTGACATTGTGCTAGTAATTGTGCTAGAGTTGCGCCATGCAATCCGGTGATACGGGAAGCCATAGCATCAAGCGCACAGTTGTTAGTCAAAATCAACATCGGCCCACACCATACAGGAAGGTGGTGGATAAACGCAAGCGTCCGATTCGCGGCCTGTGGGAACGTAATGGGCGCTATTACGCCCAGCTTACCGTCGAGGATCAAGTCACGGGCTTCAAGCAGGTCAGGCGTGTGCCATTGGAAGGGGTCGGCACCGATGCCCAGGCGGTGGCCAAACTTCAGGAACTTTTGACGCAGCGCCGGAAGGGGGCGCTTCCCGTTCTCAAACGCACACCCAAGTTTGCCGACTACGCGCAGCAATACTTCGATTATTACAAGGCCGTTAAAGATGCCAAGCGGGAAAGCACGCTCTACACGGAGCGCATTATCATCAATCATTGGATTGAACACTTGGGCCATGTCCGGGTGGATCGGATCACGCGGGCGCTGGTCAACAGCTACATCGCCAAGCGTCAAGCCGCCGGTCGTTCCGGCCGGACAGTCAATCTGGAAGTGACCTGTTTTCGGAATGTGATGAATCGCGCGGTGGATGATGGGTGGATCATGTCGTTGCCCACGCTAAATTTGCGTCCGTTGAAATGGACGCCGCATAAGCGGACGCTGCTGCCTAGGGAGACCATTGAGCGATTGTGTGAGGCGGCAGTGAAAGATAAAACTTTCAAGAACGGACGGGAATTTGCCGATTATGTGAAATTGATGGCCTCCTGTGGTGCGCGCCGGGATGAAACGCTGCGGCTGAAATGGTCGGACGTGGATTGGGAGTGCAAGCAACTGACCATCGGTTCGGACGGCATGTCGAAAAACCGCAAGGCGCGGGTGGTGGATTTTAACGCCGAATTGGAGGCGCATTTGAAAGACATGGGCACGCGGCGGGCACCTGATTCAGAATGGCTGTTTCCGTCACCGCAACGTGGAGAGCGGGATGAACCGGCAAAAAGTTTTGTCGAGACCATGCGACTGGTGCGGGAAAAGGCAAAAGTGTCACGGTTCGGATTTCACGATCTGCGGCACTACTTCATCAGCTATTGCGTGATGTCGGGGATTGATTTTATGACGATTGCCAAGTGGGTGGGGCATCAGGACGGCGGTGTTCTGATTGGCAAGGTATATGGCCACTTGTCGAACGAACACGCGCAACGACAGGCGCAGAAACTTTTTTTTGGTCCTGCGCTGCTTGAATCCAGCGGTTAATTGATACCGATGGTTTGCGCGGCCATATATTTATTGACTTTTGTCAACCGATATATAAATTACAGCCATGAGCAAGCAGCTTAAACACCTCAAAAGCCTCCTGGAAATGATTCGGGGTTTCCGTGAAATAAGCAATCGCGATGGCGGTCTTATGCCCTTTGCCACGGCTGCTAAATTATTGGGTGTCAGCAAACAGCGGGTGAATGACCTGGTGACTGAGGGAACCTTCAAGCCGGTGGAGTTTGCCGGGAAGAAATGGCTTTCCGCCAATCAAATTGAGGAATTCATCAACCTCAAGCGCGAACCTGGGCGTCCCTGGCATAAGCCCAGCGTCAAGGAAATGTGGAAAATGAGCCGTGAGGGCGCAAAGGAACAGGTTAAAAAATAACTATTGACAGAAGTAAGTAGTTATGCGATTTTCTTGTCCAGCGAGACATGGAAATCCAATCTTTAATTGTAGCGCCGGAGCCGGCTGTCGTCAGCCTCCACAAGTGGATGGAGCAAGTTTGCGTCACGGCCTGTACCATCTGGCGCTGGCGCAAAAGGGGCTGGCTCACCACTGTCAACATCGCCGGCCGGCAATATCTCACCAGGTCAGGCATCGAAGAATTCAACCGCCGTGTCGCTGCCGGTGAATTTGCCCAAACGCCCAAAGTGCCAAAGCGAAAGGGTGTGGAATGAATGCGCCTTTGCCCAACCGGCCCGTCCGGCCACAGGACTCAAAGCCTCCGCGAGCGAAGCTCCTCCTAAAAGCAATTCCCCTGCCGTGCCTCCGTCCACAATGGGAGCCAATTAATCCAGACGGTAAAGAGGTCACGCCATGAATCATCCTGGGGAACCACGCAAAGAAACCGTAAGCCAAGGAGGTGGGGGTGGGGATCGTAACCTGTCGGCGACTGCCGCCAATCAAACCGATGCCTACGAACAAACCATCAAGGAATTCATTCCTGCGTCGTGGTTTCATCCGGTTGGCATCTTCAAGGTTCTGGCGCGGTTCTGGGACCGGCTGCCCGACGTGAGCGGCAAGCTGTTTCTGACTTTCACGCTTGACCCAAAACTTTACCTCGATGAGGAAACGGCTTTTGAAGACAGCCGCGACTGGCTGCGTAAGGTGTTTTACCAGCTCCGGCATCGTGTGGAACATGAGGGCAAGACTTTCACTATAGATGCGCCTTACTGCATCAAGGTGGAATTCCACGAAAGCGGTTGGGTGCATTTCCACGCGATTTTCCAGACCCGCCGGTTTTTGCCCAAGGAATTGCTGGCCGGACTGTGGGACCGGGGCTGGGTGACAGTCCAGCGGATTTGGCGTTGGGCCTGCATGGGCGTGCTTCGGCAGAATGGCTTGGCGCGCACAGTGCGGTTTCGGGTGCCGTATCGGGACATTTTCGATCATCTGGTTTTGTCCGCTGCGCTGGATGGTCGCTACAAAGGCAGCGGGGAAATCATCATCAACAGAAAGGAGGGATTAAAATCATGGCTCAAGACACAAAACAACCTGCTCAAGCCGAAAAACTGAACGGTCTGTTCGTTCGCGGTGTGGTCATGTCCAGTGCCGCCAAAGCGCACAAGCGCAAAGACGGGACGGGCGTATTCGTCATCGCGCGGCATGAATTGGCGTTGCAACCTGGCCTGGCGGTGTGGGAAGCATTCCACGACCCAAAGGACGGCAAGGTGAAGCTGGACGGCGAGAACGTCGTCACGTTTCCAAAACTGCCGGAATTCCAGCAAGTGACGCTGAAAGTGCTGCGCTGGGAAGAACGNNTTAATACTCTAATAACTGTCCCAAGAAATACAGCCGATGCTCCACAGTTCCGCCGCGATTACTCTGGCGGAAAAGCTGTCAAATCAGATCAGATGCTGTCCACAGGGCTACGCACGCCCAGCCCCGGCTTCTGCATGACATGGGTGTAGATTTGTGTGGT
>PLAY01000141.1 GCA_003134375.1 Limisphaerales bacterium | reverse complement strand
TTGAATGCAAAATAGTATGAGACCATTGTCAAGGCGCTGAACGGCGCGAAGGTGGAAGAAGCCGAAACCCTCACGCTGCGTTTGCGCGCCAGCCGCGAACAAGCCTTCCCCAAACGCCAAGCGGGGAAGGAACCCGACCCAACAGCAATGATTTTGCGCGTTCCATGCATTTTTTACGGCAAATCCTTCCTGTGATTGAACGGCACGGTCAAGGAGTCGTCCAATGACTGTCGGATGCATCATCAATGACCAATTGAATTTCGGCATGGACAATTAGCTGTGACAGGAAAACATCTGCGGTATAAGTTTGGCGTTTACAGACTGGCTGGCGTCAAAGAGTATGATCCGGCCTAACCTGCATGGAAACCAGCAAACTTTCAGCCGCGAAGACCGTCGCCGACACGGATACAATAAGCAGCCCTTCCAACAAAACACGGGACCGGTTATTTTGCAGCTATTTTCAGAAAATGTGAATTATGTCCCGACTCCGACACGCGATTCATGGTGTGGCTTCAGGCTACGTGATGCTGGCGGCGACCGCGGTTTTCGGACTGGCTTCCGTGCCGGTGGCGCTGCATTACCTCAGCAAAGAGCAATTTGGCCTTTGGGCGTTAATGATGACGCTGGTCGGCTACCTGAACCTCGTTGACATGGGGATGTCGGGTTCGATCGCGCGTTTATTGATTGATTTCAAGGATGATCGTGACGGCGGACACTATGGCAGCCTGATCAAGACGGGATGGCTGGTCTTGCTGACCCAGGGGCTGATCGTTTTCACCATCGGGCTGATTTTCGCCAATGCGTTTGCGCAGTTAATGGCAATATCAGCCAGCCTGCGGCCGGAATTCATCCACCTGATGATTCTGCAATGCGGCATCGTGGCGCTGGGCTATCCGGTGCGCATTTTTGGCCACCTGCTCACCGCGCATCAGCGGATGGACCTCGCGAACTACGCCGGAACGCTGGCCCCCTTGGTGAACTTTGCGGCGCTGTGGATTTTCTTTTACTTTGGCTTTGGTGTGTTCAGCCTGGTGTGGGCCATGCTTTGCTCAACGCTGGTCAATGCGGTCATCCAGTGGATTGCCTGCGCAAGGTGGAGGTTCTTCCCGCGGCGCGGCGGCTGGGGAACCACTTCGTGGACCCGGTTCAAGGAAATTTTTAACTACGGCCGCGACCTCTTCCTGGTTTCGGTGGGCACGCAGGTGATTTTAAGCAGCCAGACGATGATCATCACGCGCCTGCTGGGTCTGGAAAATGCCACGGTGTGGAACGTGGCCACCAGGACCTTCAACCTGCTCCTCCAGGCAATATCGCGCGCGGTATTCTCGCCGCTGAGCGCGTTTTCCGAGATGATGGTCCGTGGCGAACGGACGCGGCTCCGGGAGCGCTATCGCAGCCTGGTTGTCCTCGTCGCAAGCTTGAGCGTGTTCATGGGCGTGAGTTTTGCCCTGTGCAACAGCGTGTTTGTCACAGTTTGGACTTCCGGGCGCATTCTCTGGCCGCCGCTGAATGATTTGCTGTTGGGCGCCTGGCTGGTGGTCCTCTCCGTGCAAACCTGTCACAGCAGCCTGATCATGACGACCAAGCGGATCGGATTCATGCGTTTTGTTTTTTTCATCGAAGGCGCGGTCTATGTTGTGCTCGCCGTTTTGACGGTGCCCGTCGGCGGCCTGCCGGCGCTGATTGCGTGCTCCATTTTCTGTGGCACCACGTTCACCGGGGCGTACGGCGCCTGGCGGGCCAGCCGTTATCTTGGTTTCCCGTTGGGCGAGGTGGTCTTCCGTTGGATGAAGCACGCCGGCATCGTGTTGCTCGGTTTTGCGCCGCCGGCCCTGTTGTGCTGGTGGGCAACCGGCGGGCTGGAGCCGTTGCCGCGGCTTGCGATCTGCGTCGGTTTGGCGGCAACCCTGGGTTTGTTTGTGCTGCTGCGTTTCGGGGTGCCCGCTGATCTTCAAGCGGAATTTCAGAAACGCGCTCCGGCAAAGGTTGGTTCCCTGCTCGCAAGGATTTTCGGGCGCGGTTGACGGTGAAGGCCGCTCCGCATTCCGTCAGTGGTGATCGCCGGCAGGCGAATCCTTCCGGCGCTCGCGGCTTGAACCACATGCTGCCACCTGCACCATTCGTCCAAACCGGCCCAACCACTGCCAGTGTTTCGCCCCGGCCCCGGCTGGCAAGTAGTGGACTGCGTGAAAAACTTGCGCAGGCAAATCTGGGCAAGGCCGTTCGAATCTATGCGGCTACCGAAGCGTACCAGGATTTGAACTCGCGCAATTGCTGCTCCAAACTGGGGCGCTCGATTGTCGGTACCAATGTCCGGTTCACGGCATCTTTGGCTTCCACCGGCCGCACTTTCACGGTCGAACCCCAGATTTGCCCCATGAGCCGCAGCATGTCACATTTGCACATCGGCGGCTCGGTGCCGGGTTGGATGACCGGATCCTCTGTTTTCAGCCGGCCGCTCATCAACTCAAAACAGATTTTGGCCCACTCCAGGGTGGTAATGCCGTTCCACAAGTGGTTGGTGTAACCGTTGACTTCGCCCGACTGGCTTAAAAACCAGCCCAGCAGACCATGGCCCCCGCCCAACTCCGGTCCGATGATGGACGTGCGAATCACGACGCATCGGTGGGGACGGGCGGCAGCTTCGCCAATGGCCTTGGAAAGGCCATATATGTCCTCGGCATCCTGCTCGCCATTAACCGGGTAATGTCCCTGTCGTCCCGAGAAAACACAGTCCGTGCTTGCGTGGACCAGGCATTGATTGGGACGCAAGCGGAGTCCCAAGTGAAGGGGTAACAGGGAATTGGTCAAAAACAGTTCAACGGGGTTGTCGCTCTTTTGTTTGGTGCGGCCGATGCAATTGACAATCCAGTCACATCCCGAATCGCGTGCGGTTTCAACCAAGGGATCCCGGGCCAGGGCGACATACCGCAAGGCCGAAGTGAGCACCTGGCAACCTTGCTGTGCCAGATAGCGGGCGACGACATGGCCCAACATGCCTTGGTGACCCAGTACAAAAACCCTCATAAGTACGCTTCCACCTCGCCCATCGCGTCCAACAGTGCGCCAATTTCCTCCGGTCGCTTAAGTCTCTGTGTGTTGGCGGAAGTGTATTCCTCCCCCAGCGGCTTTGGCGTCAGATGTTTCGGCACGCGGTATTCGGGATAAACCGTGTAATAGGAGGGCTCTTCAATGATCCGCTGCATTTCGTACTCGTTGACCAGGATTTCATGCAATTTTTCGCCCGGGCGGATGCCGACAACCTCGATGGGATGGCGTTCGTGAAGTTTGCTGTATTTCAAGCGTATTGTTTCCGCGAGCGCCTGCACGGTGGAGGCCGGCGACTTGCGAACAAACACCTCGCCGCCCCGCGCTTTTGTCATTGCATGCAGGACCAAGTCCACGGACTGATCCAGCGTCATTAGAAATCGTGTCATTTCCGGGACGGTCAGGGTTAGCGGCGCTCCCTTCCGGATCTGATCGCGGAACAGAGGGATGACCGAGCCCCGGCTTCCCATGACATTGCCGTAACGGACGCAGCAGAAGACTGTCCGGCTGTCGGATTCGTTCTGGCTGCACACCAGCTTTTCGAGCATCGCCTTGCTGATGCCCATGGCGTTGACGGGTTTGACCGCTTTGTCGGTGCTCAGGGCCACCATGCATTTCACGCCGTTGTACTTGGCCGCGTCACAGGCATTCTGCGAGCCGAGGATGTTGGTTTTTACGGCTTCAAAAGGATAGGTTTCGCATGAAGGGACCTGTTTGAGGGCCGCCGCGTGAAACACATAATCCACCTCATACATGGCTTCACATAGCCGGCTGGCGTCCCGCACATCTCCAACGATGTAACGAAACTGGGGAAACACCCTTTTCATCTCCCATTGTTTTTTCTCGTCGCGGCTGAAAATGCGGATTTGGGCGGGTTTAAATTTTAACAAATGGCTGGCCACGCGGTTGCCAAACGAGCCGGTGCCGCCAGTGACCAAAATCACCGATCCGGAAAGATTCTTCATTTTATGTCCGCGAATCCTGGCAAAAAACAAAGCTCATGGCAACGATTTCTTGGGCCTGTGTCCTGGGGCTGCCCCGGGTTCCGGGACGCTGTGCCGGAACATCAGGAGAATTTGTTCTCGACTCTTGGGAGCAGTTTGTATTGTGTTTTTTAATGTCAAATGAGAGACGAGTTCATTCAATGGGAAAAATACCGCCTCCCAGGATTATTTGCCTGAGCAGTATTTATGATCAGCACTATCACGACCTGCGCGGCGAAAAAGTGGAACACATCCTGACAACACCCTTCCGGCAGACTCTTTTACGCTGCTTGGAGACGGCTTCCGGCCGGGAGATGATTGTGCTCTCATCCCCGCCCAAGGCGTCGGAAAGGCGCGCCGGGAAATGGCTGCCGCCGGTGGAGACAAAATATTCCACACATCGGCAATTTTTTTGCTGCAACTGGGACATTCCCAAGCTGCGCATTCCGCTGGCATGGTTTTTTTACTCCCGCCATGTCCTGCGCCACGTTCGTTCCGGCGATCTGGTGGTGATTGACAACTACGAATTCATTTCCATTGTCGCCGCCCGCCTGCTTGCTCTTTTTCGCCGGGTGACCTTCGTTCTGGTTTACCTGGACGGGAAGCATTTGGTTGATCGTTCGTGGCCCCGCGTTTTGAGTTGGCTGGCGGAGACACTGGGACGGCCGATTTTGAACGGGGCGTTGTTGTCAAACCCCGCGCTCGGGAAACGCCTGTTGGAGGCTATCCCCAAGGAACTGGTGCCGGGATTTGTGCCCAATGAGTTGCCAGCGGGACCGGGCACGCCGGACAAGGAAGTGCGTTTCATGTACGGAGGAGGGCTGGATCATGCGCATGGTGTTGATTTGCTCCTCGAATCGCTCAACCATCTGCCGGAGCAGGGCTGGTGCCTGCTCATCGCCGGACAGGGCCCGCTGGCGGAACAGGTGATCCGCCTGACGCAGAATCCGCGCTGGCGTGGCAGGGTGGAGCATCAATACCCACCTCCGCCGGAGGTCTTCAACCGGTGGCTGGCGGAGGCGCACGTGGGGCTCAATTGCCAGCGGACCTCCGACCCGCTATCCAGTGGGACCTTTCCCTCAAAAGTTTTCACCTATCTTTCCGCCGGGTTGCCGGTCATCAGCAGCAAGGCCGGGGGAATGGAACAGGTTTGCGGCAACGCCTGTTTCTATTATGACGAGGAAACGCCGCAGGCGCTGGCCGCCGCCATGAAAGAGGCGATTGAAAATTATGCCGCCGTCCGGCGGAAACTCAACCCATCCATCGTCTGCAAGAATTATTCGTTCCAGGCCAGCGCCATACGCATCCGGCTGATGTTGAAGGCGATGGGAGTTGTAAATTGATCAGCAACACTTGGCAGGATTATGGCGACTGATTGCAGGCGGAATATGAGCGCCGTTGGTCGTCCCGGCAGTCTGAGGCACTGGTCGGACCGCGACTTTTAAATCGCGCGGCTTTCGAAGAGAGCATATCTTGACACCCGCTGACAAGGGACACGGCATAATTCTTTTGCGGGCACCGCAACGGCTGCGGTACAATGCGCTCGGTCCTGTCGCCGGACGAGGCGATTTAAACCGACTGCATACTGAACCATGATCACCCAGCAACGCCTGCCCATTTCCGTCTGCATGATCGCTGGCAACGAAGCGCATCGTATTCATCGTGCCCTCGACAGTGTCTCCAGCTGGGTCGAAGAAATCATCGTTGTGATCAATGACGATGTGACCGACGGCACAGACAAAATCGCCGCAGGATTCGGGGCGAAAGTTTTCCGCGAGCCGTGGAAAGGTCACATCGCTCAGAAAAATTCCGCCGCGCAAAAGGCAAATTCCGACTGGATTTTGGGGTTGGATGCCGACGAAGCCGTTTCTCCGGAATTGCGCGATGAGATTCAAAAATTATTTTCCGAACCCCAAAAACTCCAGCCATTTGCCGCATTCAGTTTTCCCCGCCTCTGCTGGTATTGCGGACGTTGGATTCGACACGGGGATTGGTATCCGGATCGTTCCACACGGCTTTGGCGCAGGGGGCGGGCGGAATGGGGCGGCGTTGATCCGCACGACAAGCTGCGCGTGAATGGTTCGATTGGGAAACTCCATGCCGACTTGCATCACTACAGCCGGGAATCCATCAACGCGCATTTGCAGAAGATCATTCCCTTCAGTGACGAGTTTGTGCGCCAGCACCTGACGGCCGGACAAAAAGCGGGAATATTTAACCTTGCCATTCGTCCGCTCTGGCGTTTTTTGCGGGCCTATTTCTTTCGGTTTGGCTTTCTGGACGGCTGGCAGGGATATTACATTGCCTGGCATAACGCGTTTGCGACCGCAGTCCGTTACGCCAAAATCCGTGAAGCCCAGGAGCGCAAGAAGTCAACGGGATGAAACTTTCATTGGTCATCGGCACTTACGAGCAGCCGGCGTCGCTGGCCAAGGTCTTGCGTGGTGTCGCGTTGCAGGAGCGCCAGCCGGACGAAGTGTTTATTACCGACGACGGCTCCGGCGATGAAACGCGCGCCATCATTGACCGTTGGCGCGAAAAGACGCAAGTTCCCGTCCACCATCTCTGGCACGTTCACAATGGCTTTCGCAAAATCGTCCTGCTCAACAAGGCGATTGCCGCTGCCGTCGGCGAATACCTTGTTTTTTTGGACGGCGATTGTGTTCCCCATCAAAAATTTCTGGCTGACCATGAGCAACTAGCGGAACGCGGATTTTGGGTGCAGGGGCGGCGTTGTTATGTGGAGGAGCGATTTGTGCCGCGCTTCGAGCCGGGCGTCACCCCCGTCTGGCGATGGATGCTTGCGGGCCGCATCAGGGGCCTGGCCAAGGGAATTCGTTTGCCGCAGCCGGTCGTTTTTCGCAACCAAAAACAGCGCGGCATCATCGGATGCAACATGGCCTACTGGCGGGAGGATGTTGTGGCGGTGAATGGTTTCGATGAAGACTGCAAGGGCCGTGGCATCGGTCCCGATTCCGACCTGGGCACGCGGGTTTACAATCTCGGCCGGCGGCGCAAATTTGTTTATGCCCACGCCATCGTTTACCACCTCAATCATCCGATTCTGCCGCGCGAGAACCTTCCGGCCAAGCGGATGCAACTGGCGGAAACCATTCGCACAGGGAAAATCCGCTGCGAACATGGCCTTCATCAGCAATCCTGAGACTTTTCAAATCGGCCCTCCTCCTTGTCATGGGCAACATGAGCCAAAACGAAAACATTCTGCTGATTCGTCTTAAATCCATCGGCGATGTGTTGTTCACGCTGCCCGCCGTCCACAGGGTCCGGGAAAATTTCCCCGGCGCAAAAATCACCTTTCTCACTTCCAGGGAAAATGCCCCGTTGCTGAAGGGTTTTCGGGAGGTGGACGGAGTCATCACGCTGGATCGCGCCCGCTTTCAGAGCGGAAATCCCATGACCATTTTGTCGGAGGCGTTTTCCCTGTTTCGCCGCTTGCGCCGCGGAAAGTTTTCACTGGTCGTGGATTTTCAAGGCTACGGCGAGACGGCCTGGCTGGCTTGGTTGAGTGGCGCGCCGCAACGCTGGGGCAGTGTGTATGGTCCGGGACGGCGCTGGGCTTACACGCGCGGCGTGACGCGCAACGACCGCCTTCATCACGTTGACCGGTATCTCTCGCTGCTGGAGCAATGCGGCCTGCATCCGGGAGAAATCCTAAACGAATTTGTCCTGCCGGACGGCGCGTTGAATGAGGCGCGACAGTTTTTTGTGGCGCACAATTTGAATGCCGCCAAACCCACGCTCTTCATTCAACCGTTCACCAGTTCACCCCAAAAAAACTGGCCGCTGGAAAATTATGTTTCGATCGCCAGACACTGGCGTTCGCACGGAGTCCAGGTCCTTTTTGGGGGTGGCCCGTCCGAACGCGCCGCGTTGGAACCGGTCCACCAGGCCGGCTTCCCGGTTTCCGCCGGAGTGCCATTGCTCGTAACCGGGGGGCTGATGAAACTTTCTTCCCTCATCCTCGGCGGGGATACCGGCGCATTGCATTTGGCGGTGGCAATGGGTAAACGGGTGGTGATGATCAGGAACTCCGTCGCCCCAGGCAGTCCATATCCGTTCCAGCATCCGGACTGGGCGGTCATCGCAACGAACGGTCGGGACGTTTCCAGCATTGAGACCGGCACGGTCATCGAGGCCTGCGCGCGGGCTTTCACCGAACGAGCCGGTAATGTTTCTTGTTGAACCGGAAGCCGAACCACTTTTCCAGCTTCAGCATCAGCCGGTGTTTTTTTTCACGCGAACTCAACTGATAATTCGGATCAGCTTGAAAAAGTCCTTCCGCTTTGGACAGCCAGTCTTGCAGAACTTTCGGGTGCGTGCCGGTGAAAAGTTTCAGCATGGCCGGGTCAATTTTTGTGTAATCCGCTTTTGCCGCGGGTTTGTCATCCCAGTATTTATGAACGGCGGAAGCTTTCAAACGCATCTGCGTTTCGCTGCGCACCCAGCCGTAATGATAAATCGTCGCGCCGGGGTGCGCCGCGCGCGGCTGACGCGATTTTTTGTGGCTGACCACGACGTTGAAAAACAGCGCCTCGCTCGACCACGCCGGAATGGTGTTGCGAATAATTCTCACCTCGCTGCGATACCAGCCCGGCGACCAGGCGTACGTGTTCGCGTTGCCGTAAAAATGCAGGTAATCGAAGGCCAGCGCCTCCACGCGCTCGTCGTTCAAATACTTTTCCATCGCCGCGCGGATTTTGGGCAGATCGTTTTCATGAACCACTTCGTCGGCTTCGAGATAAAACGCCCAGTCACCGGTGCAGTTGAACAGAGCGATGGATTTCTGCTGGCCATAGACAAACCCCTTCACGCTGTAATCCGGCTGAATCCGTTCGTTCCATTGTGTCGGGATGATGCGGATCTTGGGATCGCCGATTTCGCGCAGCATTTTTTCCGTGTCGTCGTCGCACGGGCCAAGCGCCACGACGAATTCATCCACGATGGGCAGGATGGAGCGGATGGATGCCACAAACGGATAGCCGAGCTTCTGCCCATTGCGCAAAAAGGTGAACCCGCTGACTTTCATGCGCTGATGCTAACCCGCCGCGCGCATCAATCGCCAAACAATTTTTTCAACTGCTCGCGGGCGGCGGCTTCGCGCTGGTTGTCTCCGGCTTTCGGCGTCCAGACCCGGCGCACAAATTCAAAATACTCGCAGAAATTGCCCATGTGTTTTTCCTGCACCGGCTCGGCCCGGCGTTCGCGGCATTGCTGGGCCACGCGTGGGTCGTAATGCGCGCAATTCAGGCAGACGCGCAGGTCGGCCCGGCATTTCAAACAGCTTTCGCCGCGCCCCGGCTGGCCGGTCAGCGTCCATTCCTCGCCGCAATGGTGGCAGTGACGGGTCATTCGGATTTTGGATTTGCGATTTTCAATATGCTCATGCGCAAACTTTACTCTCGTAAATCGCAAGTCGTAAATCGTAAATTGCCGGCAAACCATCCGGCATGAAAAAGGTTTTGACTTCACTTTTCTGGCTCCTGCTCGCCCTGGCCGGCGCGGTCGCGTATGCCACGCTGGCATTTCGCCGGAGCGAGCCGGTCAATTCCGCCTATATTCTCATCGCAGCGGTCTGCACCTACGCCATCGGCTACCGGTTTTACTCAAAATGGATTGCCGCGCGCGTGCTGGCGCTCAACGAGCGCCGCGCCACGCCGTGCGAAGTCCATGATGATGGCCGGGATTTTGTCAAAACGAACAAATGGATCGTTTTCGGCCATCACTTCGCGGCGATTGCCGGGCCGGGACCGCTCGTTGGGCCGGTCCTCGCCGCGCAATTCGGTTATCTGCCGGGGACGCTGTGGATTCTTATCGGCGCCGTGCTCGGCGGCGCGGTGCAGGATTTCGTAATCTTGTTTTGCTCGGTGCGGCGGGACGGCAAATCGCTCGGCCAGATGGTCAAGGAGGAAGTGAATGCGCCGGTTGGCTTCATCGCGGTGGTGGCAATTCTGGCCATTCTGGTGATCATGCTCGCGGTCCTCGCGCTCGTGGTTGTCAAGGCGCTCGCGGAAAGTCCGTGGGGCATTTTCACCGTGGGTGCGACCATTCCCATCGCGCTGTTGATGGGCTGTTACATGCGCTTTGTGCGCATCGGAAAGATTCTGGAAGCCTCAACCTTTGGCGTCACGCTGCTGCTGCTCGCGGTGTGGGGCGGCAAGCTGGTTTACCAGAGTCCGCACTGGTCGCAGTTCTTCGGCCTGCACGACATCACCATCGCCTGGATCATCATTGGCTATGGCGTCATCTCCAGCAGCCTGCCGGTGTGGTTGTTGCTCGCGCCACGCGATTATTTGAGCACGTTTATGAAACTCGGCACCATTTTCGCGCTCGCGTTCGGCATCCTGCTCGTGTTGCCCAATCTACAGATGCCCGCCCTTACGCGGTTTACCGACGGTTCCGGCCTCATCGTCGCCGGCAAGATTTTTCCGTTTTGCTTCATCACCATCGCGTGCGGGGCGATTTCCGGTTTTCACACCCTCATCGCCAGCGGCACAACGCCGAAGCTCATCACGCGCGAAAGCTATGCGCAGCCCATCGGTTACGGTGCAATGTGTTGTGAATCGTTCGTGGCCATCATGGCGCTTATCGCCGCCTGCGCCCTGGAACCCGGCGTCTATTTCAGCATGAACGTCAAGGGCGATCCCGCCGCCACCGTGGCGAAAGTTTCCGCGCTCAATTTCCCGGTGACGGTGGAACAAATGGATTCGCTCGCGAATGGACTGGGCGAGAAAACCCTCTTCGGCCGCACCGGCGGCGCGGCCACACTGGCGGTCGGCATGGCCCACATTTTTTCCAAGGCGGTCAACGGTCGCGGGCTCGACCTCTGGTATCACTTCGCCATCATGTTCGAGGCCCTGTTCATCCTGACCACGGTGGATGCCGGGACGCGCGTGGGACGTTACCTGCTGCAAAACATCCTGGGCCGCGCCTGGAAACCGCTCGGCGATCCGAAAAATTTCCTCGCCACACCGGTCGTCGCCGCGCTGATGGTCGGCGCGTGGGGACATTTTTTGATCCAGGGCGTGCGCGACCCGCTTGGCGGGGTCAACTCACTCTGGCCGCTGTTCGGCATCGCCANNGAACACGCCGTGCCGTAGGCCGGCGCTCCAAAACGTTCACCGGCGCTGGCGCTCATCACGTTGGTTCCGCTTATTTGGCTGGTGGCGGTGACGTTTACAGCCGGCGTGGAGAAAATTTTCCATCCCGACCAGCGCATCGGATTTCTGGCACAGGCGCAAATACTGGCCAAAAAAACACCCACTTTGCAAAAGACACTCGACAGCGCAAACGCTGCGGGCGATGTGACCGCCATTGACGCCGCTCAGAAGGCATTGCATGCAAACCGCACGTTGCGATTCAACAATGTCCTCGACGCCGGCGTGGCCGGAATTTTTCTGGCTCTGGTCATCGCGATTATTTTGTTAAGCTTGCGCGAGTGGTTCTTGTTGCTGTCGCGGCGCAAACCGGCGGTGTTGCACGAGACCGAGCCAGTCTGGTTGCCGGATTACGCCGTCGTGGAAGGCGGACGCAAGTTCAGTGGCGCGGCCGGTGCCGCCGCCCTGGCGCTGGCGCTGGCGAAGGAATGGTCCGGCGAATCACATCTGGAACGAGCGCAGCAGTGTGAATGTAGCCGCGTTTGTGAAAACGCGGATGTTTCGCGATCTCACATTCACGGCCACAGCAAAGCTGCGCAACAGGTTTACGTCGAAGCCACGGAACAGCGGTTCAACGGTGTGCGGCGATGTTGCTAATTTTGCAGCCGTGAACGTGAGTTCGCGGCAAAAATATGGCTGCGTTCTCACGGACGCAGCCACGGAAAAATGAAACTCGGATTATTTGGCGGTTCGTTTGACCCGGTTCACCTGGGACATCTGCTCGTCGCGCAGGCGGCGGTGGAGGAACTGGGTCTGGACCGGCTGTTTTTCATTCCGGCGGCGCAATCGCCGTTCAAGCCGGAAAGCCGGCCCGCGCCGGCCTCCGCCCGCCAGCAATGGCTGCGGCTCGCGCTCGCGGGCAAAACAAATTATGAAGTGGACGACCAGGAAATTCGCCGGGGCGGCGTTTCCTACACCATCGAAACCCTGCGCGACTTCGTGAAACGGTTCCCGCAGGCGCAATTATTTTATCTCATCGGGGCCGATAACGCGGCGAAGCTCAACGAATGGCGTGAAGCCGGTGAATTGGCCAAGCTCGCGGAATTCGTCGCGATTCCGCGGCCGGGCGGCGCGGCGGCGATTTTTCCGCCGCCATTTCGCGGACGAATGCTCAAGGGGTTTCCGCTGGGCGTGTCCTCGTCGGAAATCCGCGCCCGGCTGAAGGCGGGTTTGCCAGTTGACCACCTCGTGCCGCCGCCCGTGGCCGAGGCGATTCGTAACGGACGACTTTACGCCTGATTTTTCAACCACGGATAAACACCGATGAACACGGATTAAACTCAATTCAGGGCTTCGTTCCATCGGCAATTTGTGAAATTCGCATCAAAAAATCCGTGTCCATCCGTGTCCATTCGTGGTTAAATCCTCCCGGCAAATATGGATTCAAAAAAACTCGCCCGGCTCTGCCGCGAATTCGCGGATAACAAAAAGGCGGAGAACATTGTCATCCTCGACGTGCGCGACCTGTCGTCGGTGACGGATTATTTCGTGATCGCGTCCGGTACGAGCGAACCGCACCTGCGCGCCATCGTGGACGAAATCACCGACCAGTTGCGCGAGGAACACGGCGTGCGGCCGCGCGCGGTGGACGGCACGGTGCATGGCGCGTGGGTGGTGCTGGATTTTTTCGACGTGATCGTTCACATCATGCGGCAGGACGCGCGCGACCGTTATGATCTGGAAAGTCTCTGGGGCGACGCCGCGCGGGTGAAATCAAGGAAGAAAACCGCCCGAAAAAAATTGTGAGAGCCGGCGTCAGCGGGCCCGCTTTTGCAACATCAACCAATCAGAGACGTCTCACGTCATCTCCGGCGGGCTGCTTTTCTGCGGGATTTCGTTCGACGTTTTCACCATGTCTTCGAGGAGCTTTTTGAAATCTTCCAAACCGGTGGACGGGATGATGATGGTGTCACGCCGCCCGCCAACGTCTTCGGTGATGCGCAGGAACCGGCCGCGCGGATTTTCCTTGAGCGTAAACACGAAGGTCTTGCGCTCGATTTGAATCGTCGCGCTCTTTAGCGTGTCCTCTTGAACCGGCGCTCTGGGCTGCCCGTAAGGAGCCCGTCCATAAGGTGATGGTCGTTCGTTTGAGATCATACATTCCCGCTGAAGACGCCCTTGGCGCCCAATACAGCTCTACTAGGAATTTCGACTGCAATGACCGTTTGTCAACTGACAAAATTTACAAAATATTCGCCGCCAATTCGGCGAGTTCGGAACGTTCGCCTTTTTGGAGTTCGATGTGCGCGGCGATGGCTTCGGCGCGGAAACGGCTGACGATGTAATTAAAACCGTTCGAAGACGAGTCAACATACGGATTGTCGATTTGATACGGGTCGCCGGTGAAGATGATTTTGGTGCCGCTGCCGACGCGCGTAATGATGGTCTTGGCTTCGAGCGGCGTGAGGTTTTGCGCCTCGTCAATGATCATGAACTGGTTCGCAATGCTGCGTCCGCGAATGTAACTCAGCGCCTCGACGACGATGCTGCCGGAACGCATGAGATCGCTGCTGCGGCGATGGTCGTGCCCCATGTTCAGGTCGCTCAACATTTCGAGCGCGTCGTGAATCGGCTGCATCCACGGCGCGAGTTTTTCCTCGAGCGACCCGGGCAAAAACCCCAGTTCCTTGCCCATCGAAATCGTCGGGCGCGCGACGACGAGCCGGCGGAATTCGCGGTCGATTACGGTGCGCTTCAGTCCGGCGGCCATGGCGAGCAACGTTTTTCCGGTGCCGGCCTTGCCCATGAGCGTGACGAGTTTAACGCGGTCGTCGAGCAGCGCGTCAAAGGCGAAATGCTGTTCGCGGTTGCGGGGCTTGATGCCCCAGATCCCTTCGCGGCAGTCAATGATGGGAATCAGTTTTGTGCCGGTGGCGTCCACCTTGGTCAGCGCGGTGCGTTTGGGATTCGTTTCGTCGGTGAGCGTGCAGTATTCGTTCGGAAAATATTGTTTGCCGGCGTCCAGGCCCAATTCGCCGTTGGCGCGGAACGCGGCCATTTTATTCGTGGCGACGGACATTTCCGCCATGCCGGTGTAAAGGTCGGTGATGAACACGCGGTCGGTTTCGTAATCCTCGGCCTGCAAACCCAGCGCGTCGGCCTTGATGCGGAGGTTGATGTCCTTGCTGACAAGTATCGTCGGATTTTTCGGCTGCGCTTTTTGAACGTTCGCCGCCAGCGACAAAATCCGGTTGTCCACGCTGTTGCCGTTGACGTGGGCGTCGCCGTTGACTTGGCCGTTCTTTTGAAAGGCGATTTGTAATTTGCCGCCGTTGGGCAATTTCACGCCTTCGCTCAGGCTGCCCTCGCCGCGGAAACCATCGAGCATCCGCGACACGCTGCGCGCATTCTGGCCCAGCTCGCTGGACTCGCGTTTGAAACGATCAATTTCCTCGATGACTTCAATGGGAATGAGAACGTGATTGTCAGCGAAGTTCAGCAGGGAATTGGGATCGTGAAGGAGGACGTTGGTGTCGATGATGTAATTTTTCACGCGCTGAAATCGGAATGTTTGACCTTTTTCATCCGGCGATGCCAGGCCAGGATTTGCTTGTGCCGCTCGGGCAGGCGGTAATGGCCGGAGTAAAGAAAATTTTCGAGCATGCCAAACAAATCGAAGTCCACAAAACGCGGGCGGGCTTCGAGGATGAACGGCAGGTGCGTCAGCATCATCTCGAACGGCAGCAGGCGTTCTTCAAGTTGCTGGAGCCAGAATTTCTGGTCCTTACGCCACTGGTCCAGGCAGCCGTGACCAAACTTGCGCTCCTTGAACCGCAGATGTTGCAGTTGCTCGGACGCCGGCACGGTTTCCTTCCAATAAATGTCGTTGAGCCGGAAGGTCGCGCCCTCGATTTCATTTTCGATGCAACGCCAGAGGATGGACTGGACGTCGCACCATTTGTTGGGGAACAGGCCGAGTTCGAGTTCCTCATCCAGATATTTGGCCACGACCTGGGAATCGTCACTGATTTCGAAAATGACGTTTTTGCCGTCCTTGATGATGGGAACGCAATAATAACGTTGCCGGGTAAGCTTCCAAACCAGCGAGCGGTCCTGGCTGGGGATGTTGATGATTTTGAAGCGGGCGCCGGCAAATTCCAAAATGCGCCGCTGTACGAGGCAGAACGGACTCCACGGAATCTGAATCAGCTCAATCATGTCAAAAGTTCAAATTGCGTCACGGACAGGCGCACTTTAGGACTCGCTCTCCACGCTGACAAGCGCAAACGCCGCTTTACACTTTCGCGCCGCGGGATTAAAGTCGCCACATGGCTTCTGATTACGATGCAACGGAGTTTGTGGACACCGATTTTCAAGCGCACAAATCGCCTTCCGGCGCGTCCGCCCCCAACGACCCGTTCCGCGCGCCGACGCGCGACGAGGTGGACCGCAAGGTCGTCGAGGCGCAGCAAAAACTCGCCGAGTTGAAACACGCGCAGGAGGATCTGGAGCGCGAACGCGCGGCGCTCGAGGAATTGCGCCGCCGCCAGACGGAATTTCAAACCGGCCGCCAGGAAATGATTCACCATCTCACGCGCGGCCTCGGCCTGCTCGAAGAAGCCGAGTTCAATGCCCGCCGCGATGCCGAGCAAATGGTCAAGACCGTGGCCGATTTTCGCGATGCGCTCGATAAAATCCAGGCCATCCACGACGATACGTGGACGAAGGACAATTTCAGCATCGAACTTACCCGCGGCCTCACCACCATCGAAAACGCGCGCATGGAATGGAACGCCGCGCGGCTCAAATTTTCCGTCCTGGACGGCGAGGCGAAGGAAGCAGCCGGTGCAGGAGAGGCTCCCGCCACCGCCGTCTCCCCGTTCGCCAGCATGAGTTTTGGCGAGTTGTGCCGGTTTGGTCTGGCAATGACCTGGCCGCTGGTGCTGATTGCCCTGGGCGCGCTGGGCGTGCTGGTTGCCGTTTTGATGCGGCGCTGAGATTGTCGTATGGGGCCCGCGAAGAAAAAAAACGACCCGCTTTCCGACCGTTCGCGCGCGCTCACCGACCAGATTGCCGCCCTCGAAACCGAAATCAAGAAGCTCGACACGCAACTTCAGCGCGTGTCCACGCCGAAATTTCGTTCCACCGCCATTCCGCACGGTGCGACCATCGCCCGCGCGCACGAACCGGCCCCGCCGCCGCCGGTGCAGGAGCCGGTTTTCGAAGAGATAAAAGCCTTGTCCGACACCGAGGAAACCGCCGCGCCCGACCAGTTCAACGAACTGGGCGTCCGCAAATACGATTTGCCCGCGCTTTTCAATCGCGTCCGGAACCATTTTCGCCGGCCGACCACGAATAATCCGCGGCTCGTCGCCTATCTGGCCGCCGGTGGCGTGCATGGCCTCCGTCCGATGCGCTACGAGAAGCGCGTCGCGCGCAACCGCTTCATTTTTTTCGCCATCATATTGTTCGTCATCCTGTTCGGCACCATCTGCGTTTTCATGCGCAGCCACTGAGTGAACCACGGATGAAAGCGCCATCTGTGAAACTGCCGATTCGCACCAGCAACGGCCAATTTGTCGCACGCTATTCGGAAAAAGGACTGGGTGAACTGGATTTTCCATCGGTGGGGCGAGCGTCCTCTTTTCATTGTAGGAGACGAGGTAACGAGTCTCAAATTTCTTCGGCTTCCAGTGCGCCGGTTACAGACTCCTTCCGCCTTCACCCGGCTACGGCGAGACAAGCACGTCGTCTCCTACAAATTCCTGCCACAATCCGCCGCTGGCATGAGGCGACCGCCGCCGCGTTGAAACAGGTCCTCGCCGGGCGTTCGCCGAAAAGTTTTCCGCCGCTGGATCTGGCGGGGACGAAATTTCAGAAAAGCGTCTGGCGCGCGCTGCGCAAAATCCGCCGTGGCCAGACCAAAAGCTACGGTGAAATCGCCCGCGCCATTGGCAAACCGAACGCCGTTCGTGCCGTGGGCGGCGCGTGCGGCGCGAATCCGATCCCGGTTTTGGTTCCCTGCCACCGCGTGCTCGCCGCGAACGGAAAAATTGGCGGCTTCTCCGGCGGATTGGATTGGAAGCGGGAACTGCTCGCACGCGAAGGCGTTTCCCTGTAGCAGCCGACGTCAGTCGGCTCAAATATTATCTAGAGCGGACTGACTTCCGCTGCTACTCGGTTTTTAAGTTCGCCCCGACGTCAGCCGGATGATTTCGCACAACGGCGTGCGCGGGCGGAACTTCACGAAGCGTTCGAGCTTTTTCACCAATGGCTTTCGGCGGCGCATATCATCAAAACCCGGAGCGCTTGTCGCGCCGAAGCCTTTTGGCGTAGGCGGATAGGCTTTGGCATACGGCACGAGTTGAATCTTCGATTTTGAATCCAGCGTTTTCACCACGAGCCGCGCCAGTTTGAGGATGCTGACTTCCTCCGTGCCTCCCACGTTGAAAATTTCGCCGAAGACGGGTGGCGGCGACGCCTCGTCGCCTCTCCGTTTTGCGACGAGGGCGTCGCAGCCACGTTTTTGCAGCCGCACCAGCGCCTCCACCGCGTCGCCGACGTGGCAGAAACAGCGCGTTTGCGCGCCATCGCCGAAAACTTTCAGCGGTTCGCCCTTTTTTGCCGCCGCGATGAAGCGGGGCAGCACCATGCCGTAGCGCCCGGTCTGGCGCGGGCCGACGGTGTTGAACAGCCGCGCGATGATGACCGGCAGCGATTTTTCCCGCGCATAGGCCAGCGCCAGAAATTCGTCGGTGAGCTTCGAGCACGCGTAACTCCAGCGCGATTGCCCGGGCGGGCCGATGAGCAAATCGTCATCCTCGCCAAATGCCGGCTTCGCGCTCTTGCCATAGACTTCCGAAGTCGAAGTCAACAGCAGCGGCGTGCGTCCGGCTGCGGCGGCCCGCAATAAAATTTGCGTCTCGTGAAAGCTCGATTCCAAAACGCTCAATGCGGATTTCACCACCAGTTCGACGCCAACCGTCGCCGCCAGATGAAAAATGAACTCCGCGTTCGCCGCCATTTCCGGCAGCTTGGGACACGCGGAAATTTTCGATTGAACCACGCGCAGATGCGGATGCGATTTGACCGCGCGCAGATTTTCCAAACTGCCCGTGGAAAGATCGTCAATGACGACGACCGTTTGGCCATCAGCCAGCAGACGCTCGACCAAATGGGAACCGATGAAACCGGCGCCACCCGTTACGAGAATGTGCGAGGATGGAGTCCGCCTTCGCCTGGCTTCGGCGCGACGAGGATGGAGGATGGCGGATGGCATCTTACTTCAAAGCGTCCGCGACGGCTTGGGCGAGTTTTTGTCTAAATTCCGGGTTTTCAATCAGCTTCGCCTCGTGCGGGTTCGACAGATAACCGCCTTCGATCAGCACGGCGGGACAATGTTGCCGGTGCAACACGCCGATGAACCGCACGCGTCGCACACCGCGATCCTCCTCGTTACTCTCACGCAGCAACACGGTCTGCAGGAGCACGGCCAGTTGCAGATTCTGCGCGTCAAAATTGTTGTTGGGAAAAAATTGCGACCAGGTGTCGGCATAATCGCGTGTCAGGCTGGAAGGCATTCCCGCCGGGGTGGAGCAATAGGTTTCAAGGCCGGCGGTTTCTTTACTGCGATCGGAAGTTGAATTGAAATGCAAGCTGATGAACACATCCGCATGATGCGCCTCGGCAAACGCGACGCGGTTGGACAAGGCCACGTCCACGTCCTTGGTCCGGGTCAGGAAAACCTGCCAGCCGTTGGCCGCCAGCAGCGGGGCAAGCCGCAACGCCCAATCGAGCGTGAATTCCTTCTCAAATCGCCCGTTGAGAACGCTGTGGGTGCCGACATTGACACCGCCGTGACCTGGATCAATCACGATGACGCGATTGCCAAACGTCAATGGCGGCCCGAACAACAGCGGTCCGAGGTTTTTCTGCAAATCGAGGCCGTGGACAAAAACCTGGTCGTCAATGAATTCCGGGGTGAAACCCAGTTGAATTTCTGTGTTGTTCCAGGTTGCTTCGCGGCTGCCGATGTCCAAAACCATCGTGCCGTTCGCCGACCCGATGGCGTACGCGGCCACAGGCGTGTGGGACACCAGACGCGGCTGGCCAATTTTGTTTTCGGCCGCCCAGCGATCCAAAGAAGTCCACGTCGTGACCGGCGCGGTGAACGAGGGATAGGCCTTGGCGGTTGGCGTCGCCGGCCTGAACGATCGCGCTGCGGGGAATTGTTTAACGGCGTTGGGATCCGTCCAGTTCAACGAAGATGCTTCACCAGTCATGACCGGCGGCGACGAAATGACTTCTTCCGGCACGGTAGGTGTGCTGGCACATCCCGCCAGAAGAATTGCCGCGCCGATAAGGATGGCCGCTGGTTTGAACATCCGGTCATTGTGCGGATGGGGAACCCGGACTCAAGCTGTTTCATTCATTTGCGATTAGCGATTGACGCGACCTCCGCCATCCACTCGTAAATCAGCCGGTGAATTTTGTTGCGCTTGCCGCAATCGCCTCGGAACGCCATGATTTGCTCACTTGAAAATCCTCGTTGCCATCACCGGAGCCAGCGGCGCGCTTTACGCGCAGCGGTTGCTCGATAATTTGGATTCTCGCGCGCATGAAATCCACATCGTGATGAGCCATTACGCGCCGCAGGTCATCGCCGTGGAACTGCCCGGCGGCCTGTGCCTGCCCGACGGCGTGAGAACCCACAATGTCAAAAGCATGAACGCGCCCTTCGCCAGCGGTTCGAATCCGCCGGATGCGATGGTGGTCATTCCCTGCACCATGGGCACGATGGGCCGCATTGCGCACGGTTACAGCGAGGATGTTTTGCTGCGTGCGGCGGACGTGGTGCTGAAGGAAAGGAAAAAACTGATTCTCGTCCCGCGCGAAACGCCGCTCAGCCTGGTGCATGTCAAAAACATGGAACTGCTGTTGCTGGCGGGCGCGGTGATTCTGCCGGCGAACCCGGGTTTTTACGCCGGACCGAAAACCGTTCAGGAAGTCGTGGACACGGTGGTTGCCCGCGTGCTGGATCATCTCGGCGTGCCGAACCAGCTCGCGCCGCGGTGGAGTGAGGAAAAGGAATGAAATGAAAAAGGGGAAACATCGAACATCGAACATCGAACATCGAACATCGAACGATCCGGACGATGGTCGGTGGATGCTCCATGAAGATGTGGCGGGCGGGCGAAAGTACGACTTGGAAGAACGACTGCTGGAATTCGCTTCGGCGGTGATTGATTTGTCGGAAAAACTTCCGAACTCGCGTGCCGGAAATCACATTGCAGGACAGATTTTGCGTTCCGGCACGTCGCCGTATCCCAATCACGGCGAGGCGGAATCGGCACAGTCACGCGACGATTTCATCCATAAGCTGAAGGTTTGCCTGAAAGAACTTCGGGAAACGCGCCGTTGGGCAAGGTTGATTCAGCACAAGCACTGGACACAAAATGATTCAACTCTGCTTTTTGTATTGAGCGAGTCAGATGAGTTGATCCGGATTTTCATGTCCAGTATCAAGACCGCGCGACAAAATGCGCTGGCTCAAAAGCGAAAGACTTCCGCGGTGGTCATCTATCCGTCCGGCGAAGCCGGCTGACCTATTCTATTCGATGTTCGGCGTTCAATGTTCATTGTTCAATGTTTTCCTTGATTAAAAAATGGGCTTCCTTCGTGCGCTTCCCGCACACCGTCTTCGCCCTGCCCTTCGCGCTGGCGGCCATGACCGTCGCCGCGCGCGATAACCGCGGCTGGCCCGGTTGGCGGACGTTTGGACTGATTCTCACCGCGATGGTCTGTGCGCGCACCTGCGCCATGGCCTTCAACCGTATCGTGGACCGCAAATTCGATGCGCTGAATCCGCGTACCACCAATCGCCATTTGCCCACCGGACAAATATCACTGACCGGGGCGATTGCACTTTGGGTTTTGTCCGGGGCGGGATTGGTTGCCGCCAGCCATTTTCTCAATCCGCTGTGTTTTTATCTCTCGCCGGTCGCACTCGTGGTGATTTGTTTTTATTCGCTGACGAAGCGGTTCACGGATTACACGCACGTTTTTCTCGGCCTCGCGCTCGCGCTCGCGCCCGTCGGCGCGTGGCTGGCGGTAAAAGGAGAATTCGGCTTTGCATCACCCGCGGGCATGTTCTCGTCACCCGGGTCCTTTTGGGCTTGGGAACAGGCAGCGCGAGTTGGCGTGCAGCCAATCGTTCTTGCGCTCGCTGTCGTGTTGTGGCTCGTGGGCTTCGACATCATTTACTCGCTGCAGGATTATGGGTTCGACAAAGCCCACGGGCTGCACTCGCTCGTCGTGGCGTGGGGACAAAAGAATGCGCTGGCGGCGGCGTTTCTCGCGCACCTGGCGATGTGCGGATTGCTGCTCGCCTTCGGCCTGCTCTGCCGGTTCCGCCTCGCCTACCTCGTCGGCTGGATGATCATCGTCGGCTGCCTGGTGCTGGAACACTGGATTGCGCGCCGCCGCAGCCTGAACTGGATTAACGTCGCGTTCTTCCGGCTCAACGCCGTCGTGAGTGCCGTTTTTTTAATCGTGACGGTGGCAGAAGTGGTTTTTCAAGGCGGGTTCAAACTGCGCTGATGGATGTTTTCCCAACTTTTCGCGTAACATCCGTCGTGATTTGCTTCTGAGTTGGGTGTATGAGTGAAACCAAAGTGACCCCGTCAGATAGCCTGAAATGTCCGCAATGCGGCACGCCGCTGCCGGCCGGCGCACTCGCCGGACTTTGCCCCGCCTGCCTGTTGAAACAGGGCGCGGCTGATGAAACCGCCACGGGCGGGCAGGCGCCGCCATTCCAGCCGCCGCCGGTGGCCGAGCTCGCGCCGCTATTCCCACAGCTCGAAATCATTGAACTCATCGGCAAGGGCGGCATGGGCGCGGTTTACAAGGCGCGGCAAAAGGAGCTGGACCGCCTGGTGGCGCTGAAAATTCTTCCGCCCGGCATCGGCCATGACGCCGCGTTCGCCGGACGCTTCGCTCGCGAAGCCAAGGCGCTCGCGAAGCTGAATCATCCGGGCATCGTCACGCTTTACGAGTTTGGCCAGGTGCAAAGCAGCGCAGGCGTCTCGCCTGCATCCGGCTCTCAACCCTCAACCCTCAACTCTCAACCGCTTTACTACTTCCTGATGGAATTCGTGGACGGCGTGAATTTGCGGCAATTGTTGCACGCCGGACGAATCGCGCCGCGCGAAGCGCTGGCCATCGTCCCGCAAATCTGCGACGCGCTCCAGTTCGCCCACGACCAGGGCATCGTCCATCGCGACATCAAGCCGGAGAACATTTTGCTGGATCGCCGCGGACGGGTGAAGGTGGCGGATTTTGGCCTGGCCAAGCTGGTGGGAGATGTGGGGCAGACATTCCTGTCTGCCGGTTCTGGCGACTTTCCAGTCGCCGGTGCCAACAGTGCGAACACGGGACAGGAAAGTCCCGTGAACCCGCAGACTGAAAAGTCTGCGCTACCGCCGCCAGCCCTCACTGCCGCCGGCAAAGTCATGGGCACGCCGAATTACATGGCGCCCGAACAAATGGATCATCCCAACGAAGTTGACAACCGCGCCGATATTTACGCCCTGGGCGTGGTGTTTTACCAGATGCTCACCGGCGAACTGCCCGGCAAACGCCTCGAACCGCCGTCGTCGAAAGTTCAAATTGACGTGCGCCTCGACGAAGTCGTGCTGCGAGCGCTGGAAAAGGAACCGGCGCGGCGTTACCAGCAAGTCAGCGAAGTAAAGACCTGCGTAGAGACGATTGTGGGTAACGCGGGTGTCCCGCCTGTCGAACCGGACGTCGTGCCCAATTTAACGGCAAACCGAGCCGCCACCAACGAAGCAGAATGGAACAATCCGCGGAACTGGACCGGTCTAACAAGGTGGAAGTCGCCCTCGATTTACTTCAGCAAACGGGATTCGCGGGTTCTGGTGCCGAAACGAATTCCTGCGCTGGGTTGGACTGTAAATCTGGGCAATCCCCGGGGTGCAGCATTGTTGCTTGGAATTTTTTTTGCTGTAATTGGGTTGATCGTAGTCATCACCAGCAAGCCTGACAAGGCGACCAGACATGTTGACGGCTCGACGCAGATGGTCGGGATTCCGGCTCCCTCGACCTCGATCAAATCCGACTATATCGGTCAGGCCTGGTTCCCCAAAGGCGATTCCATTGAAATCACCTCGGTGGAGCGATCCGCCAGCCAGATGACGGTCAAAGGCCATTACAACCTGGTCAGCCATGATCAGGCAATGTTGGCGCTTTATATCGGTTCGACAAACTCGTCCTCAACCGAAGACCCGAAACAGTCTGTGCAGATTTCCAAAGGGCGCGGCGATTTTGAATTGATTCATTCGCACCTTGTTCCTGGTCGTCCGCATGTGGAGATGAATGCCAACGGAGAAAATTTCGCCAACCTGTATTTTGGAACCCAGGCCGAAGCACTGGAAGAGAACAAGGCAAGTTGGATCACCAATGCCACGCCTGCCTCAGCCAAACGTCATTTGCGCAAAGAAGACACCTACACCATCACCTCCGTTATCCAGGTTCTTAATCCCGTCAATCCTGCCGACATGAACGATGATTTTCAGGACGTCCGCGTGCTGGCACAGGACAAAGACTCCTGCACGGTCGAGGTGACCTATTATCCGTTCTACCAACCGGCCATTGGCGAGAACCCCAATTGGCGCACGGACGACGCTGGCATGACCCAGTACCTCAAACCAACGGCCACCGAGAACTGGGACGAAGCCATGCGGCGTGATCTCATTGCGGAACTCCGTCAGGCGAACATTGACCCGGATCGCCTGACAGACAAGCAACTCGTCGAACGGGTCTCAGCGTGGGCCATGAACCGTGCCCATTCGACACGTGCCTTCTCCATCTGGGCCGTCTATTTCCCGGATGGCAAGCCCGCAGTCTATCCTCCATTGCGGGACGCGTTTGATCGGAAGAAACCTGATCCGACTTGGACCGATCAGCAAATGTTCGAGCAGGAGGCGCTTGGCCGGTCCATGTTCTACAACAAAGTGCACGGCGCCTGCACGTCGTCTTCGGTGTATTTGGCCACCATCTTCCGCGCCTTGGGCATCCCGGCCCGCATTGTTTTCTGTATTCCCCCCTTCGACCCGAACGACAACGTCCAGGCCCGGATGTTTTATGACAACATTCACCATAACCAGGTCCGGGAGACGGTCCGGGCTGCACTCGACGGCACGGACGGCTTTGAAGATCACATGTTCAACGAAGTTTATGTTGATCATCGCTGGGTTCGGCTCAATTACAAAACCCTGGGACAGCCGGTCCTGGATGCCCATTATTTTGGGCTCTTAACGCACATTTACACCTGCTCCGATCTCAGCCAGGTGCCACTGGCGCAGACTTGGGGAATGCGTTACTTCAAATATCCGGCGGACCAGCCGAAACTCTCCTCGGTAAACCCGTATCGTTTGATCTCCGTGCATGACCATTTTGGCGCCAACGCAAACTTGGACAACCCGCCGGTTTCGGTGGCCGAACTGCGGACGGTCACGATCATCGGGCTTTACCCCAAGGGTTCTCCGGCGATTCCGGCGTGGGTCAAGGAGGAAACCTGGCAGAAAATCGGGACGGATTTTCTTATTGCCGGTCAGGAATGGGGTCCCGCTGGTTCTTACCACCAGATGAGCGCATTCGAGAAACGGGCTGGGCAGGAGTTCCTGCTTGCTGCATCGGGGCATCCAACCGTTAAGGCGCACTTGAATGGCCTTACCCTGAGTAGTGGCGACGGCAGTTTCCAAGCGTACGCCGCACAGTTCGCCACCGAAGACAAGGCCACGCTGGTCCCCGGAGTCGCCTATAACATTCAGCCAATAAACACCAGCGAGACCTACCGGTGGGTCGTAGTGCCGGACATCACACTACTAATGTTGAAAGACGACAAGCTGGCGCAAAATGAAGAAACCCTTGAGAAAACTGCGAATCTCCTGCCTTCGACCAACGCGATTGCCGCCGATATGAAAAATAATACCGAGGTGACCGCTGCCGCCGCCCAGGCGTGGCTGGCGCTCATTGATGATGGGCGCTATTCCGAAAGTTGGAAACAAGCCTCGGCGATTGTTCGGGGCGCAGTGACGGAACAGGGTTTTGCAAATTCGATGGATACTTTCCGCAAGCCGCTCGGTGATCTGGTGTCGCGCAAATTAAAATCGGCGGAACACATGACGGAAATGCCCGGCGCGCCGGACGGACAATACGTTTTGATGCAGTTTGAAACTTCATTCGCCAACAAGAAATCCGCGATCGAAACCGTCACATTTATGCTGGGAAAAGACGGGCAATGGAGGTCCTGCGGTTATTTCATCAAGTGATTTTGCCAACAAAACACCAACAAAGACAAAAAATGAATATGAAAATCAACCTGCTCAAATTCAATGTCGTCGGATTCCTATGTGCGGTGGCTCTCGTTGCCAGCTTCGCTTCTGGTTGTGGCAAGAAAGCCGGTCTTGGCGCGGAGAAGGCTGCAACTTCGGCGGCCCAAACGTGGCTGACGGAGATTGACAATGGCGATTACGCCCAAAGCTGGCAGAATGCATCTGCCTTTTTCCAGAACGCCGTCACAGAAGAAAAATGGAAAATGGCTATGGAAACGGTCCGCAAACCGCTGGGCGATTTGGTGTCGCGCAAATTAAAATCAGCGAAAACAACAGCGGAGTTGCCCGGCGCACCCGCTGGCCCATATGTCGTCATGCAATTCGAGACTTCATTCGCCAACAAAAAATCCGCGATCGAAACCGTCACGTTCATGCAGGAAAAAGATGGACAGTGGAAATCCGCCGGTTATTTCATCAACCCATATTTCCCAAATAAGC
>PLAY01000063.1 GCA_003134375.1 Limisphaerales bacterium | reverse complement strand
ATTGATTGCAAGTTAGTATAAGACCACCGCCGCGCGGGCAGACTCCACAATCCCGGAAGTCCCGGTGTTCTCGCGGAGCAAATAGGCGGCCTGATTGGTCGTGCTGCAAATGTTGCACTTCCCGGCAACTTCATCAATTCGGTTTCTTACAAAAAGGGTGCTGCCGCCACTGCCCCCGTTTTCTCCCTCTCCTCCCCGAAGGAGGGGGAGTCGGACACTGTACGAACACCCTTACAAAACGATTTCCGTGCCGACGCCTTCGTCGGTGAAAATTTCCAGCAGGACGGCGTGCGGCACGCGGCCATCAACGAACGAAACTTTTTCGACGCCGGATTTGATGGCGGCCACGGCACTGTCCGCCTTTGGAATCATGCCCTGGTCAATCACGCCGGATTTTTTGAGACCATCCACCTCAGTGGTTTGCAGGTGGGGAATGATTGAATCAGGCTTTTTGGGATCGCGCAACAAGCCCGGCACGTCGCTCATGAACACCAGCCGCCGAGCATTGAGCGCAATGGCAGCTTGGGCGGCGGCGACGTCAGCGTTGCAATTGTAAATCTTCCCGTCCTCGCCGCGCGCGGTCGGGCTGATGACCGGCGTGAAGCCGCACCAGATGGACTCCTTCAACGGCGCGACGTTGACCTCCACCACTTCGCCGACATAGCCGATGTCAATTTTCTTGCCCGGGTTTTCCTGGTCGTCGAGCCAGAGCTTGCGGCACTTGAAAATATCCGCCCCGGCAAAGCTGATGGCCTTGCCACCGAGGGCGTTGATGGTTTTGACGATTTCCGGATTTATTTCGCGCGAGAGCACGTCGTCCACGATTTTTACCGTCGCCTCGTCGGTGACGCGCTGGCCCTGGATGAAATTCGCCTTTAACCGGGCCTTTTCCATCGCGCGGGTGATGGCCTTGCCGCCGCCGTGGACGACGACGGGGTTGATTTCGACCGCTTCCAGAAAAACGACGTCGCGGGCGACTCCATTGCGGACGTTGGCATCGGGTGAGTCCATGAAACTGCCGCCGTATTTGACGACGAATGTTGCGCCGTTGAATTTCTGGATATACGGCAACGCTTCCAGCAGCGTCTCGGCTTTGGCGATGAGGTCTTGCACGGCCTATTCGTAACAAAAATGTGGCGGCCAATGGAAGCGCGTTTGTCATAACATTTTTGCTTTCGCTGGGGCGGGACTTCCCCTAAATTGCCGCCGTTATGCCTGAGATTGCGAGATTCGTTAACAGCGCCGCCGCGAACGTCACCCCGGCCATTGCGGAAAAAGTCCTGCGTCAATTGCCGCAGTGGAAACTTGAATTCACGCAAATCAACGCGCCGAGATTTCCCCATCTCGTGGATCAATTGGAATTTCTCGCCGACGCCGTTGAGGACACGGTCGAAGGCATTTACAAGGATTTGCCGTATGGCACAATTGCGCAGGCGGTGTTTGCGCTCCTCTACGCGCACAAAAAAATGGGCATCATCCCGGACAGTGTCATTGAACTGGGGCGCGCGGATGACTCGAGCGTGGTGCGCGCCGTGCTGATTCAAAACGAAAAGGCCTTCTCCGGTTACGCCATGGCCCACGGCGTCATCTGGCAGAAAATTACCAGTCAGCCGTGAGGTTCAGCCGCCGACGCCGGCGTATTCCTCGTCCACCCGCAGGTCCATGCCCATGAGCACGTAATCGTGCGTGACGGCCTTCATGTCGAGAACGTAATCCTCCAGTTTCATCAGGTGCTGAAATCCAATCTGCTCCAGCGCGCGGATGGCAACCTTGCGTTCGCCGTTCAACTCCGCCTCCAGCCGCCGCAGACCCAGCACCCGTGCAATTTCAACCTGTTCGGCCACGAGGATTTTTGCCACGTCACGCCCGCGATATTGCGGATGCGTCAGCACGGTGATGAGGCCGATGTGGCGTTTCCAGCCGCCGAAACGCTGATGCAACGTCGCCTCGCCGATGATTTTCTGCCCGTGCAACATCAACAGCGGCAGATTCCGCTCGAAATCCGCGTGCCGGCACCATTCCTTGAAAATCTCGCGGTCAAAAACCGGCCGCTTGATGAACAGCCGCTCCTCCTCCGGCACCGCGAGGAAAAATTTGTGCAGGCGGGTTTCATCCCGTTTGCCCAGCGGACGCACCATACATTCCGTGCCGTCACGCAGTTTCATTGAGATCGGAAATTTTTCCAGCGCGTATTCGAGCATCATAAGGAGCCTTTCATTTTCTGATTTTTCTAACACAAGCCGGCCCGGCTGTCGAATGACTATTCCACAAACCATGCGCTGTGTGGAATGACGAATGACTAAACCATAATGACGAAAGAAGCACGAAGCTCAAATGGGTGGTGCTGTGCAGGGTGCGGAGTAATGCTCCGCGCGCATTGGATATTTCGTCATTTGAGCATTCTTTAGTCATTATGGTTTAGGGATTAGGGTTTCGGCCTTGGTTGAATCAAACCGCATCCCGGCGTGGAGAATCACTTGCGCCCGGTGCGGCAAAGGTTTAACTAAACATTATGCAAGTCCCCTTGGTGATGACGATCATCGGCCCGGACCGCACCGGCCTGGTCGAATCGGTGGCGCGCGTGGTGGCCGAGCACGGCGGCAACTGGCTGGAAAGCCGCATGTGCCGGCTCGGCGGCGAGTTCGCCGGTATTCTGCGAATCGAGCTGCCCGTCGAAAAACGCCAGACGCTGCTCGGCGCTTTGCAAACACTCCAGAGCCGCGGCCTGACCGTCGTCGTCCGCCCCGACGAAGCCGCGGCTGCCGCGACCAAAGGCCGGCAAACCAAACTTGAGATCGTCGGGCACGATCGCCCGGGCATCGTCCGCGAAATCACCAGCGCCCTGGCGCGCGCGAACGTGAACGTCGAGGAATTTTCCAGCGAATGTGTCAGCGCACCCATGTCCGGCGAAACGCTGTTCAAGGCCGCCGCCCGATTGCAATTGCCCGAACGCTGCGACCTCGCCGCCCTGAAAAAGGAACTGGAAAAAATCGCCGCCGATCTGCTGGTGGACATTTCGTTTGCGGAACTCGGCAAACAGTAAGAAGCCCGGTTGCCATGGAAACGACTGAAGTCATTTCACTGGAGGAGACGTGCAACTCGCAGGCTGTTGCCGGCTGGCGGCCTATTCAAGAAGTAGGAGACGACGTAAGGAGTCTCTAACTTGTCCTTCAGAAACCGAAGAAATTTGAGACTCGTCACCTCGTCTCCTACAAAGAAAGAGATTTTTAACAGGCTGCAAGGTGAAAAATATGCGCAACCTCGCCCAGCCCCGGGTCTTGAAACTGGCCGGCATCGCCTCACTGGTCACGGCCCTGGCGTGTTATCCCCGCCTGCCGCTCTGGCTGAACCGTTCCGCTCCCATCTGGTATTTGGAGGCCGTCATTTTCTTTTGCGGCATGGTCTTGTGGGGCTTCGTCTTTGCGTGGCATACGCTCTACACCCATCGGCCGGTTTTTGCGCTCAAGGTCGAACCTCGACTGTTCATCACCGTGACCCTGGCCGGAATTGCCGTCGCAACCGCGTTTCATCTGTTCCTGGATCCGGCGCTCCGGCTCATAATGCCGGAAGATTACCCGGCCAATCTGAATCAATGGCTGGCCCTGGCGCTGTTTTCCCTGGCCTTCAATCAGTTGTTCTTCATCTTCGCCCCCTTTGCCTGGCTCATGCGGCTGTTTCAAAACCAACGGGTGGCAACCGTGCTGACCGTTCTGTTTGGAGCCTTCGTGCTGACAATCAAATGCCGCTCCGCCACAACCCCGATTCCATCCTCGTTGTTTGCCACGCTCCTGGCCGTCAGAATCGGCATGGGATTTCTGTCGGTCTCGTTCTATCTGCGCGGCGGGGTGCTCTTGAGCTGGTGGTGGACGCTGCTCGTCGAAGCGAGAAATTTGTTGGATGTGGCGGGTAATCCATAATGGGTATGAGCGCAAAAAGTCGCCCTCGATTTATTGTTGGACATTTCGCTTACCAAATTGCACGATCAAAAACGATAGGTTATGAAACCTTCCTTTTCACAACTCACAACTTTTTTGCTGTTAACTGTTGGCGCAGTGCTGTTGAGCAGTTGCGTTTCGGTCCATCCAGTTCCGCCAAATACACCGCCAATCATTCTTGACCAATCTTATACGAGAAATACAGTAAATTGGATGGGGACCGGCGGTGCTGTGATTTTTCCGGCTGGCGTGTATCAGCCAGATTTTCAAACAGATAAAGGCATATATTATCGAGCCCCTACTTCTCTAATCAGTGGGAGACGTCCTCTTGCTGGAGGTTTGTTTATTCCAAAGTCGCAGGATGGAAACCAAGCCTGTTGGTTTGTTGTGTCTATTGATTCGTTTGGGGCGCATCCTGTAAACATCGATGAGTCGATTCCATATCACCAAGAAGCAGCTTTGGGCCATGACAAAAACTCGCAAGTTAAACCGTAGATGTGTGCTGCAAATTTTACGGGACGCATTTAACCGCTGTGTAGATTATGATTATGCTTGGGGACATATTCTCCACGAAGAAGACCTTCGGGCGAATGTTTATGGTTACACGCGGGAGATTTTGGATAAGGCACCAGATTGGCGCGTCTTCTGTGACCTGACGCTGCCAAGGGAATCAGCAAAACCCGACCTCATTTTCTTTCATTCGTCTGACAACCACAAAAAACACGAAGCAATCGAAATTCTGGTTGAAGTCAAACACTGGCCAAATAAAAAACAAATTCGTAGCGACATTCAAAAGTTGATCAAACTTGGAGGAAAATTTAAGTCTCAGCGGTCACCGCCGACTCTCATTTTCATTGCAATCCTTGGTGATAAAATTGACGACGTTAATGACGGCAAGACTGGCAAGCTCGAACAAGAACTCGGACAAGAATTCAATAATCCTAAAGTTAAAGCTAAAATTTGGTTTCGTCGGCACCGTAATCTTTACTGTGGGCCTTGGAATGAATCAAAAAACCGTGATCCTTGGCGTTTTTGTTTAGAGAGCATTTAGAAAGCTTGTTTAACTTTTCACCTTCAATCGCGCCGTTTTTGATTTACCCTTCGCGCGATGTTTGAACTGCTCAAAACGGACGCGCACACCAGGGCGCGGCTGGGGCGCCTGACCACGGCGCACGGCGTCGTGGACACGCCGGTGTATATGCCCGTCGGCACCCAGGCCAGCGTGAAGGCGCTCGACCCGCGCGAACTGATCGAGATGGGCACGCAGATCATCCTCGGCAACACTTATCACCTCAACATCCGCCCCGGTCTCGACATCATCCGCGCCGCGGGCGGGCTGCACCGGTTCATGAACTGGGAACGGCCCATCCTCACCGACAGCGGCGGGTTCCAGGTTTTCAGCCTCGCCAAAATCCGGAAAATCAAACCGCACGGCGTCGAATTCCGCTCGCACCTCGATGGCTCGCCGCTGTTTCTCGGCCCGAAGGAGGCGATGGAAATCCAGCGCGTGCTTGGCTCGGACATCGCGATGGCATTCGATGAATGCCCGCCGCACGACGCGCCGGCCAAGGAACAAAAACTCGCGGTCGAACGCACCATCCGCTGGGCGCGCGAGTGTCGCGAACAACCGCGCGCGCCGGGCCAACTGGTTTTCGGCATCGTTCAGGGCGGCGCGAATCCCGCCTTGCGCGAGGAATGCGCCAAGGCGCTCGTCGCGATGGATTTCGATGGCTACGCCATTGGCGGCGTGAGCGTGGGCGAGCCGGAGCCGGAGATGCTGAAGGCGATTGAATTGACCGAGCCGTTTTTGCCCGCGCACAAGGCGCGTTACGCCATGGGTCTCGGCACGCCCGCGCAAATGATCGAGCTGATTGCGCGCGGCGTGGACATGTTCGACTGCGTGCTGCCGACGCGCGTGGCGCGCAACGGCACGGCCTACACGCGCAAGGGCGCCATCGGCATCAAAGGCGGCGCTTACAAGGCGGATTTTCGCCCGATAGAGGAAGGCTGCGACTGCTTCGCCTGCCGGAATTTCACCCGCGCCTACCTGCGGCATCTGTTGAACGTGAACGAAATCCTCGGCCTGCGCATGATGAGCGTCCACAACTCGCACCTGTTTTTGAAGATCATGGCGGAGGTGCGCGCGCATCTCGCCGCCGGCACCTTCACGGAGTTTTACCGCGAGTTCATCGCGAATTATACACCATCACGAAAAATTTTGGCCGCGCGGAAAACGGAAACAGAACGATAAATTTTGACACGGCGTTTTTTCAGCGGGATGAGTGTTTACGTCCGCCCTCACCTTTTATCCTCTCCCCTCCGTCTTCGCTGCGCTTCGACGCGATCGCGCCGAAGCCGAAGGCGAAGGCGGACAGGAGAGGAAATCGCATTCGCTTGTTTCTGGATTTGCGAATGAGCGTCCGGCCAATCCAGTCACACAAATTTTCAAAGGGGCGGCAAACGATTCTCCCTCTCTTGGGGGAGAGGGCCGGGGCGGGCGGATGTCATTCTTGTATCTATAATGTCGTGACTGTTTCCGAAGAGCCCGGTTTTACGCCCTGCCACGCGATGAAAACATCGAAGAACCGGTTAAAACACTTGCCTCGCGCTTCGGCTTGTGGCAGTATATTGCCATTGTAAAACCAATTTTTACAAATCTATGGAAAAACCAAAAATCATCGCTTATCTGAAACCGGCCTGCGGCTGGAGCAACGGTGTACGCGCTGTGCTCCGCAAATATGATCTGCCCTTTGAAGACCGTGACATCATCAACGACCCGGTCCAACGCCAGGAAATGGTTGAAAAGAGCGGTCAGATGCTCAGTCCGTGCGTCGAGATCAACAGCCAGATGCTTGCCGACATCAGCGGTGAAGAAGTTGAAGCGTGGATGCTGGCGAACAAGGTCGTGCAGCCGAACGATCTCGTGACGGAAGTGCCCATTAACCAGGCCTGTGGCGCACACCAACGCAGGTGATTCCTTGAAAGGTTGAATTGGTAGCACCCGCGTCCCGCGGGTCGTTTCGGGCGTCACGCCCGAAACCGTCGGCAAACTTCGATTGCGGTTTATCACTCGAACAAAATAATTCCTGCGTCGGAGAGGCCATGCGGCGGGACGCCGCATGGAACCCGCCGGCCGCCGTCGCGCCGAAGCGGCGCTTTGGCGCGCCGCGAAGGCGGAAGGCGGGTGCTACCGACATATTTCATCAACATAACAAAACCGACAATTGCATTGATTGGCCGCGTTTCAACGCTAACTTTTCCGGTGTGAGAATCATCTCCTCCATCGCCACGATGCAACCGCTCGCCCAAAAATGGCGACGCACGGGCAAACGCATCGGCTTCGTTCCGACGATGGGCTGCCTGCACGCCGGTCACCTGAGCCTGGTCCGTGAGGCCCGGAAACGCGTCGGGAAGTCAGGCAAGGTTGTCGTAAGCATTTACGTGAACCCGACGCAGTTCGGGCCGAAGGAGGATTTCTCAAAATACCCGCGCGATCTGAAATGCGATTTGAGATTGTGCCGCGAAGCCGGCGTGGATGTCGTGTTTACTCCCGGCGACGCGGAAATGTATCCAGGTGGAATCTGTAGCCGCCGATGTGAATCGGCGGACGAACCACGCTTTGACAAGCGCGGCTACAGCACCTACGTCGTCGAGGAAAACTTGTCCCGCACGATGGAAGGCGCATCGCGGCCAACGCATTTTCGCGGCGTGACGACGATCGTGGCAAAATTGTTTAACATCGTGTTGCCGGATGTGGCGGTGTTCGGCGCGAAGGACTGGCAACAGGCCGCCATCATCAAGCGCATGACCGCCGATTTGAATTTTCCGGTGAATATCATCGTCGGCCCGACGCTGCGCGAACGCGACGGCCTGGCGATGAGTTCGCGGAACAAATATCTCGACGGCGATTTGCGCCGGCAGGCGACCGTGCTTTGGCGCGCGATTCAAACCGCACGAACCGCCGTGAAAAGGTCAAAAGCTGTCCCGGCGGTGAAACTGAAAGCAAACTTGAAAAAGTTGATTGAAAGCGAGCCGGCGGCACGATTGGATTACGTGGAATTTTTTGAACCGGATACGCTGTCGCCCATGTCAAGAGTGACGCTCGGCACACACATGTCACTGGCGGTGTTCGTGGGCAAAACGCGGCTGATTGACAATGGGCGATTGTGAAATAACGAACGGGCAAATTCATTTAATTCTTCGCGTCTTTGCGACTTTGCGTTAGTTTTTTACCCGGTGAAACAATTCGACTATCTGGTTCTCGGCAGCGGCCTCGCGGGGCTGTTCTTCGCGTTGAAGGTCGCGCCGCGCGGGCGTGTGGCCATTGTCACCAAGAAGGACCGCGCGGAGTCGAACACGAATTACGCGCAGGGCGGCATCGCGTCGGTGACCAGCAAGGAGGATTCGTTCGAGTCGCACGTGCGCGACACGCTCACGGCGGGCGCGGGCCTGTGCAAGCAAGACGTCGTCCGCACCATCGTCGAGGACGGCCCGGCGCGCATTGCGGAATTGATAGAACTGGGCATGAAATTTTCCGAGCGCGATGCGCCGGACGAGGACGGCGGCAAAGAACTCGACCTCGGCCGGGAGGGCGGCCACTCGAAGCGGCGGATTTTGCACGCAAAGGATGTAACGGGCCGGGAAATCGAGCGGGCATTGCTGAATGCGGCGGCGCGGCAGCCGAACATCCAGATTTTTGAAAATCACCTGGCGATTGACTTGATCACCAGCCAGAAGCTCGGCCACGACGGCGAGAACCGTTGCCTCGGCGCGTATGTGTTCGACAAGAATGCCAACCGCGTCTGGACGTTCACCGCGCCGGTAACGATTTTGGCCACGGGCGGCTGCGGCAAGGTTTATCTTTACACAACCAATCCCGACATCGCGACTGGCGACGGCGAGGCGATGGCATATCGCGCCGGGGCCGCAGTGGCAAACATGGAATTTGTCCAGTTCCACCCGACTTGCCTTTATCATCCCCAGGCGAAGTCGTTTCTCATCAGCGAAGCCGTGCGTGGCGAAGGCGGCGTGCTCAAATCGCTCGAAGGCGTCGAATTCATGGATGCCTGTCACCCGTTGAAATCTCTCGCGCCGCGCGACGTGGTGGCGCGCGCGATTGACAGCGAGATGAAAAAGAGCGGCGCGGAACACGTCTGGCTCGACATCACCCACAAACCGGCGCGGTTCATCATCGAGCGTTTTCCGAACATTTACCAGACCTGTCTGCGCTACGGCATTGACATCACGAAAGAACCGATCCCGGTTGTGCCCGCGGCGCATTATCAATGCGGCGGCGTGGTGACGAACGTGGACGGCGAGACGGGAATTGCCGGGCTTTACGCCGTCGGCGAGGTGGCCTGCACCGGATTGCACGGTGCGAACCGGCTGGCGAGCAATTCACTTTTGGAGGCGCTGGTTTGCGCCCATCGCGCCGCACAACGCGTCACAAAAAATGCATCGCCAAAAACCGATTTGAAAATTCCGTTGTGGCAGTCGGGCGACGCGAGCAATCCGGATGAAATGGTCGTTGTCGCTCACAACTGGGATGAAATCCGGCGGCTGATGTGGGATTACGTGGGCATCGTGCGCACGAACAAGCGGCTGGCACGCGCCCAGAAACGCATTGCGAATTTGCAGGAGGAAATTCACGACTACTACTGGAACTTTATCGTAACAAGCGATCTCCTGGAATTGCGCAACATCGCCACAGTGGCGGAACTGATCGTCCGTTGCGCGCAGATGCGGCCCGAAAGCCGGGGGTTGCATTACAATCTGGATTATCCGGAGGCAAATCCCGAATGGTCGCAGCGCGACACGGTCTTAAGAAAATCTTGAAAAGCCGGGCCGGGTGAATATGCTGTACGGATTCGGGTCGCGCGGTTAGCTCAGCGGTAGAGCATTTGCTTCACACGCAAGGGGTCGCAGGTTCAAACCCTGCACCGCGCACCATTCCACCACTCTGCTTTAATCGGCGGCTGAATGCGTCTGCATAAGTTCGCATCCACCCTTTGTGCTGTGATTTCAGAAAGTGCGATTGCATTAAATCCCAGCCGGTCATGGTTACAGCATTGGCCGAGGGGTTGGCGGGATCGGAAACTCCACCCGCCGGATACACCGTGATCTCTCCTCCAAACAGTTCTGCACCATTCCACAAAAAATCGAACCGTGCATAGTCCACTCCAACGCTCAGTATTTGGGCGAACTGCACAGCCCGGCGGTAGGGCTCCATCACCGCAAGGCCTTTCGGCAGCGGGACGATCGGGCTCCCTTCTGCATCACCCATCCCCAAGGTCGGCCCTCCCTCGGGATCGAGATAGACCGACCATTGATCGGGTGTTTTGCACTTGCCAATCACGGAACTCAAGATTGCTTTTCCATTGCCAGCCCGCACGTTGAGTTCAATCAGGCTGGCTTCCGCATCACCGACCGACTCCTCAACAAACAGCTTGGGCTCGACCTTGGAGTAGGCCCATTGTCCACTTTTCCGCCCGTACACAGAGCCGAGCCATCGCTTGGTCGTCTTCTGAAGATTGCCCCGGTCATATTGGCCCCCGCGAATGCGATAGTTGAAACCGCAACCGTGATTTGCTTTTACAAAAACATCGCCGCGCAGCAATTCATCCGGAATGGCATTGGCGTCGCGGCCAATCCAGAGGGTTCGCGGGACGGGAAGATCCGGGCAGCGGTCTTTTAAAAAATCTTTGGTGGCCAGCTTGTCCGAAAAGAGGACGAACTGCGGATTGTGATCAATGATCTTTCGCCAAAGCATCCGTTCGGAATAGCGTTGCGGATTGGCGATGTTGGGCAGGCGACCAATGGTCCGCCAATAACGCCGCACTAATTCCATGTTTTTCGCGTAAAGTACCGCGTTGGTAACCGTAAATATAAAATCATCGTTGAACATGGAAATCGCCACGGGGCTGAGACTAGATCATCTCATTTCATTTTCCAGCGAAGAATTCCCTTCACATCCTCCTGGACTGTTTCCGCTCGCCCACCAGCGCAAGGGGGTTGTCGAAGCACATCGCGACGTTGCGGACGAGGCGTTCCAATTTAAACGCTGCTTGAAGACAGCCTCGGGACGGGCCTTTGCAAAAAAGCGCCTTTGAACGGTGAATTTTTTGCAACGTCGGAGAATCCATCCTTCCTGCATATCTTGACAGTATTTAATCCTGTGGCACATTTGAGGCATGACTGAGCAAATCAGACTTCGGATTGACTCCGCCTTGGCGGAAGAGGCGGATGAGGTCTGCCGCGAAATCGGCATTACGCCGACGGCGGCGGTGTCCATGTTTTTTGCGCAAATGGTTAAATTGCGCGGCCTGCCGTTTCGCCCCAGTGATTTTCCGGCGTTGGACGAATATGGGGTGACGCTGGCTCAGGCAACGGCGGCGGAAGATTCCGCGCTGGCTGAAATCGCCTTGTCGCGCAAAGCGGGCAAGCTGGCACCTTTCACCGGCAAGTTATGATTCGCGTTCTGCTCTCGGAACGAATCAAAAAGACGGCGGACAAGCTGCCGCCGGACGTGCGGGAAAAAGCCGCCAAGGCCATTGCCGACGTTGGCTCCGCTTTTGGTGATCCGCATCAACATCGGGGGCTTGGTCTTCGCAAGCTGGCCCGGCGTTCCTATGAAATCCGCGTGCATCTGCAATGGCGGGTGGTGTTTATTCATGATGGGAAAGTCTTGGTGGCCTACGATGTGATGAACCACGACGAAGTTTCGCTTTGGCTAAAGGGACAACGGAAATAATTCGGACACTGGGCCGGACATGCTCAATTCAATATACCAGCACCAGCATCGCCCTTTCTGACATTATTTTTTAGCTGGTGGGAAATACAGGTCCACAGGCCCTTCATCACCAACACGGGACGGCGTCGGCAAAATCATCGGTAATCCATTTTTTCTTGTGGATTCTCAACCTCAAGGCGCTGGATTTTTAGAGCAGTTTCGACTGCCCTCAAAATTGTCTCAACGTCGCACGGCACTGGCAGATATGACACGTTCAACCCTCTGTTGGCAAACTCACGCACCCACTGTTCTGTCTGTTCTCTTGGTTCCCAAGCGGAATCCACAATTATTGGATATGTGACCTGCTTGTCGAACAAACGCTGGCATAATTCTGGACCAGACATGACGGGCATTCTTTCATCCGTTATCAGCAGGTCAGGGTCTGTTTTTAACAATTCCTCCAAAGCTGCGGCACCGTTCTCAAAAGATAGAATCGTAACATCTTTGAACCAACGACTGATTACCACCTCGAAGGTTTTCAACACCCTGGGCTCATCATTGACCATCACAATTCTGAGTGAGCGAGCATTCATGTCAAACTGGGTTATCCCCACATGTGAGGGGTAACTATGAAATCAATCGAGAAATCGTAAACCAGCCAACAGCAATGCCAACAAGCCAGCTGCACCAAGCTTGCGGCGACTGCTTGTACCGCCAAAAATAAAAGCTCATCCATGCGGCAATAAGGATAGGGATTGCTATGCTCAGAGTCGCTCCAAGAAAATGAAATAGAAGTATCGCTGCCACAACGGCTCCAAAACCACAGAAGACCTCCATATACGGCAATACCGTCAAGCGGAATTTCCCAGACACAGATAGCAAACCAATAATTGGAGTTTGCACGAGAGCACCAAAAAGTATCCCAACCAAATTAGGAATGCCAATTAAGACGAGCGCATAAGCGATGACCGTTTTCATGACAATCTTAGTGCCCTAATTCGGATTCAATGAATCCCAAAGAGCGCGGTTATCCTTTTTCCTTTTTGTCTGGGATGTTACTACCCCGAAATCTAAGCGAATGCCATTGACGGTCTTTTTGCGAGGGTTTAAAACAAAAACAATAGTTCCGGCATTATTGGGTGGATTTGAGGAAAGAGCCCCGCGCATGCCTTCCATTGGAATAAATACACATCTCATGTCTTCCAAAATAAAAATGGCTTTTGTGAGTGAATGGTCGGCTAGAGTGTTTGCTTGAATGCTTGTTGTCCATTTTCCTCCTTTCTCCCAAGTAGAAGGAATCCAGCGAACCCAGATACCCTGATAAGTTTGGTCTGACATATTTTTTAAATTGGGTTTAATTTTTCTTCCCGAATTTCGTTGATGCTTGGGCTTTTAATTTTTCCAAATCACTGTCGGCCAATAACGACT
>PLAY01000044.1 GCA_003134375.1 Limisphaerales bacterium | reverse complement strand
CACGCTCAATATGCGTCTATCTGAATAGAAAATGCTCTAGCCGCGTCAAAGTGCAACGACGGTGGGAGAGAAATGAAGGCGGACGGGAAAGAAATAAAGACGCGAATTACGCGAATTGACACGGATTGATTCTGGTAGGGACGCACCGCCGGGGCGTCCGTGATTGATGCCTGCTCGCGCGCCAGCGGAGTTGGATGCCTGGCGTGGTTGTTGAAACTTAGCGGTGTCCTGTGTCCGCACAGTCCGGGTTGAGGAACCGGGGCCATCCTTGGTTTTGTGTATCAGTCCTGACCGGGAAGCCGGTTTTTGAGACAGCGCCTGCACCGTCCGGGATTTGGGAAGCGGAGCCGTCTTGGATTTCGTGTATCAGTCTCCACCGGGAACCGGTTTTTGAGACAGCGTCCGCCGGGAAGAGACCATTTTTTACCCAACCATTTCCCGGTGGGGGATTACCTCCCGTTGCGTAGAAACCTCCATTACAGTTTCTTACAACTATTTTGATTCAATGGCATTAGGGTTGCTAAGTTAAAAATCAGAGATAATCGGATCGGGTGGCTATATTGACTTGGACTGCGCTTGTGTTTGTGGATGCGGCACAAGCGCAGTTGTTCTATAACGATCCGGCGATGCAGCAATTCAGAAGGCTGTTCCCATGAAAAATGACCATCTGGCAGATTATGTCCGCCAGCGGCAGGCATATGGAATCCAGTCCCCGCCACACAGTATTCGGCAGTGGTTCAAAGTTGCATTGGCTGCGCTGGCGGGGCTGATGTTGTTCACCTCCACCTCCACTTTGGGCCAGCAGGCCTATGCCCTGGAGTTTTGTCCTCCAACTGCTTACCCAAGCCAACAACTTTTTTTCACAAACCTTCTTGCGGGCGAAACGCACGCCGACTAAACATAACCCCAACAATTGCGGAGCGATGGACAATTTTTGACCAAGTGAGCGGTTGCACATAATGCCAGCAATTTTTCCGAGGTGGACACACTGGTTGCCGCTGCAGATTGGCGTCGGGCTGGCGCTGGTCGGCAGTGTGGTGACAGCGGGTGTCACTTATTATTGCACGCCCAAATACACTCGCGTCGGCTACCAGCCGGTCCAGCCAGTGCCATTCTCGCACGCGACCCACACGGGACAACTGGGCGTTGATTGCCGCTACTGCCACAACACGGTGGATAAATCGTGGTTCTCCAGCATCCCGGCCGCGTCCACGTGCATGAATTGCCACAATCAAGTGCTCAAGGACGACCCGCGTCTCGCGCCTGTTCGCGAAAGCGCGGCGACCGGCCAGCCTATTCCGTGGGTACAGGTTCACATCGTGCCGGACTACGTTTATTTCAACCACTCCGTCCACGTCGCACGCGGCATCAGTTGCGTGGAATGTCACGGGCGCGTTGACCAGATGGACGAGGTGCGTCACGCGAAATCGTTGAGCATGAGTTTTTGCCTCGATTGCCATCGCCGGCCGGCGGCATTCGTCCGTCCGGTGGACAAGGTCACGGATTTGGGCTGGCAATGGAACAGCAACGCGGTTGTGGCCGCGCAGATGCAGAGAACCAACGGCGTCGCTTTTGTTCACGACTGGAAAATTGAATCGCTGCAAAGCTGTTCGGCCTGTCACCGGTGATGAATTTACGATTTACGATTGACGATTTACGATTGACGCGTGGCCGCAAGCGTCGGCTGGCCTGTTTCCCACCGGCAACCGGCAATCGGTGTAGCGCAGACTGGCAGTCTGCTGTGTCGCGGATTGGCAATCCGCCGATCCACCGACGTTCGGGCACGCCGCCGACTGCCAGTCGGCGATACAGCAGGTTGCCAACCTGCGCTACGAGTTTTTGCGCCTAGAATGAAACAACATTCCACATCTCCAGATCCAACCATCACCGGCCGCCGTTACTGGCGCAGCCTGGATGAACTGGGCGACACGCCGGAGTTCAAGCAATGGCTGGAACGCGAGTTTCCCCAGGGCGCAAGCGAGTTCACCGATCCGGTGTCGCGGCGGCATTTTGTCAAAATCATGTCCGCCTCGTTTGCGCTCGCGGGCCTGGGCGTGATGGGCGCGGGCTGCCGCCGGCCCGAGGAAAAATTGGAGCCGTTCGGCCGGCAGCCGGAAGGTTACGTCTATGGCGAACCGAAATATTACGCGACGGCCATGCCGACGCGCACCGGCGCAATCTCGCTGGTTGTCAAGTCCTACGAAGGCCGTCCAATAAAAATCGAGGGTAATGCCAAATTCCCCGGCAGCAACGGCGGCACCGACCGCTACGCGCAGGCTTCCCTCCTCGACCTTTATGACCCCGACCGCGCCAAAAAATTCACGAAGGACGGCAACGCCGTTTCACGCGACGAGGCGCTAAAATTCCTAGATGACTTGTCGAAGAAATTCACAGCGAACCAGGGAGAAGGCCTGGCTTTTCTCGCCGAAAGCAGCACGTCGCTGTCACGCGCACGGCTACAAAGGCTGATTGCCGGAAAATTTCCCGAGTCGCAGTGGTTCACCTACGACGCGATTGATTCGGGCATCCATCAACGCGCTGCGACGCAGGCGTTCGGCCAGCCGGTGCGTCCAGTTTATCATTTCGACAAGGTGAAGGTCATCCTGTCGCTGGATTGTGATTTTCTGGGCAGCGAGGACGATTCGCACAATCACATCAGGCAATTTGCCGGGAGCCGGAAGCCGGGCGAGGGGATGAGTCGGCTGTACGCGGTGGAATCGCTGTTCACGCTCACCGGTGTGAACGCGGACCACCGGTTGCGCGTGGCAGCAAGCATCATTCCGAAAGTTGCATACGAAATTTTCAATCAAGTCTCAGGTTCGGCGCCTTTTCTCGAAAGATGGATTTCGGGTTGCGCGAAAGACTTGCTTGCTCATCACGGCGAAGTTTTGGTCGTTGCGGGCCAACGTCAGCCGATGGAAGTTCATTTGCTGGCCTGGGCAATTAATTCGGCGCTGGGTGCGATTGGCAACACGGTTACACTACTTCCCGTAACTGAACAAGCTGGGGGTAGCCGTGTTGATTTAGCAAAGGCCGATGAAGCCGGCAAAATTCATACGCTTGTGATTTTGGGAGGCAATCCAGCTTACGCAGGACTGGAAGGCGTTTATTTGGGCCATATGAAAGGCCGGCAAGACAAAGATGTTATTCGTCTGGCCCATTACGAAGATGAAAATTCCCATCTCGACTGGAATTTCCCGGCAGCGCACTACCTCGAATCGTGGGGCGATGCAACGACCAGTGACGGTACGCTGGTGCCAGTCCAGCCGTTGATACAACCTCTGTTCGGCGGGTTGACGGAATTGGAATTCCTGGCGCGCATCGCCGGTGAATCGCAGACGAATCCTTACGACATTGTTCGCACGACGTTTGCGGGGTCGGACGAGGACTGGAAGAAATTTCTGTTCAATGGCTATCTGGCTGATTCGGCACCAAAGCCGGTTGAAGCAAAAGTCAACGCGGCCATTCCGTTGTTGAAAAAATCCGGCGACTCTTGGATAACTGCCGATAATGAACAAGGAGCATTGGCAAACAGTCTTGAAGTTGTTTTTTATCGCGATGCGAAAATGGATGACGGGCGCTATGCGAACAACGGCTGGATGCAGGAGTTGCCCGATCCCATCACGAAGCTGGCTTGGGACAACGCTGTGCTCGTCAGCCGCACAACGGCGCGCGAACTCGGCGTTCAAAACGGCGACGTTGTCGAAATCACGTTGAATGGCCACAGCGTCAAAGGCCCCATCTGGACGCAGCCGGGCATGGCGGATTATTCGCTCGGCCTCGCGCTCGGTTACGGACGCGAAAGGGCAGGGCGGGTCGGCACCGGCGTCGGGTTCAATGCCTACAAAATTTTCAACGGCAAATACATTGAGACCGGCGCGACGGTTCGCAAGACGGGCGAGACCCACGCGCTGGCAACGACGCAAAGTCATTGGTCCATGGAAGGCCGTCCGATTGTGCGTGAGGCAAACCTGGCGGAATTTTCCAAGGACCCGGGTTTTGCGAATCAAATGCATAGCACCGAGCCGCCGGTGGTGCAGTCGCTGTACCCCAACCCGCTCGACGAGGTGAAAAAGACCGCGCTGCATCAATGGGGCATGGCGATTGATTTGACGGCGTGCGTGGGTTGCGGCACATGCGTGCTCGCGTGCCAGAGCGAGAACAACATTCCCATCGTCGGTCGGGACCAGGTGCGGCGCGGACGCGAAATGCACTGGATGCGAATTGACCGTTATTACACAGCCGACCCGGCGAAGGAAAAAACGTCGGATGCTTTCCAGAAGGATGACGAGCAGCAATTTGCCGAATGGATTGACGACGTGCAGGCGGTGAACCAGCCGATGCTTTGCCAGCATTGCGAAGCCGCCCCGTGCGAAAACGTCTGCCCGGTCAATGCCACCGTGCATGACCAGGAAGGCCTGAACGTGATGGCGTACAACCGTTGCATCGGCACGCGGTATTGCGCGAACAACTGTCCGTACAAGGTCCGCCGGTTCAATTATCTCGATTACAACAAACGCCCGCTGGCCGATCTCAAGGGGCCGTTTTATTCGACGCCGCTCACGCACAAGACGGATGGCAAGTGGGATTTGTTGAGCTGGTTCAAGGCGCCCGACGCCAGCGGCATGCGCGAGGAGGACGAATGGGATTTGATCAAAATGATCAAGAACCCGGACGTAACGGTGCGCATGCGCGGCGTCATGGAAAAATGCACTTTCTGCACGCAACGCATCGAGCAGGCGAAAATCGCGCAGAAGGTCAAGGCTGGCGCGTCCGGAGACGTGCGGCTCACGGAAGCCGCCGGCACGATTCCGAAGACCGCGTGCCAGCAGGCGTGCCCGGCGCAGGCGATTGTGTTCGGCGACATCAGCGACCCAAACAGCCAAGTTTCCAAGCGCAAGGCGCAACAGCTAAATTATTCCGTGCTCGGTGATTTGCTGACCAAACCGCGCACGACGTATCTGGCGCGCATCCGCAATCCAAATCCGAACATGCCGGATTACCGCAAATGGCCGTTTAGCTTCGAGGAATATGAAAAACACGGCGGAGAACTCCACGCCGAAAAGAAGGAAGCCGGCTGATCGAATATGAATTCGATTTTTGTCTCATTAACACCCGGCTTCAGCCGGGTGTGGACGGTCCGCCAGCCGGGAATAACCGTTTCAACGGTTTTTCACATCATGTCGGAAACCGTTGAAACGGTTGCGTGTCCAACGCGTCACGCAAGCACCCCGCTAAAGAAGGGTGCTAATGAGATGGAATACCAGACTTTTTTGCGCGCTAAAAATGAAATGACCAATGGCTGAATCCGCGATCAACTTGAAAACCTTCACGCCGCCGGCGGAATTGCGACGCGCGCCGATCGTGTTGAACAACCGCGGCTCCGGCTGGCTGACGGACAAGCTCTCGTCATTCGCCGAGGGCAAGACCCCGCTTTGGTGGTGGATTATGTTCGTTCCGGCGTTGCTGGGAGCGACCGTATTGTTGCCGGCGATGCTGATTTACCAGGTTTCCACCGGCGTCGGCGTTTGGGGCAACAATCAACCGGTGGCATGGGGCTGGGACATCATCAATTTCGTGTGGTGGGTGGGCGTTGCGCACGCCGGCACGCTGATTTCGGCCATGCTGTTCCTGACGCGGCAGCATTGGCGCACGACGATTGGCCGGGCAACGGAAGCGATGACGGTCTTCGCGGTCATGATGGCGGGTCTTTACCCGGCCATACACGTAGGCCGCGTGTGGTTTGCCTGGTTCCTGTTTCCGATTCCCAATTCGAACGCCATCTGGCCGCAATTCCGCTCGCCGCTCATGTGGGACGTGTTCGCCGTCAACACTTACCTGGTGGTTTCCATACTTTTCTGGTACTTGGGATTGATTCCCGACCTGGCCGTGCTGCGCGATCGCGCGACGACGCGGGTGCGGAAATTCATCTACGGTTTCCTGGCGATGGGTTGGACCGGTTCGGCGCGGCACTGGCACCATTATGAAAAGGCCTACGTCGTTTTGTCCGGCTTGTGTACGCTGCTGGTGTTCACGGTGAGTTCCATCGTCGGCCTGGATTTCTGCACGTCGCAACTGGCGGGCTGGCACGCGACGATTTTCCCGTTGTATTTTGTCGTCGGCGCCGTGTATTGCGGCTTCGGCATGGTGCTGGTGCTGCTCATTCCGCTGCGCAAGCTGTGTCATCTGGAGGAAATCATCACACCCCGGCACATGGACCGCATCTGCAAGCTGACTCTGCTCAGCAGCCTGGCCATCGCCTACATCTACGTGATGGAATACTTCATCGCGTGGTACAGCGGAGACCCGTATGAACGCTGGGTCTTCGGCCACCGGCTGTTCGGCCACACTTATTGGTATGGCGGCTGGATTATGCTCGTGGTTAACGTGGGCCTCGCCCAATTGCTTTGGTTCAAACGCACCCGGCAAAATCTGAAACTCGTTTTCGCCATCGGCGTGCTCATCAACATCGGCATGTGGTTCGAACGCTTCGTCATCATCGTCGGCTCGCTGTACCAGGATTTCCTGCCCGCGAACTGGGGCGTGTATTTCCCGACGTGGGTGGATATCGGCACCTATCTCGGCACGCTCGGCGCCTTTTTCATGATGTATCTGTTGTTCATAAAATTCCTGCCGCTGGTCGCCATCGCCGAGGTGAAGGGGGCGATGCCGCAGGCCGACCCGCACCATCCGCTGGGCGGAGCAAAACAATGATGAAACCGGGAATGACATTTCTGTTTTGTAGCGCCGATTGGCAATCGGCTGTATCGCAGATTGACAATCTGCGTCACGGCAGACTGCCAGTCTGCGCCACAGGAGGTCTTACGCGATGAACGGCACTGTGAAACCCTACGGCCTCATGGCGGAATTCGATTCGCCCGCAGCGATCTTGCAAGCGGCGGAAAAAGTCCGGGACGCGGGTTATCGTCGCTGGGACGTATTCACGCCATTCCCGGTTCACGGCCTCGACCGGGTGATGGGCTTCAAAAATTCGCTCGTGGGCTGGTTCGCGCTGGTCTTTGGCGGCGGCGCGTTCGTGGCAACCATGGGGTTGATCTGGTTCACCAACACGTTTGACTATCCGCTCATCGTGGGCGGCAAACCCATGTTCAGTCCGCCGGCCGCATTCGTGCCGTCGTACATCATGATGGTGCTGGGCGGCGCCGTCGGCGCGTTCGTCGGCATGCTGGTCTTGAACGGACTGCCGCGCCTGTATCATCCACTGTTGCAGAAGGCGCGCTTTGCGCTGGCATCACGCGACAAGTTTTTCCTCGTCATCGGCGCGAACGACCCGAAATATTCTGAAACCGAAACGCGGCGGCGGCTCGAAGCCATCGGCGGTACGCACATCGAAGGGGTGGAAGCCTGATGCGCCATGTGCTATACATCATTTTGATTTTGCTGACGGTCGTGGCCGTGGGCATTGGCATTGCCGGGCGGCAGGGACGGTTGTCGCGCAAGCCGCCCATTGAGGTTTTCCCGGACATGGATCGGCAGTTGAAATTGCGCCCGGCGCAGCCCAACGACTTTTTCCCGAATGGCCTCAGTTCGCAATTGCCGCCTCGCGGCACGGTCGCCCGCAGTGAACCGTTGCAAACCGTCACCGGTCCGGTTTATGCCTTTGAAGATGCGCCGGTCAATACCGGTCGCGTCACCGGCACCACGAACTTTGTCGAAACCAATCCGCTGCCCGTCACCGGCCAGTTGCTCCAGCGCGGGCGCGAACGCTTCAATATATATTGTGCGCCGTGCCATGGCGCGCTCGGCGACGGCAACGGCATCAACAAAAAACTCGGGGTGATGTCGGCGGTGGCCAATTTACAGGACAAGCGCATTGTGGAAATGGCCGATGGCGAGATTTTCAACACCATCACTTTCGGCAAGGGTTTGATGGGCGCGCATGGGCCGCTGGTGCCGGTGGCTGACCGCTGGGCGGTTGTAGCCTATCTGCGCGCGTTGCAACTGAGCCAACTGGGTTCGGTGGATGATCTGCTGCCGGACCAGCAGGCCGCATTCAAAAAATGAAGGACAGAATTTGCAGTAAAGTAGGACAGGCTTCCAGCCTGTCCAAGCCTCGCGAAGCAAGACGGGAATGCTCGCGCTTGCGCGCTTCGCAGACAGGCAAGATGCCTATCCTACTTTGAAAACCATGAGTTTGCTCAACGACACAACGCCTTTGCCGCCGCCGCTGGACTTGTCCGGGTGGCGTAAGCTGCCCGCCGTCTTGATGGTCGTCGGTGCGGTGTTGTCGGTGATTGGCGCTGCGGTGAACCCGGCGGAGTTTGGTTTTTCGTGGCTGCTGGCGTTCATGTTTTTCCTGAGCATCGCCCTCGGCGCGTTGTTTCTGGTGATGGTCCATCATTTGAGCGACGCCAGCTGGTCGGTGGCCACGCGCCGGGTTTGCGAACACATCGCGTCGCTTTTGTTTCCGTGGCTGGCGCTCCTGTTCCTGCCGGTCGCGTTTTTCGCGAAACACATTTATTCGTGGATGACAATGGACCCCCACGGCAACAACTCGTTGAGTGCGAAGTGGCCGGTGTTCACGATGCCCGGATTTTACATTACGTCGGCGGTTTTCTTCGGCCTTTGGTGGCTGCTGTCGTCCCGGCTGCGTTATTGGTCGCTCCAGCAGGACGAAACCGGCGGCGCGCTCTGCACGCACCGGATGCGTTTCCACTCGGGGTGGGGGATTGTGATGTTCGCACTGACGCTGACCTTCTCCGGCGTGCTCTGGATGCAAGCCGTTCAATACCTGTGGTTCTCGGCCATTTATGGCGTTTACTTCTTTGCCAGTTGCGTGTGGGTTGCCCTGGCGACGGTGTATGCCATCACCGTGCTCCTGCAACGCCAGCGCATCCTCGACCGCGTGTTGCACAATCACCAATTTTATTTCCTGGGCCTGCTGTTCTTCGCGTTCACGGTCTTCCAGGCATACATCGAGTTCGCGCAATATTTCGTCGTCTGGAACGCTAACATGCCGGATGAAACCTTCTGGTATGTCATCCGCCAAAACGGTTCGTGGTGGTGGGTGGGCATGGTGCTCATCTTCGGCCATTTCCTGCTGCCGTTCTTCGTGCTGCTGCCGGTGAAGGCAAAAACCGATTTCAAAATCATGCTGCCGGTCTGCGCGTGGGCTTTGGTGATGAACTTTCTGGACCTGTCGTTCAACCTCCTGCCGATGCCGCATCCGCACGGCTATCCATTCCAATGGCTTTGGCTGCAACTCGGCTGCCTCGCGTTCACGGGCGGATTTCTAGGCTGGGCCTTCCTGAAAAACTTCAATCGTCACGCGCCGTTCCCGCAAAAGGCCCCGCGCCTGCTCGAAGCCATGGGCATAAATTATGTCGCGCCAGACGAGATTTCCAGCGCAGCCTCAACCGCCGGAGGTGTCCATGAATAACGAACGCACCGTCTGGCCTGTCGGGGTGGCCTTCCTCATTGCGTGCCTTTTGTTCGCCGTGATCGTTGCGGCGGTGAAAGTTTACACGCCGGTTCCAGCCATTGACGCCGACCGCGCCGCCGTGCGTGCCAAGACTCTGGCTGAAATTCGCGCCGCCGAAACCCAGGCCCTGAATCATCCGGGCTGGATTGACGAAAACCGCGGCCTCGTGCGACTGCCGATTGACGTGGCGATGCAAATCACCGAACGCGAATGGCAAAATCCCGCCGCCGCGCGCTCGAATCTGATGGCGCGCGCCGAAAAAGCGACCGCTCCGGCGCCGCCAGCCCCGGCCAAACCCAATCCTTTTGAATGATCGCGAGCGAAAACACACAAACAAATTCGGAGGGGCGAGCTCTGAGAGCCCCTGACTTTGTGGCAGAGCAAAGCGCCAGAGGGCTGGCGCAGTCCAGGACGCTTCGCGTATTTCAGGAATCATCGTGTCACGCGCAGCGTTTTGGAGTGCGGCGGCCCTCCGCCGCTTTTCGTCGAGGCGCATTGAACTGTGCCGAATATTTGTGCAAATGAGCGAAATGAAAACCCCGGACGCCAGAGCCGAGATCCCGGACCCGATGATTGATGCTTCCCTGCGCTTGCCGTTGCTCGCGTTGTTTGGCGGCGCGGCGTTCTGGCTGGTGGTGAGTTCGGTGCTCGCCATGATTGCCTCGATCAAATTTCATGCGCCCGATTTTCTCGCCGCCTGTCCGTGGCTGATTTATGGCCGGGTTCAACCGGCGGCCGACGACGCGCTGCTTTACGGATTCTGCATTCCCGCCGGACTGGGCGTAGCGCTGTGGCTGGTGGCACAGCTTGGCCAAGCGCCGTTGCGCGGTGCCATCGTACCGGTCGTAGCGGCAAAACTCTGGCATCTGGGCGTGCTTGTCGGTCTGATCGGCATTTTATCCGGCAACAGCACCGGCTTTGCGTGGCTTGAATTTCCGCGCGCCGGTTCGGTCATTTTGTTCTTCGCCTATTTGTTGCTGGCGTTGTGGGCGATGATGAATTTTGCCGCCCGCCGCGAACGCGCGCTGCATCCATCACACTGGTTTTTGGTCGCCGCGTTGTTATGGTTCCCGTGGACTTACTCGACGGCCAATTTGTTCCTGGTCGCCTGGCCGGTGCGCGGCGTCGTGCAGGGCATCATCGGCTGGTGGTTTGCCAACAATCTGATCTTCCTCTGGCTGGCGCTGGTCGGCGTCGGCACGGCGTTTTATTTCCTGCCCAAATTCAGCGGACGCCCGTTGCAAAGTTATTATCTCGCCCTGTTTGCATTTTGGACGCTGATTCTTTTTGGGACCTGGTGCGGCATTCCACCGGGCGCGCCGCTGCCCGCGTGGATGCCGACGCTAAGTTCCGTCGCCGCCACGCTAACCGTTGTGCCCGTGCTCGCCATCGCCATCATCATGTGGAAAACCCTGCGCGGCCCGACCAGCGGATGCAACATTACACCGGCGCCATTATCCTCCCTCTCCGCCAACGAAGTTGGGGGAGAGGGACGGGGAGAGGTGGCATCTTTATCTTTAAATTCAAATCCCCTCGCCCCCAGCCCTCTCCCCGCTCAGGCGGGGCGAGGGAGTCGACAGCAATCCCAAGCTGCACCCCCGACTAACTGCGAACCAAAGGGCGGGCCGTTTTGTTTCATCCGGTTCGGCTTTGCATCGTTTGTGCTTTCGTCATTGATGTTCATCGCGATGGCATGCCCGCGCATCAGCCGCGTGACGGAATTCACCTGGTTCGGCCCGGCGCAGACCCAGTTGCAACTCTACGGTTTCTTCGCCATGACGATGTTCGGTGCGATTTATCATTTGTTGCCACGCGTCGTTGGGGTTGAACTTCCGTTCCCGAAATTGGCGCGACTGCAATTCTGGCTCTCGATGTCTGGCGTGTTGCTGTTCATCGTTCCGCTGGCGATTGGCGGGGTGGAGCAGGGGATGAAGCTGAACAATCCCGGCATCGCTTTTATGGATGCGACCAATGCGATGTTGCCTTTCCTGCGCACCAGCACCGTTGGCCTGCTCTTGATTCTGTTGGGCAATTTGCTGTTCGCCCTGATTTTTTTTGCGATGACGTTTGTTTGGGGAAAATCGCTGTTAAAAAAAGCGCATGCCATCGTGACTGCACCGCTTAAAAACCAAGAGGTGAAGGCATGAAAAACGGCTTCTGGATTTTTATCGCGGTGTTTCTCGCCCTGGGTGGTTCCTGGTGCGGCTTTGTGCTCGCGCCGGAATTGCAGTTGGGCGGCGCAAAGCAGACGACCGTTCTCAACACGTCCGATGTTTATCCGGTTGGACGCCCCGGCGAAGCAACCCAAGGCTCGTCGGTTTATCGCGCCAACGGCTGCGCCGCCTGCCACACCGAACAGGTCCGGCAGACCGGCATGACGTGTGGTGTGACATTGACTGAAGCTGGGAAAAATCCGCAAGCAGTGACGAATTTGATTTCGTCCTTGGTATTGATCAATCTAACCAAGGAAGCAGCCGACGCCGCATCCGCCAAAATCACCGCCGGCGGCGGCAAAACCGAAATCCACATTACTGCGACCGGACCAGACATCGCGCGCGGGTGGGGGATGCGCCAGAGTGTGGCCGAGGATTATCTCTACGACCAGCCGGTGCAGCTCGGCAGTCTCCGCGCCGGTCCGGATCTGGCAAACGCCGGCGCGCGCGCGGACGCTAACTGGCAGTTGCTTCACCTTTACGCACCGAAGAGTGAGGTGAAAGGTTCGGCGATGCCGCCGTTCCGCTATTTGTTTGAAGTTCGCAAAATCGGACGCGAACCTTCGCCGGACGCGCTGAAGTTGCCGCCGGAATTTGCGCCACCCGCCGGTTATGAAGTCGTGCCCAGGCCGGAGGCGCGGGAGTTGGCGGCGTATTTGTTGAGCCTGCGCGCGAACGCACCATTGTACAGCGCACCTATTTCGCCTTAGCCGTATCCACGCCGGGGAAATTTTTAACCATGGATGGGCACAGATGAGCACGGATAGGAAAAAATTTAAGCAATGCAAATGAGTTCATCAATCAGTCAGGCTTTTCGGGTTCGCCAAGGCCATGGCCTTGTCTTAATTCGTGTGCATCCGTGTCCATCCGTGTTTTAATTGAATAGAAACATGAAACCGCTGGAACCACCGGACAGCCATCATCTCTCCGCCGCCGTCGGCTGGCTGGGATTGGGCAACGTCGCGGAGGCCGGCGCGGAGCTGGAAAAAATCGCGCCGCAATTTCATTCCCATCCGGACGTGCTCACCGTCCAGTTCGACATTCACGCCGCAACCGGGAAGTGGGATGCGGCGGCGGAAATTGCCGGGACGCTCACCCAATTGGAACCGGAAGAACCGGGTACATGGGTTTCGCTGGCGTATGCGACCCGGCGGAAAACCGGCGGCGGAATTCCCCAAGCCCGCGCGATTCTAATTCAAGCCCAGCGGACCTTTCCCAAGGAACAAATCATCGCCTACAACCTGGCGTGCTATGACTGTCAGTTGGGTGATTTGGACGCGGCCAAAGCCTGGCTGGATAAAGCCTGCACCTTGGGCGATGTCCACAGAATCAAACACATGGCCCTGCAAGACCCGGACCTGAAACCGCTCTGGCCGGACATCCGCAGGGTCTGACGGGCGGGTTAATGGGCGGACGCGACGCAGCTGCAAACGGGACGTGTAGTGTCGGCGCTCTGCGCCGATTCGTTCGAGCCACAGGCTCGACGCGACAACCGCATTCCGTCCGCATTGGCCACGGACTCTTTTCCTCAATTCAGTTTGGGATGGACGATTGGCGAAGAAATTATGTTTTGACGCCCAAAAGTGTATCGTAGTTATGAATATGCACTTTAGTAAAATAAAATGAACTCGACTCTTATTATTCTTGGCGCAGGTTGCTCCTTTAAGAGCGGTTACCGGCGATACTTTCCAGACTTTGACGACACAGAAGCTCTGTATTACAAAACCGTTTTGAATTCAGGCCTCTGTCTGGTCGATCCTAAAAAGCTCGAAATTGATTTGAATAAATTCAGCTTTCTAAAGTTACATGGTTCGGCTGGTTTTTACGGTTTTTCGGAACAAATATATCCTTCGACAATAAATGGTGAGGTTGAACATATCCACAGCATCCCTGACCCGAAGAATCCGATCCCAATTACTGATGCAGAATTTTTTTATCCAAAAGACCCTGCTGATCCTCTCCATTCAGAAAGGGGAAATTGCATCGTTATCCGGCATACAGGATGACCCGCGCCATTTCCAGATCAGCGTGCCGGTGCAGCCGGGCAATTCGGGCGGGGCGCTGGTGGATGAGCGGGGCAATGTCATCGGCATCGTGTCAGCCAAACTGAAAGCGCCGAACACCCAAGATGAAAAATTTGAGGACGTGGTGAAGTCGGCAAAGGATGCCGCCGTACTCGTCCTTGTTTATTGAGATGGTAGGGACGGCTCGCCGAGCCGTCCGAACAAAACGGTCGCCCCGGCGGTGCGACCCTACCTTTCGGCTCGCGAGGACGCTCGCCCCACCAAAACGGCGGTGCTGGTACTCGTCTATTGATGTAGCAGCGGACATGAGTCCGCTCATTCTCATCCGGCGAAAGTTGGAGCCGACACACCAGTCTTCGCTCCAAGTGCTACGACCCGGCAGGCGTTGGCTGCTACGGTGGAAGGCGACAAGTCAATGAGCGGGCGTGGGGCGGCCGGCTTTGCGCGCAGCACCTTCCATCAAAATGAAAAAAGCCTGGCCTTCCGCCGAGCCGCCCGGCCGATCAAATTGCGGCGCGCCTGCCACGCCCTGGACAAATCCGAATTGATCCACCTTGGCGCGCACCGCCGCGCGCATCTGGTCGGCGCGGGCCAGATAACTTTCCGGCAGCCACCCGCCGCGCACACTTTCGTAAATGGCATACGCCAGCATGGCCGCCAGGTTGGTTTCAACGAACGAGGACGGATTGTCCACTTCGTTGTAAAACAATCCATCGGGCCGCTGGTGCGCCAGACAGCCATCGAGCAGTTCCTTGAGCATGGCGGCCAGTTGTTCGCGGTCAGCCGTGCGGTCGGCGGGCAGTGAGCGAATGACCCGCGCAAACGCGGCGGCAGTCCAGCCGTTGCCCCCGCCCCAGAAAGCCGGCCCGACCAGGGACTGTTTCTTTTCGGACCAGCGATGGTGCATCAGCTTTTTGTCCGCGTCCCAGAGCCGGCGATGAACGCCGAGCAATTGGGCGACCGCTTCATCGGGTCGTCCGGCTGCCGCGAGAAAGGGCGGGGTGGTGAAACTGCCGTCGGCCCACATTTCCTGCGAGCTGGCTTGATGGAATGGCGTGCCATCCGCAGCGCGGGGCGCGACCGAGAGGGCGAATTGCAGCATGTTGTCCGCGGCTTTCACGAGTTCGGGATCGCCGGTCCGGCGGGCCGACCACCAGAGACAATCACCCAGCATGAGCGGGTCGGTGGTGGAACCGCCCTGCGCGGCGACCACGCCGTCTTGATTGACATAAATGAGCGAGGCGCGGGCCAGCGCGATAGCGGCATCCCGTTCTCCGGCTTCGAGCAAGGCCTGCCCGGCGACACCTTGCTCCCACGAAGCGCGTTGAAATCCCATCATGGCGTCCATCGCCTTGGCACCAGCGGATCCTGTCGAAGCTGCGCGGCAAAGGCGGCATCAGGCACGTAGGCAAATCCGGCGGCATCCCGTCCCCAAGCCTCGAATTCGCACAAGGCGCACCAGCGGGCGGCGGCGGGTTTGAGGTTTTTGAGCACGAGCCAGGAAACCGTCCGTTTGGGCAGCGGAAATTCCTGACCGGCGGCGACCTGCTTCAACACGAGCTTTTCGGTGGAGCCGTCGGAGAACTCGACGGTGGCTTCCTGCCAGTAGGAATCATGCGGCGCGTCCGCGGGCGTCCAGGCGGCGCGGAGAAACAAAACCAGCTTGTCAATTTCCACCGGTCGTCCGAAGTCGAGCCGCCACCAGATGTCCGGCTGCTTCTGCGGTCCCCACGAGCCGCAGCCATGGACGTCGTCGTTGCGGCGGTTGCCGTCAATGGCGCAGCGGGCGGCGAACTCGCGCTGGTTGTACTCGCTGTTGCTGGTGGCGTGGGGAAACGAAACCGGTTCGCGATTGGTGCTGTCCGTCGGGTTCAAGGCCACGTTGCGGTAGTCGGCGGCGGTCTTGCCGGGTTCGAGATACACGCCGCGAAACTGGTTTGTCCCTTCGGCCCAAGCAGCGGATGCCAGCGGAAGAATCAGCAGACCGATCAGGAATTTTCGTTTGAGTAGAGCACGTGTTTTCATGAATTTCGCACCCAAAGCTCCTGTAACGCGCTTGATGAATTATCGAACGACACGAAAAAAAACGGCTCGCTTCCCGATAGACCGCAAACGTCGCGCAGCCGTTTCGCCATAACGTGGCAGTTAGTCAGCCTGACGCTGGCGATAGTTTTGTAAATCAGCCTCACTGATTTCCTCTGGTGGAACGAGTCTGTAATGCTTTTCGGAATTAATGCGAACTCCTGCGGCGGTTTGCTCGAATTCGAATAATACAATCACACCATCGTCGATGAACTGCGCGCCAAGCGGGCGGCAAACCAGAGAAGGAAACTTGTGTTCGCATACACCAAAATCTTGTTCGATTTGAACTACATTTAATTTGTCCGTTCCACCTTTTGCTTGCAGGGGGAAAACATAGTGAGCGCCTTTTTTGTCCAGACCGACGTAAATCTCGTCGGTTTCAACCTGCCCCATGTTTGGAACAGTAGTACGGAGATGATTCTGAAGAGAGTAGCAGGTGATCCCTGTAAAGATGTCCACAAGACGGTTGTAACGCAGACGTGCAAGCAATGCCTGCGGCGCGTTTTTGAATCAATG
>PLAY01000076.1 GCA_003134375.1 Limisphaerales bacterium | reverse complement strand
AACCAAATGGGAAATCCCAGTTAAAAAGGTCACGGTCGCCGACTTCCATCCAGATTCGCAGCGGCTTGGCCGGGCTGTTCGGGATGAGGTATTCATGAAATTCCCATGCGCCGTGTGGGGTTCCGGCATCATGCGGCCACTGCTGGTTCACGTCGGTGCCTGAATAAGTCAGAACGCGGTGGTAGAGGTCGGGATGATACCACGCCATGATCAAGGCGCACGAGCCGCCGGAACTGCCGCCCATCGTCGCCCGGCCGTCGGGATCCTTGGTCAAATTCACGTGGCATTGCTTTTCCACGAGCGGCAGCACCTCTTGCTCGACGAACTCCGCATACACACCGGACATGGTGTCGTATTCCAGTCCGCGCTCGCTGCCCTGGGCATCGCCGCTGCCATTGCCGATGGAGACGGCAATCATCCCCGGCACTTTTTTCTCGGCAATCAGATTGTCCAAAGCCGTGAACAGCGCGCGGTCAGGTCCGTCCGCCCCGACAATGAACGGTGCGACCGTGCCGGGGACGTATTGTTTGGGAACATAAACTGATACCTTGCGGGTGTAGGGAGCCGGATGGCTGGTGGTCACCACCAATTTGGCGGGGTCGGTGGGATCCACCGTGCCAAAAGTACCCGGCTCGCGCGCGATGCCGGGATAGATTTTGCTGTCCGCCGAACTCATGGTGAAATCATATACCGTTCCTTGCGGCACGTTGGTCTGCACGGTCATTTCCGGTGCGCGATTGTGAGTCGGGCCAATGATGAAGTTGCCGTCGGCATCCGCCGGCGGATTGGTACCATCAGGCAGCTCTTTGCCCGTGACATACCCTGGCGTATTCGGATCGCGGATGGGGGGTGTTGAGTGGGCGGGTGCAGCCAGCGCGGGATTTGCGCCAGCCATCAAATTCAATACCGCGCAGAGCGACGCGGAATTTTGGATCAATTTGGCCGTCCTCATTTTAAACCGGGAGAAATTGTAATGTTTGAAGCATATCCATCCGGGGGCGTCTGGTGCCAGAATAAATCGGTTTAATTTCATCCCATTTCGCACGTCTGAAAACCGCGCACGACGTTTCCTGTTTTCTCGCGCTCCATTCCCAAAGCGGTGCTGAAGCCACCGCACTCCAAACGCTGTCGCGACTGCCGGCGGACTCCAAATTTCGCGAAGCGTCTGGATTGCGGCGTGTTTACCGCCGTTTTTCATTCTGCCTCACAGTTCCCCGCCTCGAAAATTGGTTGTATCGGTGCCGTGGAATTGCTGCGATAGTGTTCTGCTGGTTGCCGATCGTGAACATTTCATCCGCCATTTTTGATTGCAGCGCGCCGGATCTGGATTCGTGTCCCGACGAGTCCCTGCCTGAATTCGCCTTCATCGGCCGGTCCAACGTCGGCAAGTCCTCCCTGCTGAACCTGCTCTCGGGCAAATTGGATCTGGCCCGGGTTTCGCCCACGCCTGGGTTTACCAAGCTCATCAACATCTTCACGATGAACCGGACCTGGCGGCTGGTGGATCTGCCGGGATATGGGTTCGCCGCCGGGGCGCGGAAGGCCAAATTCAAGTTCAACCATGCGGTGGACGATTACCTTAAGCATCGAACGAGCCTTTGCTGTGTTTTTGCGCTGCTCGATTCCGGGCTGCCGCCGCAGGAAATCGATGTCAAATTCGTGGCCTGGCTCGCCCGCAACTCCGTCCCGTTCGTCCTCGTCTTTACCAAGACGGACAAGGTAACGCCCGCCACGGTGCAGGCGAACATCGCGGCGTTCACGGCCCGCATCTCCGGATGGTTCGAGAAGCTGCCGGCGATCTTTACCTGTTCCGCGATGGCGAAGCAGGGCCGGGAGGAATTACTCGGGGTGATCGCCGAAGCGATGACTGCCATACAGGCTGAGTCGGCACAAGCGCCGCAGGATGCTGAGATTCCGCCCGCAGATTTGGCAACCACTGGCCGGAAGGTGAACGCTCGGGATGCCCGCAAAAGGCGACCCGATCTCTCGCGTCCCTGGTGAGGGGTTTGCGCACGGCCACCGACACTTGCCGGTCGCGCTCAACCTTTCCAATCGTCTCCCGTTTTCGCCGCGTTGCGACTGGTGTGTATGCCAGTCACAGACTTCGGTTGCACTACTCCACTCCGGGCTGGCATGGGCCGTTTCCAAGATTCCGGACTCCACCGTTCTATCGCACGCGACGGAGGTTCAGAACACAGGTTCTTCCCTAAAGCTCCACTTGGGAGTAGATTATGCCGGTGAATAGAGGCACGGGTTCGGCAGCGCCACCAAATGAACACTAAAATGAACAAGTCCGAAGGCCAAGGAACCGGAAAGGTGCTTTCGCAGATCGCGCGGCGCTCGATCGAAGCCGCGTTCCGCAGCGATACGGAAGAACCGGCAATCGCGGTGGAGGGCATCCTGGGCGAGCGGCACGGCGTCTTCGTTACCATCCGCGGTCGGCGAGGAAAGTTGCGCGGCTGCGTCGGCACGTTGACACCACACTTTGCGAACACCGCCGAGGAAACGTGGCACGTCGCGCGCGATGCCGCCTTCCTTGATGGTCGTTTTGCGCCGGTTGACGCTCATGAACTGAAGCATTTGCGCTTCGAGGTCAGCGTGCTTTTCCCGCTGGAGGAAGTCACTTCGACGGCGGAGTTGGACCCGCAGCGTTACGGCGTCATGCTGGCCACCGAAGACAATCGTCGCGGGGTGTTGCTGCCCGATGTCAAAGGCATTAAAACAGTCGGGCAACAACTCACCACCGCGCGGCGCAAGGGCGGCATTGGCGAGTTCGAGCCGGTGCGCATCCAGCGGTTTGCCGTGAAGAAGTTCCGCGAGGAGGATTGAAACCAGAGGACTGCCCATGAACTCGCAGGCCGCGCGCAACCTTTCCAACCGTCTCCCGTTTTCCCGCGCGCTGCATTTTGGACTACGGTGGCAAGCGTGGCGCGACACCGCTTTGGGAACGGATATTGCAAAGATTTCGATTGCGTCACGTCCTGCGAAAGCGCCGTCGCCGCTGTGCTCCGCACCACGTCCGCCGTGAGGTCGTGCAATTGGCGATGGCCCCGGGTTTCCAGCGGGATTTGTTTTTGATAAACCATGCCCTTTTCTTGCGCGGAATGGAACGGGAACACAATGCTTTTCCCAGCCCTGCTTTCCGCAAACCGCCGCCAAAGACCTTACAAAACTTTGTCCCACGTGGGACAAAGTTTTGTAGTGCCGGTTCAGGCACCCGATGTGCTTGGGTAGGCGTAGCAATTCCTCAAGACACGTCGCATCTCTTCATAAGCCCGTCCATGACAAATCCAGAAGCCGCGTTTGCGGAAGGCGTTCGGTGATGATCAGCCGGGCGAGGTTCACCCAGCGTTGACAGCGGTCGAGCACGATGCCGTCGGAGGTGGCGATGATCTCGGCGGTATGCGACAGGACGTGGTCGGGGCTGAAGCTCAATTCCACTTCCATGTTCCATCCGGCGGCGGCGGTTTCGCCGATCAGGCGCAGGACGGGAATGGTTTCATCTATTTTGCGATAGCGCCGGTGGATGCCGGCAATGTCCCGGCAGCAACCGTCACGGCACAGCAACACAATCCCGCCGGCCAGGCTCGACGCAGAGTTTTTGGCGGCGTTGAACGTCTTCGAGCGCGCAAGCGTGGCGGGAGACGGCCATGCGCTGGCGGGAGGTGAGGTTGTGGCGGTTGCCCACCAGTTCGACGGCCGAGCGCGAGGCGTAGCCGCGGTCGAGCAGCCAGCAGAGGTCGGCGGCGGCGGCGCGCAACGCCGGGAGTTGCCGGGCGGCAAAGAGCCGCTCGTCGTGAGGAGCGAGGCCCCGGTGTGTTTGATGCCTGGCCACGGGGAAATGGATTTTTTGGTGTGTCTTTATGACTCCGCTCGAACTTTTTTTCAAGGACAATAGCCCTTGGCAGTCTCGCGTTTTAGGGTATCCCCACAGCCTTCTCCACATGGAGAGGGGTGCTGATTTGAATCCGTCCTTTGCCTACAATGTTTTTGTCGCTGTTTGCGATTTTGTTCCATCCCCGACTTCGGTCGGTTTTGCCGCTCACGCGGCTGACGGGCTGCGCGCGGCCAAGAGGCCGTGCTCGCCCAAAA